>CAIPFK010000055.1 GCA_903864315.1 uncultured Burkholderiales bacterium | reverse complement strand
GCGCAATTTGCCCGCTGCTGCAGGGCTTTTGAGCATCAAGCACCACACCCCTTGCTCCAAGTTGCCTGCACTCAATTGGCCCAAGATGATGGGTGGGACCACCCCTTTGAGGAGCATGAGGCGTTTTTGATTCCTTTGTGCCGTGGCCATCAAGGAGCCCAAGCCAGGCGCGCGCTCGGCGGCGTTCAAAACGGCTTGCGCCTCGTGGGTGTAGCGCGGTGCACTTCGGGGTTTGGAGCCAAACCCCAGTGCCGCAAAAGCCAGCATGGTCGAGGGTTTGACTTGCCCAGTCACACCAGACATGGCAGGAGCGTGGGAGAAATCGCTTGCGAGACCCGGCTTCAAGGGTTCAGACAAGACCCCAGACGGCACGGGCTGCCCCAGCGTTTCATTCAAATGCCCGTTGACTTCTTGGGCTGCCTCCGGGGTCTGTGTGTGTGGACCTACTGAGCTGGAACTGGAACTGGTGCTGGGCTTGGTCATGGTGAGATTATCCACTCAGCAGCGAAGGGTTGAAGTGCCAATCAAAATCATTCAATTCGGCCAATCAAAATAGAATCATTTTTTGTACTACTATTGATTTAATTTAAGCCTGTCTATTGCGATCACCCGCTTTGACAAGGTCAGTCCAGTTTTCTGGGCCAATCCCAGGAACAGGCACGAAGCAGCTCATGAAAACCACACCTCTTTTGGGGGGACCGCCCATTGACCGCCATAGACTTGTGGATTGTTTCAAAGAAAACCCTTAGGCGCCAGACCCAATCAGCTTGGGGAGGGACATTGTGGATACCCTTGATGTCCTGCGCCGATCAGGCCGTGGGTGGCCAACCCGTTCAAATGACAACTTGCGCGCCTGACTCCACGTGTTCGGACAACTCGTCTCGGACATCCACCCGCCAGGCCCAGTTGATCAAGCCCGTGAACCTGAGAGGGTTAACTATGAGGCGTTGAATCGAGAAACACGCAAGTCACCAAGTCCTGATCGCTTTTCTTGGGGTCGGAATGCAGACTTGTTTGGGCGTTAAAATCCTTGGATTACTCATAGGAAAGTGTGACACGTCCTGCACGTGGGGTGGTTTTGCCCTGGGTGACCTGGCGTGTTCGAAATCGTCGACATGGCTTTCAATTTACTCACCTCCATCTTTGGCTCACGCAATGAGCGTTTGCTCAAACAGTACCGCAAAACCTTGGAGCGCATCAATGCGTTAGAGGCTTCTTGCCAAGCCCTCCAAGATGATGATTTTGCGCCCAAAACCCAGTCGTTCAAGGCTCGGGTGAGTGCAGGGGAATCCTTGGATGATTTGCTCCCCGAGGCCTTCGCCTTGGTGCGCGAGGCATCGGTGCGGTCCATGAAAATGCGGCACTTCGATGTGCAAATGGTGGGCGGGATGGCGCTGCATCAAGGCAAAATTGCCGAGATGCGCACGGGCGAAGGCAAGACCCTCACGGCCACGTTGGCGGTGTACTTGAATGCTTTGGCGGACAAGGGCGTGCATGTGGTCACTGTGAACGACTATTTGGCCCAGCGCGACGCGCAGTGG
>CAIPFK010000054.1 GCA_903864315.1 uncultured Burkholderiales bacterium | reverse complement strand
TTTACGCGATTAATCATCGATTAGAAGCACTGAACTGCAAGAAGTTTTAGCCAATGAGAAAAATAGAAACTCAATAATTGGTGCCCGAGACCGGAATCGAACCGGTACGCCCGCTATGAACGAAAGCGGCGGATTTTAAGTCCGCTGTGTCTACCAATTTCACCACTCGGGCAACACTTAAATACATTATATGTTAAGTTACGTGGGGTAATTACCCAGATAATCCATCTTAATAACCTAGCGCTAGTCCCGTGCGCTTTCGAGAATCATTTGCTCCACTGAATCGTTTGAAGAGAAGACCGCTCTTTTCCATTTTTATGGTATTTACGTAAATTGCAGCCATATGATTTGCTTGGCCTGACCAAACAATATGATAGCCCCAGCCTTGCAATAGCTTTGACGTATCGATTGATAACGATCTATTTTCCGCAAATATTTGGTCAGGTAACCATTGATGATGAAACCTAGGAGCATCGACTGCCTCTTGTATGTTCATATCAAAGTCAATCACGTTTATCATTGTTTGCAGCACTGCTGTAATGATTCGACTGCCCCCTGGCGTTCCAAGGATCATTACGACTTCACCATCTTTCGTAACAATTGTCGGAGTCATGGACGACAGTGGTCTTTTACCTGGTTGAATTTGATTGGCATTACCTTGAATTAGTTTGAACTGATTCGGTTCTCCTAACTTGATTGTGAAATCATCCATTTCATCATTGAGTATCACGCCGGTCTTGCCGGCAAGTACCTTGGCACCAAACCAAGCATTGAGGGTGTAAGTCATAGAAACGGCATTCCCCCATCGATCCACCACTGAAAAATGGGTGGTATTGACTCCTTCATTCCACTCAGTGATTGGGTTTGGGCTAATTGAGGGTGTTGCCATTGAATCTTGGATTTGATTTCTTAAATCATCTATGTGTTTCTGGCTCAAAAGATAGTCTATTGGATTATCAACAAAAGCTGGATCGCCTAAGAGCGTATTTCTATCGTGATATGCATGACGCATTGCCTCCACCATCACATGCACAGTTTTGGCCGAATTGAATCCATAACTTTTCAGCGAATACGTCTCTAGTATCTTCAGCATTTCGCACAAAATGACACCGCCTGAACTTGGAGGGGGTGCTGAAATTAAGTGATATCCCCTGTAATCACATTCAACTGGAGGCAATACGCGTGTCTCGTACTGATTCAAATCTTCAGCTGTAATGATCCCTCCTCCATTGCGGCTAGCGTTGACGAACTCTTTGGCTGTGATCCCTTTGTAAAAACCATCTGAGCCATTGCGCTTGATTCTTTCTAGTGTCTTGCCTAAAGCTGATTGAATGAGCCTATCTCCTTCTTTGAATGGTTCGCCATGGTGGAGGAAAATTTTGCTCAAACCTTCGTCTTGTTTAAAATCGTCTGTGGCCAATTGAAGCATCTCGACATCGCCACCTTCCAATACAAAGCCTGACCTTGCAAGTTTGATTGCTGGATTGATCAATTGCGATCGCGACTTTGTGGCAAATCGAATTCTTGCGCTCTCCAATCCAGCTACAGTTCCTGGCACGGCAACTGCCAAGTGCCCCTTTGTACTTTTACCCTTGATCACTTGTCCCAATGAATCTAAGTACATAGACTGATCTGCAGTTAAAGGGGCTTTTTCTCGAAAGTCGAGGAACGACTTTTCTCCAGACGACATTCGTACGGTCATGAAACCACCACCGCCCAAATTGCCAGCTGCTGGATACACTACGGCCAACGCATAAGCGGTAGCAATTGCAGCATCCACTGCATTGCCACCTTGCTTTAATACATTCACACCAACTTTTGTGGCGAGATGGTGTGCACTGACCACCATGCCTTGATCAGCCATGACAGGCCATTGAGATGCGGCCTTGGTCGAACTAAAAAAAACCAACATCACCATCAGCAACGTGAGATGTTTGAGCTTCAAATCGCCATCCTTTTATGACATGACTAACTTCAATTCAATCAATGGGTGGATGTATTGAAATCCATGCGACTTATTAATTTTCGATCATAACAAGTCGCAGGATTGAAAAGACAGACTTGACCTGACGGATTGCCGGGGGCTGCCTAGTCGCAAAACCAAAAATCGAAGAATTCAATTGTTTACATGGGTGGCTTAAAGCCATTCTTGCCTGTGGTCACCCGAACTGCAACCCAATTGCCAGCATCCTTTTTGGCAACAATCACCACTTGGGCACCAGGAACCAACAGTGCTTGATTACCTGGCCGTATAGAAACAATAGGGACGCCCTTGGGAATCATTACCGCCTTTTCACCCCCTTTGTACTGTAGTTGCATTTCATAGCTGGAAGAGCTGGGAGCGACTTTGCTGACTGTGGCGTTGGTCATGGTGCTGCCTGGCTGCAAATCCCAAGGGAAATGACCTTCGCCCGTTCCTCTAGCAGCTTCAGGGAACACCAATACTTCCAAGGCGTTCAACGTTCCATCGCTACCAGGCACTGCCGCTGTTCCGATGAATGAGTTGGGCTGAATCGTTTCAATGCCCACTGGATAAGCCTCGGAGACAGGAATATTTTCTCCAATCGAGACGACCAATGACTCACCACTTCGGTCTTTGATTACCAATTGCTGCGGATTGACTTGAGTCACCTCACCACGCAACCGAACGGTTGGCGGTGGAGTTGTTTGTGCAACGCTCACTTGTGAGAGGGTCAACATCAGAAGCTGAATCAATACCCAAGGTTGGTAGATTTTGAGATTGAACAATTGTGAACTCTTCATTGGTGCGTCTCCTCTGTTTGGTTTTCATTGAATATAACCGATGACAACCCATATTATTTATACTTTAGCATTATTTTAGTGATTGCTATCAATGCGAAATTTTTTGATCAATAACAACTTTGTTTTGAGTTAAATGACGATTATGTAATAATTACAACATCGTCATTATCTTGAAAGCCTGTGAATTCTTACTCGTCAATGCTTAAATATGGTGGCCTTTCATTGGGCTTACTCTTGAGTGCCATGAATGCGTGGAGTTCCACCACGGACCCCTGTACCACTGAGGAGCCGGGTTCAAAAAAACTCTATTGCCAAGCCATCTATTACATGGATGCCAATCGATGTTCAAAAATCGAAAGTTATGAACTCAGGCAACATTGCACCCTTCAGGTCAAAGACGCACAACGTCAAGTCACATACCATGTTTCATCAAAGAAACAATCGAGTTGAGTGAATCTTGGTGTCAATGCTTGGCCAGCGCCGCTACAAAAAACCTCTGACACCTTCACCCTAGGCTTTCTCAAGAAGGATTGACCGGCCTTTGTGGCTTCAATTGTTGATTTGTACGCCTCATTTCAATGCTAGGATGCACGCCATCTTAGAAAGAAATGATGGCCCCATCTGAACGACGCCGGTATTGTGAGAAGCAATGGTTAATTTCTAAACGCTCTTTAGACAACGAATTCGACATCCCCTTTGAGAAAGTTCAGGTCAAAGCGCAGGTTGAAAATTTATTTTTCTCTTATGTTCAAGATCACCTCTTTAGCAACGAGGCCTGCATCTCGCTCTACTACCGATTGTTCTTTTTCTCGACCCTTTTGCTGGTTCAAATTTTAGAGAATGAGGGGGTTGACATTGAAGGATTCCAACTCCATGAGCTCAAACCCGTTTATGAAGCATCATTGAATTGGTCCAAAAAATCAAGCGATCAAGCTCAACTGGAAAGAGTCTTGATCAACGTCAATGTTGCATTGGAGTTGCTAATTCACGATTTCATTGATCAATCCGCCGCATAAGCATTGATTGACAGCATATCTTCAACGCATCCATTGAAAAATCGCCATCAATGCAAAATTGTCTTTTGTTTAGAATGGATGCACAAGGATTGAACGAATTTTCAAGTATTTCAATTCTTTGAGCCAACAGATCAACATAAACCGCCATATGAACGAAATTATCACCATGACATTGGCCTTCAAGTCCTTGGGCAAGGCTTTTCACCGAATATTGACTTGTACAGCATTGGGATGGTTGGTGCTCATGACAACAAAGTCTTGGGCCGAATACCCTGATCACGCCATCCGACTGATCGTCCCGTTTGCACCCGCTGGTGCTGTCGATGGAATCGCACGTCTTTTTTCACTCGAGTACAGCAAGAGCTTGGGTCAACCTGTTGTCATTGAAAACAAACCGGGGTCTGGTGGAGCCATTGGCATGCTTGCCGCCGCCAATGCACCGGCAGACGGGTACACCTTGTTATTGGGCAATATTGCAACGGCTGCGGCACCTGCACTCTACCCAAAATCTGGCGCCAATGCCAAGCAGTTTGAAGGCATCACCCTGATTGGGCGATCAGCCTATGTTTTGGTGGTCAAGCAAGATTTTTCAGCCAAAAACATTGCTGAACTGATCACTTTACTCAAACTCAATCCAGGCAAATTCAATTATTCCTCTGCTGGATCAGGATCGGCCATTCATTTGGCGGCAGAGTCGTTCAAAAATAGAGCCATGGTGGACGTGGTTCATGTCCCCTACAAAGGAGCGGGGCCGGCACTCAATGCATTGATGGCCGGAGATGTGGAAATGATGTTTGGCTCCATTTCTGAAATGCGGCCCCAAATACAATCAAAACGTATCCGCGCCTTGGCATTGACCTCTGTGTCTCGCAACAACTCCATGCCAGAGGTGCCAACGCTCAATGAATCGGGTTTAAAAGACTTTGAAGTTGCCGGTTGGTATGGTGTATTCGCGCAAATCGGTACCCCCGTCGATACCATGAAAAAGCTCCAGCTCGCAGCAGATCAAACCATGCGTTCAGGCAATATGCTGGAGATGCTCAAGCACTACGATATGCAAGCCGCGTCTTTTAGTGGAAAAGAAGCGTCCGAGGTGCTGGAATCCGAGACCAAACGCTGGACAGACATCATTCGAAAAGCCAACATCATTGCAGAGTAAGACCATCACATGAGCATGCACATCAAAACTGGGGATGAACCCAGTCTCACCCAACAATTTACACAATTCATCGTTGATCAACAGTTCAAGGACCTTTCCCCAGAGGCCATTCACGCTGCCAAACGCGGCGTCTTGGATTGGTTGGGATGCGCGTTGGCAGCCAGCCACCATCCTTCCATTGAACCCTTGATCGAGGTTTTACAAGACAACGATTCGTCACCACAATCCACAGTCCTTGGTCGATCATTCAAACTCTCGCACCTTGATGCGCCTTTGGTGAATGGTCAAATGGGCCTTTTATTGTATTTTGACGACACCCACCTGGGGGGCGTGGTTCTGCATGCGAGTTCACCCACACTGTCAGCACTTATTTCAGAATCAGAGCGCCAAAAGAGCTCTGGCCAAGACTTCTTATTGGCGTATATCTGCGGATTTGAAGCTGGAGTGCGGGTCGGACAAAGTGCTCCCAATCATCATGCCCAAGGTTGGCATTTGACGGGTACTTTGGGACACTTTGCTGCAAGCGTGGCTGTTGGCAAACTCTTAAAGCTCGAGCCTCAACAATTGACTTACGCCATGGGCATTGCTGGCACACAAGCCAGTGGCATGCAGCAAAACAGAGGAACCTCTTGCAAGTCATTCCATGCCGGACGTGCGGGATCGAATGGGCTGCTCGCCGCGCGCTTGGCCACCAAGGGCTTTAACAGCAGTGAAGAAATCATTGATGGCAAGCGAGGATTCAGCCGGATCTACAGCCAGCAATCATTGCCTGAAAAAATGACCCAAGGCTTGGGTCTTTCTTGGGAGATTGAACGCAACGGCTTTAAGCCCTATGCCTGCGGCGTTGTCATCCATCCTGCCATTGATGCCATGATCGAATTTCACAAGCAAAGCAATTTCGATGTGCACCAAGTGCGTAAAATTGAGGTTTATGTCAACCCCATCGTGCTGTCGATCACAGGAACTGTCTCTCCTGTGACTGGACTGCATTCCAAATTCAGCATTTACCACAGTGTTGCAGTGGCCTTGGTGGAAGGTCGGGCTGGGATAGAGCAATACACCGACCTCAAAGCCTCTGACCCCGTGGTCACCAAAATTCGAGACCTCATCACGATCAACAGTGATGAAAATCTGGGTAGAGACCAAGCGCGGGCGACCATCTATTGGGATCATGACCAAAGGGAAGTTGCCATTGAGCACGCTTTGGGCACCGTCCAACACCCACTCTCAGATCGTGAGTTGGAAGAGAAGTTCATCGACAACGCAAAAACATGCCTCACACAATCCAGCGCCAAGCAAATCATTGCGCTCATCTGGCAATTGGACGAATTGCCCTCTGTCCAACCCTTGTTGGATTTGTGCCAAGGCTGATCGACCATGTCTTCAATCCAAACACCCACAGAACTTGCTTCACCCATGCCCTTGTTGGCAGACTATATTGCCAATGCCATAGACCAAGATCTGCCCCAAGCGGTGAGCGAAAAAGTGAAATTTCACATGCTCGACACCTTGGCGGCCATGGTCTCAGGCACGCGCTTGCCAGCAGGTCGTTTCGCCATCTCTTTTTTGCATGCACAAGGTGTCAACTCAGCTCAAGCCACCGTGATCGGAACCCCTTTTCGCAGCACGGCGATCAATGCGGCTTTGGCCAATGCCATGTTTGCCCATGCCGATGAAACGGATGACTCTCACGCCAAGTCACTCACCCATCCTGGGTGCGCCATTGTGGCCAGCACATTGGCCGCGGCTGAGCTCTTTGCCCGAAATGGTGCCCAAGTCATGCGTGCCATGGCTCTGGGGTATGACGTGTGCTGCCGTCTCACCCAGTCCCTCAACCCCTATCAATTTCGCGCCGACGGACATTCTTCCCATACGTTTGGGCCCAATTTCGGCGCAGCGGCTGCAGCAGGAACCTTGGCCGGTATCAATGCCATGCAAGCCAGGTATTTGATGTCCTATGCCGCACAACAAGCTTCTGGGATATCTTGCTGGATGCGAGACAAAGACCACGTAGAAAAAGCCTTTGATTTTGGTGGCATGGCAGCCAGAAACGGGATGACGGCTGCGCACATGGTGTCGCTTGGGTTTACTGGCGTAGAAGATGTGTTCTCGGGTGAGCGCTGCTTTTATGATGCCTATGGACGCACTCCTGAGCGCATGGCGCTCGGTCAAGAGCTTGGACAACGCTATGAAATTTTAAACACCAGCATCAAGCGTTGGTCTGTGGGCTCACCCATTCAAGCCCCATTGGATAGCATGGATGCCTTATTGAAAGAGCACACCATCGATTTGGCGGCCATTGCATCCATCAAGGTCAAAATTCCCCATGAATCATTGACCATAGTGAACAACAGGGATATGCCTGAGATATGTTTACAACACATTTTGGCGCTGATGTTGGTCGACAAAAAAATGAGTTTTGTGGCAGCCCATGACCGTGGCAGAATGCTAGACCCCAAAGTGCTTGAAGTTCGCCAACTCATTGAGTTGGAAGGCAACGATGAACTCTCCAAACACATGCCCACTCGCCAAGGCATTGTTTCGATACACCTGAAAGATGCAAGCGTACTAGAGCACTACACCCAGGCGGTCAAAGGCACACCGCCCAACCCCATGAATCGCCTTGAGTTGCAAGACAAATGCATCGATTTGATGGCACCCATCATCGGTCAAACCCAGTCAAGCGACTTGTGCAATTTGATTTGGAACTTAGAGGGGCTTGCGCGCATCGAGCCCTTGATGGAACTTTTGACTCTTCCCGCTTGACCTCTGGGCACGGATCAAGAAAAAAGTCTTCCTACCCACAAGAACTTAGTCGATCAAGCGCTCGATAAAATCGTTGAACTTCTTTTCATCAAACACCGTATTGTCAAAGCGAAATAGATTGGGGTTTTGAGGAGGCTCAACACGGCGCTTGACGTACTCAGACCAATGTTCGATTTTCCAGTTGTCTCTGGAATCATCTCTGTGCTGAATGCGTCTCCTCGCCTCATCTGGACTCAGGTCAATCCAAGCCACGCGAATATGCGTTGTAGCAGGCAAGCCCAGTTGAGAGCTGTCAAAAAAGACTCCGCTTTGTATCTCTTTGCTAAAGGGACCTACCAATATGACATTGACGCCCACTTCAATGTTCTCACGAACAATGTCAAAAAGCCCCAAGTATTCTTGATCTCGAAGATTCTCCAAATAAAAGGGACTATCTCGATCATTGCCGTCCCCGGTGGTCAAGGACATGACTTTCGAGCTGTATCGACCGTAAACGGTGTCTTTGTCCAAGAAGCAATAAGACTCTTGGGTTTTGGTCATGATGGTGGTGATGGCTTTTTTGGCCAAGGTCGTCTTGCCGACACCGGCATGTCCAGCAAATAAGATCAAATGGGCAGTCATGGTGGTATCAATCAATTCTGCATTGTTTGTGAATCAACTTTGCTGTTGCTTCGTATATCGCAATGTCAATGGTGGTTTTGAGTCTTGCTCAATTGGGCAAACGACTATATCGGACTTCATGGTGATGGATATGGTCAATGCCAACAAATTCATTCTTGCCTTCAATTTTGACTTCAAACGTCACAAAGGGCAAATTCAACCTCGACGGTGGTCGTCCATCCATCAATCGATATGTTCTTTTGATGTTCGCCCCATCATAAAGCCAAGTCCCCGAGTGCTCATGCAGTTCTGGTGGCGAATTCGGTGGGGAAATGCTCACGCTCTCAATAAAATCTCCGTCGGATTTCAAGGCCAGCGTTTTCTTGATCGATAAGTTTTCCTCGACATACTGTCTAGACCAAGTTCCATGCAAGAACTCCACCACTTGTGACTCATCCTTGATATTCACACCGCCCACGATCACGACATCTTCTTGGGCAGAACAGGCAAATAACAACAGTACCCAACCATGTACCAACGTTCGCTTGAATATCGATATGCACTGCAATGGGTCCTCATTCCTTTTTTTCAAGACCTGGGATGGCAAGCACGGAAAAAGCATGGACGCCCTCTATTCGATCAATCCATCGAGCAAGCTTCTCGCCATGTGTTGCTCCAAAAAATCCGCCAAACCATCAAACACCTGATCCAACGTTGTTCCATCATAATCCAACACACTGCGCAAGACATTGGGGTTTTCAAATAGACCATGCACGTAGAGCCCCAGAACATTGCCTGAACTGTTTTGCCAAGCAAGACCTGCAATGCGTTCAAGGGTGCTGGACTCGGTTTCCCCCATCCATTCAACGCAGATGGTTTGCCCATGGTGAATTTCAAACCCCTTGAAACTCAAATGGGACAACGCATGCCAAGGTTCACCAACCTCGGTAAATTGAGCTTCACAAGACCTCACGGTTTTAGAGATTTCGAATCGGGTCTTGAGTTCGAGCAACCCTAACCCAAGCGCAGCGCCATCAATACCATGAGGATCTTCCAAAACTTGGCCCAACATTTGTAAGCCACCACAAATACCCAGGACCATTCCGCCTTGATTTGCATGTCTCAAAATGATTTGATCCAAGGACTGATTTTTTAGCCACAAGAGATCCGTGCTCGTGAGTTTCGAGCCCGGCAAGATGATCCAGTCATTTGCACTCAACTCACTCAAGTCATGGGTCAGTCGAGCCCAAACCAATCGAATTCCAGGAATTCTAGTGAGCACTTCAAATTCATCCAGGTTGCTCATTTGTGGGTAGGACATCACATAAATGGTTCTGGTGTTCTCTGTGTGAGTCACAGTGGCATCATCAAAAACACCATCTTCTTGTGGAAGTCCGTGCTCACGCCACATGGGCAACACTGCGACCGTATCAATCCCGGTGAGTTCTTTGAGTTGCTCAGGTGCAGGCGCCAAGAGCAATGGATCACCACGAAATTTATTCAACACAAAACCTCGAATCAACGCTTGGTTCTCATGTCCGAGCAAGGCCCAGGTCCCATACAAATGCGCAAAGGCTCCTCCACGGTCAATATCACAAATCATCAAGCATTGGGCCTGGGCGTATCGAGCCACGCGCATATTGACAATATCATTGGCCATCAAATTGATTTCAGCCGGTGAGCCAGCACCTTCGATGATGACAACATCGAATTCTTCTCTCAGTGAATCCAAGGCCGCGGAAATGGTGGGCCAAACTTTTTCACTTCTCTGCCTCCAAGGCGTATTGGTCAATTCAGTATTCACTTGACCCATCAACACCACTTGGCTGTGGGTATCGCGCTCAGGTTTGAGCAGCAATGGGTTCATTCGGATATCGGGCTGTGAACATGCGGCCAGGGCTTGGTAATACTGAGCGCTGCCGATCTCACCTTCTGCGTCAAAGGCTTGAACAACGCGCGCATTGTTGCTCATGTTTTGTGCTTTGAATGGTGCAACTTTCAATCCTTGGCGAGCATACCAACGACACAATGCAGTGGCTAGCCAACTCTTGCCCGCACCACTCGTTGTTCCGAGCACCATCACGCATTTAGCCAACAATGGAGAGCCTTTCAGGATTCGAATGGATATTCATGAAAACAGTTGAACAATGAGTCCATTGCTCAACGCAGCAGCTCGCCAGATCAGTCTTCAATTCCACGTTGCGCTGGAACACCCGCTTCGAAGGCGTGTTTGATCATCTTCATTTCTGTCACCGTATCGGCCAACTCAACGATCTCAGGTGGACAATTTCTACCCGTAATGACCACATGCACGTCTTTGGGCCGATTTTTAAGCGTCTGAATGACCTCATCGAGTCCTTGCCAGCCAAAAATGAGTGGGTACGTCATCTCATCGAGGACCACCATGAAAAACTCGCCGCTCAAAATACTGTCCCGTGCTTTGATCCAGCCTTCCCGGGCCAACTGTGCTGAATGCTCCAAGTCTTGACTTTTCCAGCTGAAACCATCCCCCAAACCCTCGATGGGGATGCCCAGTTGCTCAAACACCCTGTGTTCACCAAAGCGTGCCGATGGCACTTTCATGAATTGATAAATCTTCACCGCCTTGCCGCGTCCATGCGCTCTCATGGCCAGTCCAAAGGCAGCGGTGCTCTTGCCTTTGCCGTCACCCGTGTTGACGATGATGAGTCCACGCCGCTCTCCAGTCGAGGTCTCATAGGGTTTTTCTGTGGGGGGGAGTTTGATCTCCATCTCTATCCTTTTAAATCAAAGGCAAAGCGATCCAACGCTCAGCCACTTGTTGAATTTGAATTCGGTTACCAAACACGCGCTCTATCGCTTGATGGGTCAAGCGATCAGTCACCAACCCTTGGTGTTGAATTTGTCCTTGATCCATGACCAACATTTCATCAGCCAACAAGGCCATCGAAACCTCATGCAACACACTGACGACTGTTTTATGCTCTGCAACGAGTTGCTTGACCAGATTGAGCCAATCCACTTGATGCGGTGGATCCAAATGACTCAATGGCTCATCCATCAACACAATTTCAGACTCCACGGCCAAGACTCTGGCAAGCAACACCCTTTGGCGCTCGCCACCGGACAACTCCCCCAAGCGCCTACAACGCCAGTCCCATGCATGGGTCATCTGCAGTGCCTTCTTCACCGATTGATGATCTTGCTGACTTGGCGCTGACAGCCATGAACAGTGCGGGATTCTTCCAAGCATGGCGACATCATAAACACTCAAATCATCGCCACCCGTCTGTTCTTGCCCCATCCACGCCAAATATTGTGCTTTTTGAAGACGTGAATGATCTTGAGCCTCAAAATCTGGCAATGTCACGGCACCCTTGCAGGCCTGTAAGCCAGCCAGCACCTTGAGCAGTGTGGTTTTGCCTGAACCATTGGGCCCCACAATGCTCGTCCACACCCCTTTTTTAATTTGGATATTGATGTGACTCAGCACCTCTTTGTGGCCAAATACGACCGCAAGGTCTTGAGTACAAATCGAGTTCATTGCTCAACCCCAGCGCTGGGAAATTGTCTTTTTTGCATCAACCACAACAAGTATCCACCACCAAGTACCGCGGTCAAAACGCCAACGGGCAACTCTCGAGGAGCAAGCAGGCACCGGGCCAACACGTCCGCGACTCCCAGCAAAGCGGCGCCCATCGCGCTAGAAATTAACAACAAGTGGGAGTGGGTCACCTTCACCATCGATCTCACCAAATGAGGAGAGGCAAGTCCAACAAAGGCAATGAGGCCTGTTTGGGCCACGGACAAGCCCACCGCCAACGCCAAAACACAGACCAACACAGCACGCAACAAACTGATATTCAACCCCAAACTGATCGCCGTGGATTCGCCCAACGACAAGCCATCCAAGAATCGTCCCAAGGGAGTTGCAATCACAATGCAAACGAGCCACCCAATGGCCATGATGATGACCGAATTCCAACCCACATAACTGGTGCTGCCCAGCATAAAAGTCTGCATCGATTGCATCACTTCCGGGTCAAGGAGCAAAGTGAGCGAACAAAGCGCGCCTAAAACCACGCCCACGACGATGCCGCAAAGCAGCAGCCTGAACGTGTGTTGAAATCCACGCGCGAGCGCCAAAGTCAAGAGCACCGCCACCATGGCACCGATAAAAGCCGCCCCCGTCAACCCCAAACGTGCGAGCCAATGTCCTGCACTGGGCGACACTCGAAAAGCCACCAATGCAGCGGCAACACCCAACGTGGCGCCTGATGCGCTCCCCAGCAAATACGGATCTGCCAAGGGATTGCGAAACAAGCCCTGTGCCAATGCACCCGACAAGCCCAACAAGGCACCGCAACAAAGTGCCCCCAAGGTTCTGGGCAGCCGAATATCAAACACAATGGCCGCCAAGACAGGCTCATCGGGCATCAAACCAAGATTGACAAATCCAGCACTGCCCACAGACACGCCCCAGTAGAGCACCACCAAACAAAGGGTGATCAAGAGCAACAGCAAGCCCAACGGAGAGCGGGTCTGTGGGATGTCAACGCTCACTCAAACCGCCCATGGATCAAAAGGCAATGGGCCAAGATGGCCGCCGCTTGCCCCATTCGCGGCCCGGGTCGTGCGATGATGTCTTCCTCATGATTGGCAATGACACAGACGTGCTTGTTTTGGACGGCATTGATTCGCCCCCAACCTGGGCGAGAGGACAAAGTGCTGGCTTCTTGGGCTGTGATGAAGATGACCTCGGGATTGGCCTTGACAATGAACTCCGGATTGACCAAAGGAAACGGCCCCAAGGATGCTGGAATGATATTTTTTGTCCCCAGTCTGCTCAAGATCTCGCCAATGAAGGATGACTCGCTGGCAGCATAGGGTCCGCGATTGACTTCAAAATACACCCTCGCACCCTTGGATTTGAGTGGCATTGAATTGGCCGAGTCGTTGATTTCAGCTTCGATGGAGCGCCACAATTTTTGTGCGCCGTCAACACCCAACAACGTGGCCAACCTTTGAAGTACACGCTCAACATCGGCGTGGGTTTTGGGCTCGAGTACCAACACCTTCACGCCCAGTGAATTGAGTCGCTCCACTGCCCTGGGTGCATGGGACATCACCACGACATCGGGCTTGAGTACCACAATGGCTTCGATATTCGGGTCCAAGCCACTGCCAAGGGATGCCACATTTTTCAAAGTCAAAGGAAAATTAGAATTTCGATCCACACCCACCAAGTGATCGCAAGCCTGCAGGGCACAGACCATCTCAGACAAAGAGGGCAAGAGGCTCACAACGCGTTTGGCTGGGGAAGGAAGGTCCAACACCATGCCTCGGTCGTCACTCACTTGCAATGCATAGAGAGCGCTCGAAGCCAACAAGCCTAGGCAACACAACATCAACTGCTTCATGATTCTGGACAAGTTCATTTGATCCAACTCATCCCCGTTGGATCATTGAAACAAAACCCATGAACAATGAGGTAATGGGGTCGCAAAGTCCCAGCTCTTGCCCGCTCAGCGCAGCACTGGATCACATCCTTGCATGAAAACCCTCGTTCATGAATTCCACCCGTTGAAGCCGGTATCCGGGCTAATGGGTTCAGAATTTAACCTTCCCAAGTCGCTTGGACTCAGTGGCATTTGAAATTCCTAGTTCTCTTGACGAAAACCACCCACTTACCGTTGCGGGGACAGCATGGTCACTTTTTGAAGTTCCAATTTCCCGTTGAACTGCCTTTGAAGACGATCATTGGCGAGCACTATCAACAACTTGACTCTATCACATAGAGAACAAAATTGGCCATTTTCCCCGCACACAGATGACCATTTCGACTCAAAAATATGTTTTTTGCGGTGAAACTCTCAAAGTCGTGCGGTTTTAATATGGCGCTACTCTTGTATGGTATTCAAGCCCAGCAAGCGCACCCGGACAGTTTTACCCTTGATTCGGCCTTCAGACAAGCGCTTGACTGCTTCTCGAGCAATATCAGCGTTGACCGCGACGTAGGTTGAAAATTCGTTGACATTGATTTTCCCGATTTGCTCTTTTTGGAATCCTGCCTCACCCGTCATGGCCCCCAAAACATCCCCAGCGCGGATTTTCTCTTTTCGTCCGCCAACAATTTGAAGCGTGGCCATGGGTGCCGGTAAGGGGCGCGTTGGACTGGAAGGCGCACTGAGTTTGGACAATTCTTCCCAGGTTGATTCTCGATTTTGAAGTTGCTCGATTCTGCCCACAAAACCCATTTCATCCATGTCTGCCAAGGTGAGGGCCAGGCCCTTGGCACCCGCGCGGCCAGTTCGACCGATGCGGTGAAGATGCACTTCAGGGTCAGGGCTGACATCTACATTGATGACAGCCGCCAGTTCTGCCACATCCAAGCCCCTGGCGGCCACATCGGTCGCCACCAAAATATTGCAACTTCTGTTGGCAAACTGGACCATGACTTGGTCGCGCTCTCTTTGCTCCAACTCACCGAACAAAGCCATGGCGCTGAAACCAAGGGCTTGCAAGTAAGTGACCAGTTCTCGGCATTGCTGCTTGGTGTTGCAAAATGCCAAGGCATTGGCCGGTTGGTAATGCTCAAGCAGTTTGGCAGTTGCGGCAAAACGATCAGACTCAGTCACTTGGAAGTAAATTTGCTCCACCACACCCAAGTCCAGTTGAACTTGCACCTTGACGCTTTTGGGATTGCGTAAAAACTGGGCCGCCAATTGATCAATGCCCTCGGGGTAAGTCGCAGAAAACAGCAATGTCTGACGATTCACTCCACAATGCTGAACGACTTTTTTGATGTCGTCCATGAAGCCCATATCGAGCATTCGATCGGCTTCGTCAAGCACCAAGGTTTGAACCGCACCCAGGTGCAAGTTGCCCTTGTCAATGTGATCGAGTATTCGACCTGGAGTGCCCACCACCACGTGAGCGCCATGCATCAAACTGTTGACTTGTGCGCGAAGGGCCACGCCACCGCACAGGGTGATCACTTTGATGTTGTCGACAGCCCTGGCAAATCGACGGATTTCCTGGGTCACCTGATCGGCCAATTCTCGGGTGGGGCAAAGCACCAAGGCTTGCACGTTCAAGCGTGGAGCCTCCAACTTTTGCACAAGGGGGAGTGCGAAAGCAAGTGTTTTACCGCTGCCAGTACTCGCTTGTGCAATCAGATCCTCCCCTTTCAAGGTCAGGGGTAAGCTCAATGCTTGAATGGGGGTCATTTGGGTCAAGCCCAATTGATGCAAATTGTTGAGAAACTCCTGGGACAAGCCCAAAGTCTCAAAGCCCAAAGTTTCGTTGTTTTTAATGGTATCCATGGGGTGCATTATCGTCTTGTCTGCCATAAAGTCCTAAGCATGCATCTCTCATTGGATTGAAGGCGCAATCCTTTGAGCCAGGAGAGAGTATCCTTGTATCAACATTGGATGTTGACTTTCCATGCTTGGGATGATCAAAACATCACCACAATCTTCAACTCTTCTCCATCGCCATGAAACACAAAACTCCACCATTCATTCTGACCTCACTGCTCGTCATCATGGGGCTCATGCCAGACTGCCTCTTCGCCCAAGGCATCATTGGGGAGTGGTCCAGCGTTCAGCCCCCAGCCGCCCCTGCTCTAGAGAGCATTACCATTGAGCCAGAACACACTGCTCTATTGGTCCTGGACGTCACAACGCACACGTGCAATATGGAGGTCAGGCCACGTTGTGTTGCCATGCTCCCCAAAGTCAAACAGTTGCTCGCCAAAACAAGGGCCAAGGGCCTATTCACGGTCTATGCTCTGGGTATTTTGCCAACACCTGGACAGCCCTCGGATATTTGGCCAGAAGCAGGCATGCTCGCGGGTGAGCCTTACGTTCGATCCGGGCCAGACAAGTACCTCAACACCGATCTTGAAAAAATCTTGAAGGACAAAGGTATTCAAACCGTGATCGTGACCGGCACGGCCGCTCATGGCGCGGTGCTGTACACCATCGGGGGGTCGGTGTTTCGAGGGCTCAAAGTCATCGTTCCCGTCGATGCGGTCTCCGCTGAAAGCACCTATGCTGAGCAATACACACTGTGGCACCTTAAAAATGCCCCTCGAATGGCCGCCGGTGTGAGGCTCACCAGCGTCGATCAGTTGCATTGATTGATCGTTGACGCTGTATTGTTTGCGGGAAAGTCACAATGAGCAGCCCACAAACGCACCAATATAGTGCATTTGTGGGTGTTGTAATTGCTCATCACATTGAGTGAACCATACCGCGACCAAAAAAAGCACTAAAAATACTGGGTTGATTGATCTCAACAACCATCAACACTGGCCCATTTCACCCAATAGACCACAAACACCTGATGAGCAACACCTTTCAGTGCACGCAGTGCGGCCTATGTTGCGTGGGCCTCAATATCCCGCTCAGCGTCAACGAAGCCCTGCTTTGGATAGCCAGGGGCAATCGAGTCAAAATTTTGGTTGAAGCGATCCCTTGGGTAACAGACCAAGTTCTCCTCAGTGACTCATTGAAGCGAAAAGAAACTATTACTTTTACAGGGATCAGTGGCACGCTCGCTATTCGACTTCAAGTCACATTGGTGGCCTACTTCAGTCAAGCTTGCCCCCATTTGAATGAACACAATAGGTGTGGCATTTACGATGAAAGACCCATGACTTGCAGAGTCTATCCATTTGAATTGAATCCCAATAGATTACTCAATCCCAACAACAAATTGTGCCCCAAAGAGGCTTGGAGTTTGACCGACACTTCAGCGCAATCAATCCAGCAAAAAAATATTCAATTCTCAATCATCGACGCACAAACGCAAAGCAATATAAACACCATCCATCAAAGCAATGTCAATGAGGTGTCGATCAAACAACAATTATGCGTAGCGCTGGGGATCCGGTCTTGCTCATTGTCAAACGATGGCTATCTTTTCCACCAAGTCAATCAGACTCAACTGTTGGCACATTTACAGTCATTGACGACAGGGTCTTGCTCAGGCGATTCATTGAAAGATCCTCATGATCAATCGTGGCTTATTCATTCCAATAGCAATGCGACCCTTCAAAATTTAGTCGATATTGGCAGTCATTGTGAAGCAACACACGCATTGAGCAGTGGGCAAGAATATATCCACTTTCAATGACCAAGCGGTGAACCATCCCGTTGTCCTGAGTCAACCAAAATTACCCCATCTTCCTT
>CAIPFK010000053.1 GCA_903864315.1 uncultured Burkholderiales bacterium | reverse complement strand
CTCCACTTTGGCCAACCCGTGAACCCCGATGAAGAACTTCTCGACGCGTCTCAAGCTGGCCCTGAGCGGTTTTTTAGGCTGTTTACACCTCTTCGTCAGCGCGCAAGTGACCCCCGTGCCTTTTACGGAAAAAGGCTTTTTATTCAGCGACGCCCCAACACTCACCTATGTTTGGCCCGCCCAAGCGGCCCAATTCACCTTGGTTTTTATCCCCGGTGGAGAAGGCCATTTGGGGCTGACGCCAGAGAGAAAAACATTGGGCGGGTTTTATGGCGCCACCTTGAAGCCCTTGAGTGACAGCACCCTCACCCACGGTCTTTTCAACGTCGTGGTGTTTGATTCTCCCGCGATTTTGCCCGCTGGCACCGATTACCCCACCTCCCGCCAGAGCAAAGAGCACCTACTGAGAATTGAGAGCGTGGTTCGTTACTTTCAAGACCGATTCGGCTTGCCCGTTTGGATCATGGGACACAGCAATGGGGCCGCCAGCATGACCGAGTTTTACAAAATGCTCGAGAAAAACGGCAACCCCCAGATGACTGCTGGGGCCATCTACAGTTCTGCCCGCAACGGCTCGACATTCAGCAACCAGACGCAAATCCCCGTTTTATTCTTGGCCCACGAAAAAGACGCTTGCCCCAAATCGCGACCCAGCAACTCATGGTCGGTTTATGAAGAACTCAAAAAAACCAACTCCCAACGCATTGACTACATCACTCTCCACCAGGGACAAGCGCAAGCACTGAACCCGTGCATGTCGGGGTTTCACATGTTTTACGGGGCCGAAGAAGAGGCCTACCAAGCCATTGATCAGTTTGCACGCCAACTCTTGCCCAAGGCCCAAGAGTAGGCCAGGGCGCTGTCCACAAAGTCCCTCCAACGGTCTTGTGGGCCCATGTTGATGACTCACAAGGTTCGCTATACTGAAAGACCTGCAAGAAGGTTTCTTTCCAAGCGAGCCCTTGTCGATATGAATTTATTGTTTCGACCGACCCACCCTTAGAACCATGACGTCCTCCACCTCCCACTTCACTCCCTTTATTTCTGCCTCGATTTTGGCGGCCGACTTCACCCGCTTGGGTGCCGAGGTGCAGTCCTCGATTGCGGCTGGGGTGGATTGGATTCACTTTGACGTGATGGACAACCACTATGTGCCCAACTTGAGTTTTGGGCCGATGATTTGCCAGGCCTTGAAGCCACTGTCAAAGAAGGCCGATGGCACCCCCATTCCCATTGATGTGCACCTCATGGTGCAGCCCGTGGATGATTTGGCACTGTCGTTTGCCAAGGCCGGCGCCAACGTGATCAGCTTTCACCCCGATGCCAGCACGCATGTGCACCGCACCGTGCAGCTCATCCGCGCCCAAGGCTGCCAAGTGGGACTCGCCTTCAACCCCGCCGAGCCCTTGGCGGCTCTTGAGTGGATGCTAGAAGACTTGGACTTGGTGCTCATCATGAGCGTGAATCCAGGCTTTGGCGGACAAAGCTTCATCCCCAGTGGCTTGAAAAAAATTGAAGCGGTGCGTCGCATGATCGAGCGCTGCGGCAAGCCCATCAGACTGGAAGTGGACGGCGGCATCAAACCGAGCAACATCAAACAAGTTGCCCAGGCTGGCGCCGACACCTTCGTGGCAGGAAGTGCGATTTTTGGGCAGCCTGATTATGCGGACGTGGTGCAGCAATTTCGCCAAGCACTGCGCTGAGTTTGAACTGCGGTTGATGGTGAGGGCAGGCCATCCGTAAGCGTCTCGACAACACACATTGATTTAGCCTTGTCTCGATAGTATTCTCTTTTCCACTTAATGATCGTGGAGAAATGAATACTATCTTTACCCCCACCCCTGAGAATGCGCGCCGTCAAAGGCGCAATTACACAGATGAGTTCAAAGACCAAGTGATTGCAATTTGCAGTCAACCAGGAATGTCCGTTGCCTTCGTGGCTCGCAAGCATGATATTAACTCAAATCTACTTCATCGTTGGGTTCGAGAGCGGGAGAAATCCACAGAACCCAGGGTGAAATCTCCACACTGGAACGCCAAGGAGAGTAAGCCGTTATTTCTGCCGATGCAAATCCCTGAACGGGTAGATTCGCCAGTAAATGAGTCCGTGGTAAAAATTGAGATTCGACGCGGCAAAGCGGTTGTTTCTATAGAGTGGCCAGTTTCACAAATTGCACTGAGTGCCAGTTTGATAAAAGAGTTGATGACATGATCCGCATTGATCATGTTTGGCTATCG
>CAIPFK010000052.1 GCA_903864315.1 uncultured Burkholderiales bacterium | reverse complement strand
TGGGCGCCTTGGGCACGCATGACAACCCCACCCATCATCACCATGTCTTGTCGACGAGGTTTGAACTTGCGCGATGATTCAAATGTGCCCAGCAGTGTTTTGCATTGTGACAATGGGCCTCGGGGCTTGCAAAAGGTGTTCAAAGTGAAGGCAATGATTTTTGTAATCGCCCCCGGTGCACCACAGCGCTCAGTGTAAACCCTTGATTTGATCGTCTGGTGAGGATGGATGCCGATGGATACCGATGGCCATGCGTGCTGGATGTCCTCAACGCCTTTCATCTGTTAAGCTTTTAACTTCTGAGTTTGTTCATTTGGAGGAGTAGATGAGGTTCAATCACACGAAGCGCCCAGGTGGTCTCGGGTGACCCAAGTTGCTGCAATGGAGATGGAGTAAAAATGTCCCAAGGTATGTTGTCGGGTGTTCGGGTGTTGGATTTGACGTCGGTGGTCATTGGGCCACTGTGCACCCAAATTTTGGCCGATCATGGTGCCCAAGTGATCAAAGTCGAGAGTCCGCAAGGTGACGTGGGTCGCCACCTCGGCGGGAGAGGCAAGACGCCTGGCATGGCGCCCAAGTTCTTGCATTTGAATCGCAACAAGCGATCGATCTGTTTGGACCTCAAACACCCCAGTGGATACAAGGCCTTGGTGGAGCTCATCAAAACGGCCGATGTGATGACGTGGAATGTGCGACCCAAATCCATGGAACGCATGAAGTTGAGTTATGAAGAGGTCAAAGCCATCAACCCCACCATCATCTATTGCGGGATGTTCGGATTTGGTCAAGACGGGCGCTACGCAGAGATTCCCGCCTATGACCAAATCATCCAGGGCTCGAGTGGTGTGGCCGGACTGAACGCCAAAGCGTTTGGTGAGCCCCGTTACTTGCCGTATGTGCTTGCAGACCGCACGGGTGGACTCATTGCGGTGCAAATGATTGCCATGGCGCTTTTCAATCGCGAGCGAAAAGGCGAGGGGCAAAGCATACAGATTCCGATGTTTGAGAACATGGCCACCCAAGTGCTCACCGAGCATTTGTACAACCAGACCTATGTGCCACCCATCGGCGGGATGGGAGACCCAAGGCTGGTGAACGAGTTTTATGCACCGTCCAAAACGCTTGACAGCTACATCAGCATTTCAGCCAACACCGATGCCCAGGTGTTTCCGCTCTTTGAGGCCATGGGGCTTGGGCACTTGAAAACCGACGAGAAGTTTTGCAGTGTGGCCGCGCGATTTAAAAATGTCCATGACTACTACTCCTTGCGTTCGAGCGAGTTGAAGAAACAAACCACGGCCTTTTGGATGGAGGTCTGCAAAAAGCACGACATCCCTGCGGCGCCTTATCACACTCTGGAGACATTGATTGAGGACCCGCACTTGACAGATGTCGGCATGCTGGTCAAGCGTCAACACCCAAGCGAAGGTGACATCCTCGACATCAGACCCGCCAACGAGGTCTCCAGTGGCCACCGTGAGGACTGGATGCCCGCGCCACTTTTGGGGCAACAGACCGTGGAGATCTTGAAAGAGGCCGGTTTGTCAGAGGACACCATCCAGGCGATGTTGTCAGAAGGTTCAGCCAAAGAGTATCGGGCGTCTTGACTCTAAGAGAGCGGCTTTTCAATGGCCTGGGTGCTCACGCCTTGATCCAAGGCGTTGGGTTGCCTTCATAAACGCTCTTGCCCAAGCGGAAATGCTGCGCTTCGTTGAAGGTGTAGACCGCTGGCACCTCCACGGGATAAAAATGACCTGCTTTGGGAAACCCCCCATTCAACGCCACTTGTGAGTGCAAGGGTCGGCCCAAAATACTGGCCAGTCGGTGATGGGTGTCAATGAGTTTACTCAGATCGATCCCTGTGGGAATGCCCAAGTCGTCGAGTAAATGCACAAAGTCCTCTGTAGGGATCATGCCGGTGGCTTGGCCGTTGCCACAATAAGGACACCCGCCAATGCCGCCAATGGCCGTGTCGGCAATCAAGGTGTCGCTCTTGTCCAATAGTTTGAGCGCCTCGTACATGGAGAGCATGGCCATGCTTCTGGCGTTGTGAAAATGCAGGTGAAACACGTTGATGGTTGGGAACCGTTTTTTGATGCCCTCGATGTCCTTGGCCACTTCAAGGGGGGTGTTCCACGCCATGGGGTCGGCCATGTCGATGCGCTTGACCTTGGCGCCGATGGCTTCCCAGGCTTGGTATTGGCGTGCCAAGTTCTCCATGCGGGCTTCGTGGCTGAATTTGCCCGACCAGTTCGAGCCGTACCCAGCGCTCAGTCCAATGGCGCTGTTGATCGCGCCCTTGCCCACCATTTTGTCAATCGGGGAGTGCCAAAAGCGTTCTTGGTCTTCCAAGGTTTTGTTGGTGTTGCGTTTGATAAAGGCTGCGCACATGTGCAAATGGGTGGTGGGGATGCTCTCGATGGTGAGAGGAGGGGAGAACTCTCTTCTGATCTCGCGTCCTCTATCGTTGAGCGCCAAAGCGTAAAAGGCCACGCCTTCAACGGCTTGGAGTCGTTTCACCAGTTCTGCGGTGTCGCCCATTTGTGGACTCCACATGGCGTTCACAAAGGCGCCGATCACCATTCTCTTTAAACCGGCATCCACCATCATGCCCAGGAGTTCGAGTTTTTCCTCGATCGTCACCCCTTCGCGCTCAATTTGCAGGCCATCCCGCAGTGTTTCATCGGTGATCAAGACTTTGGGGTAGTGGCTCATGGTGGTCATGCTTTCAGAGTTTTCAGGATGATGAATCAGCGATTTTGCCAAACAGGTTTGCGTTTTTCAAGGCGTGCTTTGATGCCTTCTTTTCGGTCTTCGCTCAAATAGGGATTGGCTCCTGGGTCTTGCCGCAATGCCTCGTGCACAGGCAGGTTCAGTCCCTTCAAGGCCACGGCTTTCACGCGTCGCACAGAGATGGGTGCATTATCCGCGATGGTCTGAGCCAGTTTCATTGCCGAAGGCATCACATCACCTTGATCGACCAGTTGGTTGAGAAGTCCCAAGTGCTTGGCCTCAGTCCCATCGATGTATTCACCGGTCATCAGCATTTCAAGTGCTTTGGTGATGGGGATGAGCCTGGGGAGCAAGACCGAACCAAAGTTCGCACCCATGCCAATCTTGGTCTCGGGCAAGCCAAAGAGGGCCTTGTCATGAGAGACTCTCAAATCACAAGCAAGCGCCAACTCGAAGCCTCCCGCCACGGCGCTGCCGTTCAAGGCGGCGATCGTGGGCTTTTTGCTCTCGAGCACCACTTCAAAGATGTTTCTCTCAAAGCGGTTCATGGGCGAGCGAAATTGAATGCCTTGATCATCACTTTGGCGCATGTCTTTGAGGTCGGCGCCAGAGCAAAATGCCGAGTCACCCGTGCCCGTGAGCACAATCACCCGGACCGAATCGTCTTCTTGGGCACTCAAGAACTCATGGATGATTTTGTATTTCAACGACTCCGACAAGGCGTTGCGCCGCTCGGGACGGTTCAGTGTCAGGATGCGGACAAAGCCGACGCTCTCGACGCGCAATTCTGGGTCAAGCTCGGCTGGAGTGGGGGAGGTTTCAGTCATGTTGTATCTTTCTAGGAGCTTGGTAGGAGCAATGTAGAAGTTTTGGGGCTGAGGTGCATTGGCATCGATGGGGGTCTAACCACTCACCGCCCTTTGAAGACGGGTTTTCTTTTTTCATTGAAAGCTTAGATGCCTTCAGGGACGGCACTCTCACCTTATTTGAAATCAATAGCGCATAGTCCATTTTATGATGGCCAGCTTGCCTCTCTACTGGGCTGCAGCGATAACGGCGGATACACTGGGTACGCCGCATCCAGCCACGACAGCGTCAAATACTTTCGTATTCACGCGATGAATCCGTTCTGATCAGTTGACACGCGTTGCCAACGCGGATCGGTTACAAAAATGGCGCACAAGGCGCACAAGGCGCATTAAAGCTTACCCATTGGTTTCTTCAGTTCTTCGTTCCCGATGATTTGAAAATCTGCTCGACGATGGGCCTGCGCTGGAGCAAAAAGGTCTTGAGTTCCTCGGCCGAACTGCCCACCGACTCACCGCCGAGCTCGCGCACAACGGCTGAGACCTTCGGATCCCTGGCCACCTCCATCACTACCTTTTCAAGACGCGACACCACCGCGGCGGGGGTTCCCGTCGGCGCGAACAAGCCCGTCCATGAAGTCGAGTCATAGCCGGGCGCAATCGACTCGGCGAGGGTTGGCAACTCGGGCAAAAACCTTGAGCGGTCCTTGGAGCCTATCGCAAAGGCCTTGACCTCCTTGGCCTGTATCAGCTTGAGGACTGGTGGCAAGTTCTCAAAGATCACCTGGATCGTGCCAGAGCGCAAGTCAATCAGCGACTGAGCTGTTCCCCGGTAGGGGACATGCACCAACTGAACCTTGGTCAACAACTGAAACAGCTCAGTACTCAGGTGTTCAATCGAGCCTAGACCGGCGCTGCCGTAATTGATGCTGGCCGGGTTGGCACGTGCGGCGGCCAAAAATTCCTGGGCTGAGGTCCATGGCACATCCTTGTTGGCAATCAACACCACCGGGCTATCGGAGAACTTAGAGATCGGGATGAAATCATTGTGTGCGCTGTACTTCAGGTCTGGCTGCATGGCCGAATTGCTCAGAATGGATCCGGGCGTGCCGATCATCAAGGTGTGTCCATCCGGTGTTGAGCGCGCGACCTGCATCGCGCCGATGGTTCCACCAGCGCCAGTCAAATTCTCAACCACAACTTGCTGGCCCAGACGGGTCGACATCCCGGACGCGAGCAATCGGGCAAGGATGTCAGTGCCACCGCCTGCCGCAAAGGGCACGATCAGCCGTATGCTGCGGGATGGAAAAGTCTCCTGCGCCAGCAAGTGAAGTGGACAGGCTGAAACGGCCATGGCCCCTAGGACATGCCGGCGGTTTATTCGACCGATTCTTGTTGCAGTCACAAAATCTCCTGGATGGCTGGGTTGAGAAAATCCAATATTGACAACATTGGTGGGTCCGGTCCTCATCGATTTGCCGCATCATGCTTGGCATGCCTGGCCCCAATGACCACCGCATCGGCATGCGCCAATCGTCCGTTCATTTCGTCTTTTCATCCGTTGCGGCAACCACCGAACGGTAGACATTGCCGTAATAGCGCCTGATCTCCTCGAGTTGTGACAACGAAGGTGGTGCGTTGGAGAGACGTTTGCTGACAAAGGCGCCACCCATCAGGCGGTTCATCTGCACTGCCATTTCA
>CAIPFK010000051.1 GCA_903864315.1 uncultured Burkholderiales bacterium | reverse complement strand
CACCCAACTCGAGGTCGATTGTGCCGTTTGTTGAACCAAGGCGAGCGCTTCGATATCCTTTAACGCGGCCTTTGAAGGATCAAAATCTTGAGCCCCAACATCATGCATGAGCAGATAAGGCAACACGACCAATCGACTTCCACGTTGAAAGACCGATTGGCCCCATTGATCAATCGCTTCGTGCAAAGCCTCTATGCCATGCCCATGGGGTTGCAGGGCCGAAACGCCCAAAGAGGCTGGTCCTTTGAAGGTGCCCCCTTCAAAAGGATAAAGTGGCTTTGCCGTCAAAGCCCCGTAACACTCTGGCCGCCTTAACTCAAAGACCTCACGCTTTTGACTGCGCTCTTGTTGGGGATCATTGAAATCAATGTCCGCCCAAACAAAACTGTCAGTGAGTGCATCGGCACGGACCAAAATATCACCTTCTGGGGAGACAATTTGACTGCCACCACTGAAGCGATCCAAGGCCCCCAAGTCGCGCTGGCCCACTTTGTTGGCACTGGCGAGCCACACCCGGTTTTCATAAGCGCGAACCGGCACGTGCAAATGCGTCTCATCCGAACCGCCGGAATGCAAGGTGTTGATGAGCAGCTGCGCCCCCTTTAAAGCAAGCACCCTCGTCGTCTCAGGAATCAAACCATCGGCACAAATGTACACACCCACCCGAGCGAACGGCAAGGCCACCACTGGGTTGCCCGTGCGCCCCGGTGTGGCCCAGGCGATTTGAGGACCAAAGGGGATTTGCTTTTGGTACTTGAGAACGATCTCTTTGGTGGGCGAGATGATCACACTGGTGATGAAGGTCTCATGCTCCAATCTTTCAATCACACCAATGGCAATGAAACAATGATGGCGCTGGGCCTTGTCCGCAATGGCACGCATGAACTCGCCGTCCATGGTCACACTGTGCTCGAGTGCGTCTGCGCGTGACTTGACCAAGCCTGCAGACCAATTGGACATTTCAGGCAGCACGATCAAATCAGGCTTCACGCGAGAGGCTTGCTCAATCAAATTCAAACAGGTGTTCAAATTGGTCGCCTGATCGGGGACCAATGCAATTTGGCAGCAGGCGATGCGTGTTGCTTGGAGAGATTTTTCAGGTGTCATGATGGTTACGGGTCTGAGGTCAGGGCGCTCAATCGACTTTAGAACCGCTCATTTTGATCACCCCACTCCAGCGCTTGCTCTCGTCCATCATGTATTGCGCCAACTCGGCGGGCGTGCTCGCCACAGGCTCCATGCTGAGCTCGGCCAACTGTTTGGCCACGTCTGGCATTTTTAAGGTATCTGCAACAGCGTGGGCCCACAACTCTGCCACTGCGCTTGGCAATTTAGGCGGTCCCACAATCCCGAACCAAACGGCAGCGCTAAAGCCGGGCAAGGTTTCCGCAAGGGTTGGCGTGTCGGGCAACAATGAACTTCTTTTTTCGCTGGCCACTGCAATGGCCTTCAACTTGCCGGAGCGAATGTGCGGCAAGGCTGTGCTGAGCTCGACAAACAACATGTCCACTTGTGAACCCAGCAAGGCCATCAACGCAGGTGCGCTGCCTTGAAAGGGGATGCCAACGATCTTCACGCCTGTCATGTATTTGAACAAATCAGGGGTCAAGGAGGATGGTGAACCAATGGCGCCTGATGCGTAGTTCAACTTGTCTGGCGATGCTTTCGCCGCCGCAATGAGTTGCTGCAAGTTTTGAATCGACCCGCCAACCCTGGTGACCAAGACATTGGGCACCGAAGCCACCACGGTGATCGGGGTGAACTGCTCGGGCTCGTACGTGATCTTTGAGTAAAGGGTCTTGTTGATCACCAAAGGTGCTGGGTGGGCCAACATCAACGTGTAGCCATCGGGCGCGGCCTTGAAAACCAACTCGGCCGCAATGTTGCCGCCCGCACCCGCACGACTCTCAACCACCACGGGTTGAGACCATTTTTCACTGAGCTTGGTGGCAATCAAGCGCGCCAACACATCCGTTCCCCCACCAGGAGGGCTTGGGATGATCAATTTGATCGGCTTCAAAGGATAGGCCCCAAGACCCGATTGCGCAAAGCCCGAGCATGTAAAAACCAGTGCCCATAAAACAAGGGCCAGCCCTTGGCGCTTGCGCGAGAGGAAGTTGCTGTTAAACATGGTGGTCTTTTTCCTGGTCTTGGTGGGTTGAAGACATTGGATGATTCAATGTCTTATTCTTGTTTGATGTTGGCGACTTTGGACATCTTTTTATAGAACTCAATGTCGCTGGACAGGAGCGCAGACGTTTGCTCCGGCGTCTTGTAAAACGCATCCAGACCTGCTCCTGCGAGTTTGCTTTGAATACTCGGGTCAAGAGAGACGGTTTTGACATCGGTAAAACTTGAATTCATTATATTTTCCTTTTGAAAATCAATTAACTTTTGCTCTTGGATCTTTTTTAGCCAATCTACTTAACAAATAGTCGACTTCCCTCTTGGCAACAGAATTTAACTTTCCACCTGGTGTTCGCTGAGCATCGCTGCTTAACAAGCCCCTCTTGAACATGACATATTTCCTAACAGACATACCTATACCAGGCTGCTGCTCATAACGTAGCAATGGAAGATGCGCGTCAAATAAATCGTGCGCTTGATCTTCTTTACCTTCCTTTTTCATCTTTACTACAT
>CAIPFK010000050.1 GCA_903864315.1 uncultured Burkholderiales bacterium | reverse complement strand
GCGTTTGAACGCATCAATGAAGCTTTCTTGGTGTTCACGCTTGGCCACGTAGTGTGCCAGCACCGCTTCGATCACGTCCAAGACTTCGTGCACAGAAAACGATGGACCCACGACTCGGCCTGGTGTCGCCAACCCCGAGAGGTGGGAGCCGTCCGAGCCCCCCAGGGTCACTTGGTACCATTCTTGGCCGTCTTTGTCGACACCCAAAATACCAATGTGTCCGCTGTGGTGGTGGCCGCACGAGTTGATGCAGCCGCTGATGTGCAAATCAATCGGCCCCAAGTCCTCGAGCTCATCGAGGTCTTGGTATCGCTCACTGATGTGGGCCGCCAACGGAATACTTCTGGCATTGGCCAAGGCGCAATAGTCGCCCCCAGGGCAGGCAATCATGTCGCTCAAGAGGCCAATGTTGCCTTGTGCCAAGCCCAGTGCTTTGGCCTCCAAATAGAGGGCTGGGAGGCTTTCTTCGTGAACCCAGGGCAGGAGCAAGTTTTGACTATGGGTGACGCGCGCTTCACCACTGGAGAAACGCTCCACCAAATCGGCCGAACGCTCGAGCTGCTCGGGCGTGGCGTCCCCGGGAGCTTGGCCCAAGCGCTTGAAAGACAAGGTGACCGCTCTGAGAGTTGGGTTTTTGTGCAACACCACGTTTTGGTGAAGCCACCGTTGATAGACCGGGTCGGCTTGGAGAGCGTTGAGCGCGGCTGCATCGGCCAGTCTCACAGGCTCACCGAGTTGGGGTGCAACAAAGCAGCGGCTCACTCGGTCGAGTTCGGACTCCGGCACGGTGTGAGGGCCGGCATCGTCATGGAGGATGCGGGTGAATTCATCTTCCACTTCCTGGGTGAATTTGACCCTCTCGGCTTTGACCAAAATCTTGATCCGCGCTTTGTAGATGTTGTCGCGTCGTCCCCAGCGGTTGTACACGCGCACCACGGCTTCAAGGTAATTGATGATTTGGGACCAGGGCAGAAATTCGCGAATCACCACCCCCGTGATCGGGGTGCGGCCCATGCCGCCACCCACCAACACTTGAAAGCCCAACTCACCGGCAGCATTGTTTTGTAAGAAAAGTCCCACATCGTGCCAAGCGGTGGCGGCACGGTCTTCTTTGGCGCCACTGATGGCGATTTTGAATTTGCGCGGTAAAAAAGCAAACTCAGGATGCAAAGTGCTCCACTGGCGCAAGATCTCGCCAAAGGGGCGGGGGTCGGCGATCTCATCGGGGGCCACACCGGCGAGCTCATCGCTGGTGATGTTTCGAATGCAGTTGCCGCTCGTTTGAATGCCGTGCATGTCAGCGCTGGCCAAGAGGTCCATCACATCGGCGGCATCGCTCAACGCGATCCAGTTGAATTGCACGTTTTGGCGGGTGGTGAAGTGGGCATAGCCTTGCGTGAGGCTGGGGGCTTTGACGGGGTGCGGGTGGTGCTTGACCAGGCTCTTGGCGTCGATTTGGTTTTGCGTGTGTTGGGCGGACTCGAACAAGGCGGGATCGGGCTTGTCGTATTGGCGGGCAATGGTGGCCAGGGTGCGCAACTGTTTGCTCGAGAGCTCACCATAAGGCACGGCAACTCTGAGCATGGGGGCGTAGCGTTGAACGTACCAGCCGTTTTGTAGCCTCAAGGGACGGAACTCTTCGTCACTCAAGTGACCGCTCAAATTGCGCTCGAGTTGGTCACGGAACTGCTCGGCACGCAAGTGCACGAATTGACGATCAAAAGGCGTGTATTGGTACATGTTAATTGAATACGAGTTTGGTCCCAGCCAGAGTCAACAGCACACTCAAGATGAGACGTATGATGCGCTCGGGCGTTCGGGTGATGAGCATGGAGCCCACCCAGATGCCAGGCAACGAGCCACCCACGAGTTTACCAAGAAGTGGCCAGTCCACCGAACCGATGGACGCATGCCCGAGTCCTGCCACCAAAGTCATGGGAACGGCGTAGGCAATGTCAGCGGCCACGATGCGTGAAAGAGGGAGTTTGGGGTAGAGCAGCATGAGGACCGTGACCCCAATGGCGCCCGCGCCCACCGAGGTCAAGGTGACCAAGCTGCCAATGACAAAGCCAAACACCACCGTGAGCCAAGGCTTGTCGCTCAGACTGTTGGCCTTGTGGTCTTCCTCGGCAATCGCCTTGGCGCTTGATGGGGCCGCTGTGTCGTGAGTGAGCCGATGGGGTGTGGCGTTGTCCATGGCCTGGGGTGCATGGGGGGATGTGTCACGCTCGACTGAGTTGGTGCCGTCTTGGTGCTGTTGCAAGACCTCACTCGCACTCATCCCAAGCGGGGGCAGGTGGCGGGTTTTGAGCGCCTTGTAGAGCAAAGACGCTGCCGTCAAGAGCAAAGCCACGCCCAAGGTATGGGTGATCACATACTGCACCTGGGCCCCTTGTGAGCCCACTTGGTTCAAGATGTACAAGGTGATCAAGGAAGCCGGGATGGAGCCCGCACAAAGACGAGCCACCACGGGCCAAGGAATGAGTCGCTGGCGCCAAAGACCGACGGTGCCACCACACTTGGTGATGGAGGCAAACAGCAAGTCGGTGCCCACCGCCATGTGTGGCTTGATGCCCATGAAAAAGATCAAGAGGGGGGTCATCAACGAGCCCCCGCCCACACCGGTGAGGCCAATGATGGTGCCCACCACGAAGCCGGCCAATACAAAGTAAATATCATTCATAGGCCGATAATGTAGGCCTTTTTAATCATATGACAAACGATATTTAAATTCTAAATTTATAACTTTTAGTTATAAAGGGTTCGCAAAACGCAGGGGATCGATGGCCTTCAACAGCCGTTTGGGTAAAACCTGGGGTTCGCCGTTGAGGTGGGCGCTCAAGACCTCGGCCATCAAGGTGCACAAGGCCACCCCCCGAGAGCCCAGGGCTGACACCACATAAAGTCCTTGCACTGGTGCTGAAGACTCTGCCGGCGTGGAGTTGGAGTTTGGGGCCAGGATGGGGGAGGTGGCAGAGGCTTTTGCCGACTCCGTGGCCATGGGGCCACACAGCGGTAAACGGTCTGGGCAGGTGCTTCTCACACCACTCCAATCGTGGAACTCGGCGTTTTGGGGGGTGTCCTTGTGCAAGGCCGGGAACATCGCCAACAGGTGGCTCAAGTTTCGCAAGCGACTGGCCAATGAGTTTTGGATGTGGGGCTGATCGCGCTCAAAGGTCGAGCCGATGAAAAACCCAAGCCCCCTGGGGGAGTTGAGTTCAATGTTGGGCGTCCAACTGATGGAGCCGTGAACGGGGACACCGGGCAACTTGGGCCGTTCAGCGCATGGCGTGTTGTCGCCAAGTCTGTCCTCGCTTGGGACGATGGGTTGTGACGGCGCTGCAGGCCCTGCAGGCCCTGTAGAGGCTGTTGACTGCAAATCGTTCATCCACCCCATGGTGATTTGACCCTTGATCGCTTGCAAGGGCCAGCCCTTTGCAATCTCGTTGACCCGGTGGACTGGGTTGGCGTTTGGCTCGGTGGCCTCCACTGGGTTTGGTGTCAGATGGCTCAAGAGCGCCTTGGTTTGTGGGCCAGCGGCCACGATCAAGGTCTGACAACGCAACTCTGGGTTGGGTGTTGAATTGTGACTGGGAGCGAGAAGAATCCTCCAGCGCTCTGGCGTCTCACCAGGAGCCAGGGCCTGGAGGTGCAGCACTTGTGCTGGACCCAAGGTCTCAATATGGGGGTGATCAAGGAGCTTGGCGATGAAGGCCTGGGGCCGAAGCCATCCAGCAGCTCGGTGCCACAAGGCCATGGGCTCGGTGTCATCGCCGATGCGACTCACTTCCTCAGACCAATCCGAATAAAAGGGTGCCGCCATGCGCGCGCTGGCTTGCTGGGCCAAGAGCGCTTGATCGGCATTGGATTTGCTGGGTTTTTTGTACTCCCGCACCCCAGTGAGGTGTTGAATGCCCAGGCTCGAATGGGGGTCCAGCATCTTGCAGTAAGCGAGGAGCATCCGAATGCCGGCTCTGATCAGGCGAGACTGGATGTTGTCGTCTCCCGTGCTCATGGGATGATAAAGGGCCATCGGCAGCCCATGGGCTCCATCGGCCAAAGGTCTCACCTGATCATCCCACCCGACACCTTGGGGTGCACTGGGACTTTGGGGCGGGCGGGTGTCAAGCACGCGCACGCGCCAGCCCCTGGTGGCCAGACTTCGCGCCACACTCGCGCCTGCAAGCCCCGCGCCAATGACCAAGCAAGAGCGCTCCGTTTTGGCGTCTGATTGGGTCGCTGGGTTGGGGGGTGCCTCCAACCAATGCGGCTTGAAGGTCGCTTTGAGTTGCTCGCGTTTGGGGGCCAGGCCGGGGACGATTTCAAACTCAAACCCCGCATTGCTCAGGCTCTCCTTGACCACCTTGGAGACACTCCAGGTGGCCACTTGGGTGCCGATTCGGCAATGAGAGGCCACCCCCTTCATGGTCAAGGCACTCCACATTTGCGGGTTTTTGAGAGGAGAAAACCCATCCAAATAGACCGAATCAAACTCACCGCCCAAATTTTTCATCGCCTCTTGCACGTCGGCCACGATCAGGGTCAAGTGCACCCGACCTTCTGCAAGGAGGAGGGAGTGAAAGCCCGGCAGCAATCCCCAGTAAGACGCCATCAATTCCTTGGCCAAATCGTGGAGTTCAGGCCAAGCTTGCACGCTGTGCAGCAGGTCTTGGGCGCTCACGGGGTGCGCCTCCACGCTCACGTAGTGCAAGTGTTCTGGGGCGTGGGGGTCCTCTCTCCAGGCCTGCCAAGTGGCCAAGAAATTGAGCCCCAAACCAAAACCGGTCTCCAAAATTCGCCATTGGCGTTGACCGCGCCAAAGGGATTGGTCACCCAGTAAATCACAACCGGCTAAAAACACATGCCGCGCTTGATCGAGTCCTCCAAAACCATTGGTGCCACTGGAGCGATAGATGTCGTTGAATCGCGGGCTAAAGGGCATCACTGGTGCAACGCCAAGCGGGGGAGTGGAGCTTGCTTGCTCGCTGGGAGTGGGGCAAGACGCTTCGCGCTCAAGGACGGCTTGGCTGGGTGGAAGGCTTGGGCTAGGCCTGTGACTGGCCATCCCCCAGGGTTGCCAGACGACGGTTTCAGGAGCATTCGACATGGTTCAAGGCCTCGGGTTGAGAGCGAGGCCTTTCAAGCGTGGGCTTGGAGTCACCTGAATTGTCCCCCCAAGGCGCATGTTTCTAAAGAGAGGGGGAAGTGACTCTTGTTGAGATTCAAGCGCCAGGAGGCGGGACATACCCTTGAGCTTCGTCGGCACCTTCACCAAAAAAGTGCTTTTCCATTTGGCGTGCCAAATATTGACGGGCCCTCAAGTCGGCCAAATTCAAGCGGTTTTCATTGACGAGCATGGTTTGGTGTTTGAGCCAGTCGGCCCAAGCTTCCTTGCTGACACCTTCCCAAATGCGTTTGCCCAATTCACCAGGGTAGGGCGGGAAATCAAGTCCATCAGCGGCTTTGCCCAATTTGATGCATTGAACGGTTCTGGCCATGGGTAAAAATCCTTATAAATTGACTGCGAGAATCCGCAAAATCAGGCATACGCCTTGGTATGGACTCTATTGTAGCGGGGGAATGCTTTTGGATTTTGCCCCGCTTGGGACTTGCCTGGTTTATTGGTGAACACACTCCAAGGTGAACATACTCCATTTGCCAGATCTGATGCCTCGCTTGCCACGCCCAGGATCATGTCCATAAGCGGTTTTCCCGCAAAACTGCCCTTGGGGCTTTAAAATGGGAACATGACGGGATCTGAAGCATAATTTGCCATGCATGATCCCCATGCGATTTCATCGCTATCCATTGTTCGTTTTTCAATGCAAATCGCTGGGATATCAAGGTCATGGACTGCTGAGACACTCAAGTCGGCTTTTTTGTCCATGCGTCAGCGTGTTTTACCGCCGCACGGATCGACATGATCAACTCACCCCACACCACACCCCAATGACTGTCAAACCAATTGATCCGCCTGTGTCCGAGCATCACAGTGATTTGAGCAACACGACTGCCCATGACAGCCATGATAAAACCGGATTTTCTGGGCTGCTCGAGCGTGTGAGCCATCAACTGCAGGCGCATCCAACCCGCGCATTGGTGCTCATGGGACTGGTCCCCGTCGCACTCTTGATGGTTGGACTTTACTTGCAACATGTGGTGGGTCTGGTGCCCTGCCCCATGTGCATTGTGCAGCGCTACCTCATGGTGATTTTTGCCATCACGGCCTTTTTGTTGGCGGCATTTCGATCTGGGAAAGTTCAAGCCGTGGCCTATGCACTCTTGGCGCTTGAGTCTCTCGCCGGGGCCTATGTGGCGGCCACGCAAAGTTGGCTGCAGTGGTACCCGCCTGAAGTGGTGATGTGTGGTCGCGACTTTTACGGCATGATTGAGACCTTCCCCTTGAAGCGTGCCATTCCCATGATCTTCAAGGGGGGAGGTGACTGCTCAGTCGTGGACTGGACACTCCTTGGTGGGTCAGTGGCCAACTGGTCCTTTGTGGCCTTTCTTGGCTTGTCACTTGTGAGTCTGCTATCCTTTTTCATCGTGATCAAAGGCGTGAGAGTCAAGCCTGTTGCCCCTTGATGCGGGGATCGTTCCAAGACCTTTTTGTCAATTCAAACATACCCATCTTTTCATGAACCAACTCGACGCTTTGAAGCAATACACCACTGTGGTGGCCGACACCGGTGACTTTCTGGAACTCGTGAGCTTGGGGGCACAAGATGCCACCACCAATCCGTCACTCATTTTGAAGTCGGTGATGAAGCACGAGTATCAGGCCTTGCTAGAAGACAATAAAAAACGGTATTCACACGAGTCCATGGCGCTTCGCATGGACCGCTTGATCGTGCGCTTTGGCTGTGAGATCTTGGCCCATGTGCCAGGACGGGTCTCCACCGAGATCGATGCGCGCTTGAGTTTTGATAGCGAGGCGTGTGTTGCGCGTGCCCGCCAGATCATGTCGCTTTACCAACAAGAGGGCATCGCACCTGAGCGTGTGCTCATCAAAATCGCATCGACCTGGGAAGGCATGCAAGCCGCCCGCATCCTCCAAGGCCAGGGCATCAACTGCAATTTAACGTTGCTCTTCTCGCTGGCCCAAGCCCAAGTGTGTGCCGATGCGGGCGTGAAGCTCATCTCTCCTTTTGTGGGTCGAATTTATGACTGGCATAAAAAATCCATGGGCAGCAACTGGAATGAACAAGAGCGTAGCGGTGCCCACGATCCTGGGGTGCAATCGGTGCGCACGATCTATGAATACTATAAAAAGCTCGGCATTGCCACCGAAGTGATGGGCGCGAGTTTCAGGAACACGGGGCAAATCATGGCGCTGGCCGGTTGCGATTTGCTCACCATCAGCCCAGAACTCTTGGCCAGTCTCAGGGCCACCGAGGCGCTGGCGTCCTTCAAGCCGTCCTTGAGCGTGGCCAGCGCACAGGCCTCGACTCACCGCGTGGTACATTTGAGCGAGAGCGAGTTTCGCTTGAACCTCAACGAGGATGCCATGGCAAGCGACAAGTTGGCAGAAGGCATTCGTGCGTTTTGTGCAGACACCGTGAAGCTCGAAGCGTTGATGGCTTGAGTGAGTGCGCCGACCCCGATTCACAGACCGATTCACCGGTCGATTCACAGCCAAGCCATTTTGATGGCCCCCCCCAGAGAACCCCACCATGAACGTCAATGGCAGCGCAAGCGAATTCAATGAAGTGCCTGAACCCAAGCATTTTTACAGCAAGGGATTGATGCTCTTGGTTTTGTGCCAAGGTCTTTTTCTCACCAACAATGTGAGCTTCATTGCCATCAATGGTTTGGTGGGTTTGTCCTTGACCCCAACGCCTTGGATGGCGACTTTGCCGGTGATGGGGTATGTGGTGGGAAGCGCCATGTCAACCTCACTCGTGTCCAAAGTGCAAACGCTTTATGGGCGCAAAAGATCCTTTCAGCTCGGACTCTTGGTGGGCTTGTTCGCATGCCTCATGTGTGCGGGCGCTGTTTACTTGCAAAGCTTTTGGGGCTTGATTGCAGGCACCGTGGTCGCGGGTTTTTACAGCGCCAACGCCCAACTCTATCGGTTTGCGGCTGCCGAACTCGCGCCAGTGGCCTTCAAAGAAAAAGCCGTCTCCTGGGTACTGGCGGGTGGAATTTTGGGGGCCATCTTGGGGCCCAACATTGCCAACTGGACCAAAGACATGTTGCAAGTTCCGTACATGGGGGTCTATTTCATTTTGTCGGTCGTGGCCTTGTTGGGGATCCTTGCGATGCAAGGCATTGAGTTTCCCCCAGAGGCTCCCAAAAAGGCCAGTGACCCCGAGGCTCGCAGCATGCGGGAGATTTTTGGCCAACGGGTGTTTTTGGTATCGGTCATTTGCGCCGCCATGGGCTACGGCATCATGAATTTGCTCATGGCCGCAACGCCTTTGGCCATGGATGTGTGTGGTTTTGCCTTTCATGACACCGCCTTTGTGCTCGAGTGGCATGTGATTGGTATGTTTGCGCCTGGTTTTTACACCGGGGATTTGATCAAGCGCTTTGGCGCCTACCGTGTCATGGTGGTGGGTGTGCTCCTGAATTTTGCGTGTGTTGCCATTGCCTTGTCCGGACAGAACTTGTTTCAATTTGTGGCGGCCTTGCTGGTACTGGGGGTGGGGTGGAATTTCCTCTTCACGGGTGCGACCACGATGGCGATTTCACTCTTCAGTGCCCAAGAAAAAAACAAAGCCCAGGCCTCCATCAATTTCTGTGTGTTCGCCACCATGGCAATCACGTCTTTGAGCTCCGGTGCTTTGGTCACGACCGCAGGCTGGAGTTTGCTCAATGTGGGCAGCCTCGCCTTGGTCGCTGCAATGGCCGCTTCACTGGTCTGGCTCAAATGGGGGCGCACGGCATAGTCCGTCAAGACTGCAAGAGCGTGGTGAGCTCAGCGGGTATCAAAATCGACTCAATCCAAGTCCTCATTTCAAAACATGTTGAGTCAAGGTCTCAAGGTCCAATGCGCGTTTGAGGACGGCATTGGGTTGGCCAGGATTGATCGGATGATCGGAAGATCGGAAGATCGGATTATTGGTAACCGCCAATGGATCAGTCCGTGATCGACGCAGTTGCTCAGGCTGAGTCCTAGGGCATTGAGTCTAGCGTCTTGCCTATTGAACCTTCACTATTGAACCTTGGGGTGTGCCACTTGACGGATCATGCGAATTACTCGGGTGTGATCTGTGCGAGATCGACCATTTTGTGCCAATACGCGAGTTGATCGATGACAAACTTTTCAAACTCTTGGGGCGAGTTGCTGGCATCAATCTCAAAGCCCAAGACGGCCATTTTTTCTTGCGACTTGGGGTCGACCAAAACTTCATGCACCGCCGCTGCGAGTTGTTGTGCGATGGCCTTGGGCAGTTTCGCTGGACCAAAGAGTCCATTCCATGCGATCAGATCCAAGCCAGGAATGGTTTGCGCCAAGGTGGGTACGCCTGGCAAGATGCGCGAGGCTTTGTTTTGGGCAAGACCCAAGGCGTTGACCTTGCCACTGCGGATGTGGGGGAGTGCCAACGCAAAATCCACGACATAAAAATCCACCTGACCACCGAGCACATCGGTCATGGCTTGGGGCGCCGATTTGTAGCCCACATTGAGCAAGTCGACTTGTGCGAGTTTGGCCATGGCGAGTGCGGCCACCATGGAGGTGCCGTTGGTGTTGGCAAAGGAGACTTTGCCCGGGTTGGCTCTGGCATAGACAATGAGATCTTGAATGCTCTTGGCCCCAAGACCCGGGCGGGTCACCAGCACAAAAGGCATGGAGCCGGTTTTGGCGATGGGGGTGAAGTCAGCCAATGGGTCATAGCTCAGTTTCTTAAAGAGCGCGGGATTGGCCGAGTGCGAGGTGGCCGTGGTCACGAGCAAAGTGTAGCCATCGGGCACGGCCTGGGCGACAAATTGAGCACCAATTTGTGCATTGGCGCCTGCTCGGTTGTCGATCACGACGGTTTGTTTGAGTTTGTCTGATAAGCCTTGTGCCACGACACGCGCCACGGCATCGGTGCCGGACCCCGCTGCAAAGGGCACCACCACGGTGATGACTTTGTCGGGATACGCGCTCCAAGCGCAAGTCGTGAAGAGAACGCTGCCCAACAAGACCCAGGCTCTCGCCTTGACTTGGTCCCAACACGTTGACTGCGTGGCGCTTTTGCACAGGAAAGAAGTGTGAAGTTTCATATTGGTTTAAATGAGTTTTTTGACAAACACCCGACTGCCGCGCTCGGTGTTGTATTTTTTAAGTCGAGACGGCGGCAACCAGTCGGGTTCCACGGGAACAAAGCCGCGTTTGATGAACCAATGCATGGTGCGGGTCGTGAGCACAAAAATACTCGTGATTCCCATGGACCTTGCGCGGTGCTCGACGCGTTTGAGCACTTTCTCACCATCGCCTTGGCCCTGGGCCGCAGGCGAGACGGTGAGGGCCGCGAGCTCGGCGGTTTTTTGATCCGCATAGGGGTAGAGCGCTGCACACGCAAAGATCACCCCGTCGTGCTCGATCACCGTGTACTGATCAATATCGCGTTCAATCTCCGTGCGAGAGCGTTTGACCAAGGTGCCATCGTTCTCGAAGGGTTCGATCAGCTGCAAAATCCCGCCCACATCTTCGTGGGTGGCTTCGCGGATGCTCTCGAGCTTTTCGTCCACGATCATGGTGCCAATGCCGTCGTGCATGTAGACCTCAAGGAGCAGTGCGCCGTCGACTTTGAAGGGCAAGATGTGGCTTCTCTCGACCCCGGCTTTGCAAGCCTTCACGCAGTGCTGCAAATAAAAGGCCAGATCCTCAGGGGTGTTGGGGGGAGGGAGTTGCGAGAGGAGTTTTTCTGCATCGGCCAAGGGCAACTCGGTGTCAATCGGATTGTCATCGTTGGCGTCCGTGTTGTCGTGCGGGCGCACACGCAGACCCGGCATTTCGGTGAGAAAGATCAGCTTGTCCGCTTGCAAGGCAATGGCCACCGAGGTCGCGACCTCTTCCATGGCCAAATTGAAGGCTTCACCCGTTGGAGAAAAACCAAAGGGCGACAAGAGGACCAAGGAGCCGGCTTTGAGGGTTTGCTCGATGCCTTGGATGTCGACCTTTCTCACGAGACCCGACGACTTGTAGTCAATCCCGTCCACGATCCCAATGGGCCTGGCGGTGATGAAGTTGCCAGAAATCACCCGCACCGTCGCTCCCGCCATCGGGGTGTTGGGCAGACCTTGACTGAAGGCCGCTTCGATTTCGTAGCGCAGTTGACCGGCCGCCTCTTGCGCACAATCGAGTGCCACCTCATCGGTGATGCGAATGCCCTGGGCATACAGTGGTTGATGCCCTTTGGCCAACAGTTGCTCGTTGACCTGGGGACGAAAGCCGTGAACCAAGACAATGTTGACCCCCATGCTGTGGATCAAGGCCAGGTCTTGCACAATGCTGGGCAGTTTGCCGGCGTGGATGGCCTCACCGGCCACCGCCACCACAAAGGTCTTGCCCCGGTGCATGTGGATGTAAGGGGCCACGGAGCGAAACCAAGGCACAAAGGTGAAGTTAAAGACCGCGGACATGGTGGTGGGTGGTTTCTCGGGTTTGATTAATAAACGGTTCTACTCACTCTGACCCACGCCCACTTGGCGATCAGGGGGTGAATGCCATGGACTTCACGGTGAGTTGGGGCCCAATGAGATAATAGCGAATTGTGGACCCTTTTCACTGGATTTTCGCCAGTTTTCCACTCGATTGTCGTCTTCTCAGTTCAACATTTTGCCCTTCAAACTCGATTATCCACCCTCCTTGCCCGTCTCCCTTCGTAAAGAGGAGATCATGCGTGCCATCCAAGACCATCCTGTGGTGATTGTGAGTGGCGAGACCGGTTCCGGAAAAACCACACAACTGCCCAAAATGGCCTTGAGTTTGGGG
>CAIPFK010000049.1 GCA_903864315.1 uncultured Burkholderiales bacterium | reverse complement strand
TGCAGCCTACTGAACATGAAAGTGAGGCGGTGCAGGATGATTGAAAAATATTCAAATGATGATGCCAAATATGCGACTGATGGTTGGCATGAAAATACTGAAGTCAAATAAATTGAAATTCTTTCAGTAAAAAGGTGGTTGTGACTTTCTTTTGATTGGCAATCGCGTCAGCAAATATGTCACCCTCACAGCTCGTTGCTATTTTTGGAGGTTGTGACATTATTTTTTTACAACCTCAAATAGTCATTGATTAGGTGTAACAAATTAGTTAAATATAAAGATTGATAAAATGATGTAATATAAATACATTAGTTGTATTATTGCAAGAATTTTTAAATTTTCGAATGTGAAAAAGTAAATTCTGTTGACGTCTTGACAGTGCGCAGCCCCTGATGATCTCCAACTGGTTTTCAATGTCCCCTATTTTTAGCCAATCGTGGGGTCATTAGAAAATTTTAAGTTTCTGGTTTGGCTTTCGCATACAGTTGTCACATACAAAGCTTTTTCAGCCGAATTGAAGAGCGAGAACAGCTTTCTTCTTGACTATCCCTTCCTAGGAGCTGCACCATGGGTTTTTTGATTCCTAAAGCCACCACCCAAGACTCGTTCAAGAGCGCGGGCGTCGTGCCCAGTGAAATCACGTCGCAGCGCACTTATTTGAATCGTCGCGACTTGGTGGCGGCCATGGCGGTGGGTCTGGGCGGTGTGGGTCTGGCGTCTTGGGCTTCGCGTGAAGCGTGGTCCCAGACTCCAGCGGGCTCGGGCAAATTGGCCGCCCTCAAAGGCCAAAGCTCCAAGGTCCCCGGTGCGGTGGTGATGGAAAAAACCACCCCCTATGCAGACGCCTCAAGCTACAACAATTTTTACGAGTTTGGCACCGACAAAGCGGACCCGGCCAAAAACGCCCACACCTTGCAGACATCCCCTTGGAGTGTGGCCATCGAAGGGGCGGTCAAAAAGCCCATGCGCGTGGGCCTTGAAGACTTGCTCAAATGGAGCGCAATGGAAGAGCGCATCTACCGCATGCGCTGCGTGGAGGGCTGGTCCATGGTGATTCCCTGGGTGGGCTACTCCTTGGCCGAGTTGATCAAACGCGTGGAACCCTTGGGGAGTGCAAAATATGTGAGCTTTGTCTCTCAAGCCGACCCCAAGACCATGCCCTTTGTGGGTTCGGCCATTTTGGATTGGCCCTATGTGGAGGGACTGCGCATGGACGAGGCCATGCACCCGCTCACGCTCCTGACTTTCGGCATGTACGGCGAGGTGCTGCCCAATCAAAGCGGGGCACCGGTGCGTCTCGTGGTGCCTTGGAAGTATGGCTTCAAGAATGCCAAGTCCATTGTCAAAATCGTCTTCAGCGACAAGCAGCCCCCCACCGCTTGGAACAAAGCCGCGGCTAACGAGTACGGCTTTTACTCCAACGTCAACCCCAATGTGGACCACCCACGTTGGAGTCAGGCCACCGAGCGTCGACTGGGCGAAGACGGCCTTTTTGCCAAGCGCAGGAAGACGTTGATGTTCAACGGCTATGAAGAGCAAGTGGCATCCCTGTATGCGGGAATGGACCTCAAAAAGAACTTTTGAGTCCGCGACGCCATCTGCGAACGGGTCAATGGATGTGCAAGCCCAAAGTCTCATGCATGCTTTGAAAGCGTTCTCCCAACGCCTGTTGCTCCATCCTTGGGCGAAGCTTTGGGTGGGTGTCTTGTGTGCACTCCCAGGGGTCTATTTGGTCTACGGCGCTTTCACCGAGTCTTTGGGGGTCAACCCAGCCGAGACCTTGATCCGGCAAAGTGGGGACCTCACCATTCGGGCGCTGTGTTACGTGCTCTTGGTGACCCCGCTCAAAGACCTCTTGAAGATGCCCGCACTGCTGCGGCATCGCCGCACGTTGGGATTGGCCGTGCTCGCCTACGCCTTCTTGCACTTGTTGTGCTATGCCTGGTTGGACATGGGCTTGGAGTTGGACGATATCGTCCAAGACATCTTCAAGCGTCCGTTTATTTTTGTCGGAATGGCGGGGTTTGTCTTTTTGGCAGCGCTTGGTGCGACCTCATTCAACGCCGCCATCAAAGCCATGGGCCCCAAGCGGTGGAAGACGCTGCACCAAGCGGTGTACGTTGTCGCCACCTTGGCGGTACTGCATTTTTACTGGATGCGTGCTGGCAAACATCGGTTTGAGGATGTGATTTTTTACGGCGCGATTTTGTCCCTCTTGCTGCTCTACCGGATGGTGCAAGCTTTGCGCCACAAAATGAGCCGATCGGCCTAGACACTCAACGACTGGCCAATTCAAATGCACCGGCCATCTCGAACTGCTCGCGCCTTGGAACGCCCAAGTGACTGGCCAACTGGGGCCATTGTCCATGGGTCCCAGGGGGCGGCTCAGTCGAGCAGTTTTTCCAGTCGAAGTTGGTCCGCTGTGGTTTCGCGCTCGCGAATGAGGTGCCACTGTTGTTCGTCGATCAGCACCTCGGCAGCACGCCCTCGGGTGTTGTAGTTGCTTGACATGCTCGTGCAATAGGCACCCGCGGAGAGCACCGCCAGCACGTCACCGGCCGTCACGCTCAAGGTGCGCTCGCGACCGAGCCAATCCCCGCTCTCGCACACCGGTCCCACGACGTCATAGACCGCAGGCTCGGCAGTTGTGTGAAGCGACAACGGCACGATGGCGTGAAAGGCTTCGTACATCGCTGGGCGCGGCAGATCGTTCATGGCGGCGTCGACGATGCAAAAGTTTTTTTGTTCTCCGGGTTTCACATACTGTACGGTGCTCAAGCACACCCCTGCATTGCCCACCAAGGAGCGTCCGGGCTCGACCATGACTTGTCGCTCCCCAAAGCCTCGAGCATCGAGCACCGCCCAGAGTGTTTTCCAAAGAAGGTTGGCGTCTGGTGCCGTCTCATCTTTGTATTGAATTCCCAAGCCCCCACCAAAATCCAAGTGATGGATGGGCATGCCGTGGGACTCGATTTGTTCGACCAAATCGAGCACCCGGTTCAACGCATCGACATAGGGCTCGGTGGTGGTGATTTGGGAGCCAATGTGGCAATCGATGCCTTCGATGCGAAGGCCCTTCAACATTTTTGCGTGTAAATAAAG
>CAIPFK010000048.1 GCA_903864315.1 uncultured Burkholderiales bacterium | reverse complement strand
GGCTACTCGAGGGTGCGCAGGGGCAGCAGGTTTTTTCGCGGCTTTTTTAGCTACTTTTTTTTTTGCGGCTGGCTTTTTTGCGGCTGGCTTTTTAGCAGCAGGCTTCTTAGCAACCTTTTTAGCGGCAGCTTTTTTAGCAGCTGGCTTTTTGGCCGCTACTTTTTTTGCTGCTGGCTTTTTAGCGGCAGCTTTTTTGGCAGCTGGCTTTTTAGCCGCTACTTTTTTTGCTGCTGGCTTTTTGGCCGCTACTTTTTTAGCAGCTGGTTTCTTAACCGCTACTTTTTTTGCTGCTGGCTTTTTAGCCGCTACTTTTTTTGCTGGGGCCTTTTTTGCGGCCGGTTTTTTTGCAGTTGCCATAATTTACTCCTAGATCAAGTTATAAGATCGTTGGGTTAAAAAGCACTTTTCACTCGGATGAGTGCAAAGCGATTCAGGGTGTTGGACCCGGGTCCAGCACCTTGAACGGGGGGTGTCAGTGCCAAGCAGTCCTTCTGCGCAAAGGCAGAAGTGGTGTGAGACAACGACAAATTCAGGGTATTCAAATGCTTTGATCCATCAGTCCCAAGACAGAGTGCCACCAGTTTGGTACTCAATGACTCGGGTCTCAAAGAAGTTTCGCTCTTTTTTCAGGTCAATCATCTCGCTCATCCAAGGAAAAGGATTCTCTTCATTGGGGAACAAGGCCTCTAGACCAATTTGGGTCGCGCGTCGATTGGCAATGTAGCGCAAATAGCCTTTGAACATGGAGGCGTTCATGCCCAACACACCGCGGGGCATGGTGTCCTCGGCGTAGCGGTATTCCAATTCAACAGCGTGTTTGAACAGTTCAATGATTTCAGCTTTGAATGAATTCGTCCACAGCTGAGGGTTTTCCAATTTGATTTGGTTGATCAAATCAATGCCAAAGTTGCAGTGCATGGACTCGTCGCGCAAGATGTACTGGTACTGCTCGGCAGCACCGGTCATTTTGTTTTGACGACCCAAGGCCAAGATCTGCGTAAAGCCGACATAAAAGAAGAGGCCTTCCATCAGACAAGCAAACACAATCAGCGATTTCAGCAAGGTTTGATCGGTTTCCAAGGTGCCCGTGTGAAAGTTCGGGTCCATGATGGCGGCAATGAAAGGAATCAAAAACTCATCCTTGTCGCGGATGGACTTGACCTCGTTGTAGGCATTGAAGATTTCACTCTCGTCGAGCCCCAGGGACTCCACGATGTATTGATAGGCGTGTGTGTGAATGGCTTCTTCAAACGCTTGGCGCAATAAGAACTGACGACATTCGGGTGCCGTGATGTGGCGGTAAGTGCCAAGCACAATGTTGTTGGCGGCCAAAGAGTCGGCGGTGACAAAGAAGCCCAGATTGCGTTTGACAATGCGGCGCTCGTCTTCAGTCAAGCCATTGGGATCTTTCCACAGTGCAATGTCCCGAGTCATGTTGACCTCTTGGGGCATCCAATGGTTGGCGCAAGTGGCCAAATACTTTTCCCAAGCCCACTTGTACTTGAAGGGCACGAGTTGATTGACGTCGGTTTGACCGTTGATGATGCGCTTGTCTGCTGCGTTGATGCGACGAGCCGGCTGCTTGGGAGCAGTCAACGCTTCAGAGGAGAGGCCGGGATGGGGGTTGGAGACTTGAGTGACACTCGCCAATGGAATGGGTGCACCATCATTGAGAGTTCTTGTCGGGACTGGGTGGTGTGCCAAGTCATTTTGAGGTGACTCAACCATGCGACTCATGGAGTCACCGAGGTGTGGTGTTGGCGGTGTTGGCTTAACTTCTTCGTCCCAGGTCAGCATAGATAATTTTCCAATGTTCGAATTATGAATGCAACACGATGAAATGCAAAGAAATCATTCAAAATGTGTTGCAAGAGTGTTGTTCAATTGCATCGACTTGATGCAAAAAAGTGTGTGCGAGTGTCTTGTTGAGTTCGCTGATTTTCAAAAAATGAGGCCTCGATGTGCATTTCACATGCATACCAACTTGAGTAGTTTTATTCAACCCCACAAGGCTCTCGCCTCAACACTGAACTGCTCAAAGACAGTCGCATTGACGCGAGAGGTGTGCTTGATATTCATTACTGGCAGGATTCGCACGTGGGGTCATCCACGCCGCAAAAACGAATATCTGTCGCCGCCGAATCTGACAACTCCATTTGTTGAGCTCTGGCAGCCGCAGCGGCCACTTCAAGTGCGGACAGAGGACTCGCCGTGGTTGCCGTTGACGCGCCAGCCGCATTCATGGTGGAGCCTGAGCCCGATGAGACCGCATTGTGCTGATTGGAGTTCACGGTGGATTTCTCCACATGCGTGGCACTCATGGTGCGCAAATAGTAAGTGGTCTTCAAGCCTCTGAGCCACGCGAGCTTGTACGTGTCATCGAGTTTTTTACCCGAAGCACCGGCCATGTAGATGTTGAGCGACTGGGCTTGATCGATCCACTTTTGGCGACGCGCACCGGCTTCAACAATCCACTGCGTTTCAATCTCAAACGCGGTGGCATACAAAGACTTGACCTCAGGGGGCACACGGTCGATGGGGCGCAATGAGCCATCAAAGTGTTTGAGGTCCATCACCATCACTTCGTCCCAGAGTCCTAGACGCTTGAGGTCGCGAACCAAGTAACTGTTGATGATGGTGAACTCACCGGACAAATTGGATTTGACCGACAAATTCCCAAAACACGGCTCAATGCAAGCGTCCACGCCAATGATGTTGGAGATGGTGGCTGTCGGTGCAATGGCCACGCAGTTGGAGTTGCGCATGCCGTCTTTGGCAATTTTTTTCCGTAGCGTATCCCAGTCCAAGGTGCTGGAGCGGTCGACCTCCACGTAGCCACCGCGCTCTTTGGAGAGCAACTCCAGCGTGTCGATGGGCAATATGCCTTGGTCCCACAAGGAGCCTTTGTAGCTGTTGTAGCGACCACGCTCCACGGCCAAGTCGCTTGACGCTTGGTAGGCGTAGTAGCAAATGGCTTCCATGCTTTCGTCGGCAAATTGCACCGCTTCAGCCGAACCGTAGGGAATGCGCAAAGAATACAAACAGTCTTGGAAGGCCATCAAGCCCAGTCCCACAGGACGGTGGCGCATATTGGAGTCGCGGGCTTTCTTGACAGCGTAGTAATTGATGTCGATCACGTTGTCGAGCATGCGCATGGCTGTCGAGATCGTGATCTTGAGCTTGTCGTGATCGATTTTGCCGTCCTTCAAGTGCTGGAGCAAGTTGACCGAGCCCAGGTTGCAAACCGCTGTTTCGGTGTCGCTGGTGTTCAATGTGATCTCGGTGCACAAATTCGATGAGTGGACCACGCCACAGTGCTGCTGGGGTGAGCGCACATTGCAAGCGTCTTTGAAGGTGATCCAGGGGTGTCCTGTTTCAAACAGCATGGTGAGCATTTTTCTCCACAAATCAGCCGCTTGCACTGTTTTGCTGGGATTGATCTCGCCTTTTTTGGCTTTTTCTTCGTAAGCCACGTAAGCGGTCTCAAAGGCGCGACCAAAGAGCTCATGGAGGTCAGGCACTTCCGCGGGGGAGAACAAGGTCCACTCGCCTTTTTCCATCACGCGGCGCATGAAAAGGTCAGGGATCCAATTGGACGTGTTCATGTCATGGGTGCGACGCCGGTCGTCGCCCGTGTTTTTGCGCAACTCCAAAAATTCTTCAATGTCCAAGTGCCATGTTTCTAGATAAGTGCAAACCGCACCCTTTCTTTTGCCGCCTTGGTTGACCGCCACGGCGGTGTCGTTGACGACTTTGAGGAAAGGCACGACGCCTTGGGACTCGCCGTTGGTGCCTTTGATGTGGCTGCCCAAAGCGCGCACTCGAGACCAGTCGTTGCCCAAG
>CAIPFK010000047.1 GCA_903864315.1 uncultured Burkholderiales bacterium | reverse complement strand
GTCCAGCGTTTGGGGGTCTTTGGCGGCTGCAATCAACCAGTCACCGCGGGAGACATCGACCTCGCGGTCCAAGATCACGCCCACACTCTGGCCGGCTTGTCCGAGTTGCGCGTCTTGGGTCTGCCGGGTGGCGTTCAAGATCTGGGCGACCGTTGCCACACTCTCGCTTGGGTGGACCTTGACTTGGTCACCCACCTTCAAGTGACCAGAGGCGACTCGCCCCCAAAACACCCGCCGGCCCTGGTCGGTGCGGGCCGAGTCGTGTTGCTTTTCGACCCACTGCACGCACACCCACGTGGGGCCGTTCAGGTCGGGTGGGGTCGAGGGCAGTTGCTCCAAGATGGTGAGCAAACTCTCGCCCGTGTAGCCACACCAGTGGTGTTTGCTCTCGGCCACATTCCAGCCTTTCAAGGCCGAAATGGGCACGGTGGCGTGGACCTTGATGTTGGCTTTTTGGGCGAATTTGGCCAAGGCCTCGCCAATGTGCTTGAAGGCAAGACTTGGATCCTTCACCGCGTCGAGCTTATTGATGACAAAGACCAATGAGGGCACCCGAAGGAGCGTGGCCAAGAGGGTGTGGCGTTTGGTTTGGGGCAAGAGCTCAAGGCTTGCGCGCTCCCACTCGAGCTTGGTCGCATCCACGAGCACGAGCGCAGCATCGGCGCTCGAGGCCGCTGTCACCATGTTGCGGGTGTACTGCTCGTGACCAGGCGCATCCCCGATGATGAATTTGCGCTGCTCGGTGGAGAAGTAACGGTAGGCCACATCGATGGTGATGCCTTGCTCGCGCTCAGCCGACAAGCCGTCGGTGAGCAAGGCCAAATCGGTTTGTCCCATGCGCTGAACACCGGCCAAGTGGTCTTGCAGCACCGCTTGGGTGTCCACCAAGAGGCGGCCAATGAGGGTGCTTTTGCCGTCATCGACAGAGCCACAGGTGATGAATTTCAAAGCGCTCAGCGTGTTGGCGCTCTCAGGGCTTGGCGGATTCGACGAAGTGGTGAGGGTGCTTGAATTGGGCATGGTCTTGAAAAGTGAATTCGGGTTCGCCCGCTGGGCGAGGAGGGCGAGGAGGGCGAGCAGGGCAAAAAAGTGCGAGTGATCAATGGGCCTGGGGTGGTGTTGGTGGGTCGTGAGCCAAGCGTTTAGAAGTAACCATCTTTTTTGCGTTTTTCCATGGACGCCTCTGAGGTCTGGTCGTCCATGCGCGTGGCGCCTCGCTCACTCACGTCAGCGACGAGGGTCTCGATCACGATCTCCTCAGGGGTGGCCGCCACACTGGCCACCGGGCAAGTGCAGGTGATGTCGCCCACCGTTCTAAAGCGCACGCTCTCAATGTGCGAGCTCTCACCGGCTTTGAGGGGGGTGAGTTCAGTCACCGGCACCAAAAGACCGCGGCGATCCACCACCTCGCGCTCGTGGGCGTAATAGAGGCTGGGGAGCTCAATTTTCTCGCGCGCAATGTACTGCCACACATCCAGCTCAGTCCAATTGGAAATCGGAAAGACACGAAAGTGCTCACCCGGTTGGAGTCGGGTGTTAAAGAGGGTCCACAACTCGGGGCGTTGGGACTTGGGCTGCCATGTCCCAAAACTGTCGCGGTGGGAGAAGATGCGTTCCTTGGCACGGGCCTTTTCTTCGTCGCGACGAGCACCTCCGATCAAGGCGTCGAATTTGAATTCTTCGATGGCCTCAAGAAGCGTCACCGATTGGTGCACATTGCGCGACTCGTCTGCTCGGGACAAGCGCACGGTCCCTCGCTTCATGGAGTCTTCCACGCTTCGAACGATCAACTGCGCTTGAAGTTCTTGGGCGCGCTGGTCTCGAAAGTGCGTCACCTCCACAAAATTATGCCCCGTGTCGATCATCAACAATGGGTAGGGAATGCGGCCCACGCCAAAGGCTTTTTCTGCACACTTGAGCATCACCAAGGAGTCCTTGCCTCCGGAAAACAGGAGGGCTGGGCGCTCAAAGACCGCGGCGACCTCGCGCAACAAAAAAATGGTCTCTTGCTCCAAACCATCCAGATGCGACTGGCTGAGGGCTTGCAAGGAGAGGCTGGCCGCTGCTTGGCGGTCAGTGGAGGCGGTGGTGTTCATGTCGAAGTGTGGGTCAAGAGAAAATCAAAAAATGGTGCGCTGAGCTGCAAAAAGTCTCTCGAGCGGGGATAGTTTAACTGGGAGGGGGAAGAGATCACTGGCTTGGGGCTTCAAGCCGGTGCATGGCTCACATGCAGGCCGCACTCTTTGGCGTTTTCATCCTCCCACCACCATCTTCCAGAGCGAAAGTCCTCCCCCATGGAGATGGCCCGCGTGCAAGGTGCACATCCAATGCTTGGGAAAAACTCATCGTGCAAGGGGTTGTAGTCCACCTTGTAGGTCGCAATGTATTGCCACACATCGCCCCAGCTCCAGTCCATCAAGGGATTGATCTTGACCCAGCCCTTGCTCTCGAGCTCAGACTCGTCGACCAAGGGCACTTGGGCTCGGGTGTTGGATTGCTCGCGTCTCAAGCCGGTGATCCACGCTTTTTGTCCGGCCAAGGCACGCGAGAGGGGTTCGAGTTTGCGGATATGGCAGCACGCTTTCCTGTTGTCAATGCTGTCATAAATCGCGTTTTGGCCTTTGTTTTGGATGAATTCGATCACCGACTCGAGTCGGGGGCGAAAGACTTCCACCTTGACCGTCTTGTGCGAGGCCAAGGCCGCTTGAGTTCTCTCCAGCAGCGCCAGTGTTGGTTGGTGCAAGGCGCCCGTGTCCAAGACAAAAACGGTTGCAGGCAGGGAGAGGCTTTGGAGCAAATGCGTGATCACCACATCCTCTGCCCCAAGGCTAGAGGCTTGTTTGATGGGGGCATGTTGCTTGACCGCTTGCGACAGTCTGGCGCGCGTGAGCCCCAGGAGTGAAGAAAACTCGGGGCGGTCTTTGGCAAAACGTTCGGTGGCCTTGGGGGTGGCTTGCATGGTCGGGAGTGGCTTGAGGTGAGGATGGAGTGAAGTGTTCAGACAGAAGTGTTCAGACAGAAGCGTTTAGACAGAAGCGTTTAGAGTGAATGCTGAAACTGGGCCAAGCATCGCTTGGGACTAGTGCCGGGAAAACAAGGGAGCCGACTCCAGCGCATCGCCTTGGTAAAAACCTGCATATTGGGTCAGTAATTTTTGGGCGTGTTGGACGTTTTGATCATCGCGCAGCACGGCGCTGGTGAACCCTGTGCGCTGCATCTGCACGATTTGATCGATCAAGACTTCGCCCGTGGCCCGGATGTCTCCGAGAAAACCGCAACGTCTTCTGAGCATCACCGCTTGGCTATAGGCGCGCCCGTCGGTGAATTTGGGGAAATGCAGTTCAATGCGCTCAACACCCTTCAATTGGTCCTTGAGGATGCTGGGGTCCACGGTGTTGTCGACGATCAAAACGCGTTGCTCGGCATGGTCTTCAAGGCCCTTGGCTTGGCTCACGCCAGGCCACGCTGAGGCGAGGGATGGGAGGGGCGGGGTGTGTTGCAATAAATTCATGGATTCAATCGAGTTCGACAAGGGCGGCTGGGAGTGGCGCAGGGCGCCTGAGGGGGTGTTGCTGGTTTTTTAGGTGCTGGGTGCTGGGTGCCGGGGCTTGGCTGCAAGGCATCAAATTTGCGGTGTGCTCATGGCCGTGCTCGGCGCAGGAGCGAGCCGGGCTTGGTTGGCCACGTCCTTGAAGGATTCAAAGCCGATGCGTTTGAACGCATCAATGAAGCTTTCTTGGTGTTCACGCTTGGCCACGTAGTGTGCCAGCACCGCTTCGATCACGTCCAAGACTTCGTGCACAGAAAACGATGGACCCACGACTCGGCCTGGTGTCGCCAACCCCGAGAG
>CAIPFK010000046.1 GCA_903864315.1 uncultured Burkholderiales bacterium | reverse complement strand
CCGCAATGCACGCCTTGTCCTGTGCCCACATCGTAACGGATGTTGACGGAAGTATCGGAGTCGAACTGATGATAAGCCCCAGAATTTGTAATGATTTGAAGCTTTAGAGTCGCAGACTTGTCGACCATGGCTTTGCACGGTCCGGGGGGGCAGTCGTCGCTGTCACCCAGTTGAATGAGCACCGAGGTGCTGGGGCGATAGCCTTTTTGGCGGTCTTTAACACAACCGGGATCAAAGACGGATGCCGCGGCGGGTTTCAAACTCGAAGAAGCCACCAAGCCATGGTTGAGCAGCGAAGACGTCTTGTGGGCAGTTTGTGAGTTGGTATTTGATGAGATGTTGGGCTGAAAGAATTTCAAGCTGACCAGTCGTTTCGTCACGCCAACTTGAGTTGGCTCACGATGGTTTTATTTTCAATTCAAGCCAACAGTGAATTTGCCATTGCCTGCGTGATTGATGTCCACTCCCCCCATCGATCAAGCCGCTTCGTGCGAAATGAAAGGGCTTGTGCTTGACAAAGAAGTTGAGGACTTTGAATCAGTCAACGTGTTTGCGATCTGCTGGTGAAGTCAATGGATTTCAAGAAAGAGCGGGGTGATGCGCTGACTGTGATCGGAAATTATGTTGATCGCGTTGACTGTGCAATTCTTCGGTATTCATCATGAGGATTGTTCATGAACAGGGGTGAAGTCATGGATTACCTTGAGTCTTTCATTGCAAAAAAGTTCGTAAAATAAATCGCTCACTTGCAGACTTTGTACCAGCTTGCCAAAGTTGTGAACTGATTAGCAAAATCACATGTCCAGGTTGATGTCTGCGTTGTCTCGCGATGCTGAACACGGCGCCTTGGGTTTTGCTGCAGGGAAGTCGTGCAAGATGACTGGGTTCAAGGACTGGGTTTATAAAGCCTCAGTTGAGGTTGAATGCGATGAAGTCGATGGGCCCACGAGAAGTGAAGGCGTGAAAGCAGAACTGGAAATTTCAATGAATGAACAAAAGCTTGCAAGTGTTGAAGAGGTGGTCTCTCGCCTCAGTGAGTTTCGCGCATTGCGTGGTTATGTGAATCCCCAGCAAGGACCGATGGCGGCCGCGCTGCCTGGTGTCTTCAGCGGCTACCGTGTGTTCTACAAATGCCTGGTGTTGGATGAAAAACATTTGGCTCCCTTGGAGAAAGAGTTTGTCTGGCTGGCCTTGCTGTGCATGGCCGGTGAGATGGGGGCCCATCACCTGAAGCTTTTCTTGGAGCACGGCGGCACAGACACTCAGACCGAGGCGGCCTTTCGCATTGCTGGCTGGGTGGCGGGTGTGGCGCCTTATGAGTTTGCCAGTGCCAGGTGGCACAAGCACTTTCCACGGGTCAATGCCCGCGAGGCCTATCGCAACGCGGGCAAGGTCCTCGTCGCGGGGCTTGAGGGTGTCCCCGAGGAGTGGGCCTTTTTGGCCATGCTCTCGGCTCAAACTGGAGGCAAATCAAAATGGGGTGTTCAAGCCGCCCTTGAGCTTTGTTACGCCCACGAGGTGTCTGAGGCCAAGATGGCCGAGGCCATGAGTGTGGCGCTGTGGCCATGCGGGGCCAATTGTTTCCATGACGCTGCAGAGGTGTGGCTCGAACTCATTCGCTCTGGAAGCGTCAAGGCGTCTGCGCCTTTCAAGGCATGGGCTGAGCTGCCCAATCAAGATGGCCTTTGAGGAGGCTCCACTGCAAAGACGTGGACGTCCATCGAGACAAGCTGTTCGATATAAAAAAAGAAAGAGACCCTTGTGATGAAAGACATTTCAGCGTTGATGCTTGGTTTTAGGGGCCGCGTCATCCTCTTCACACTGTCCACGGCCTGGGTCGCGGGCGGCTTCACGGCGGGAGCTCTTGCGCAAACAGCAGCCTACCCATCCAAACCCATCAAGTTGGTGGTGGGGTACCCACCTGGGGGTGCCTCGGATTTGGCCGCGCGCATCATTGGTCAGAAGTTGTCTGAGCGATTTTCCCAAGCGGTGGTGGTGGAAAACCGCTCTGGTAGTGCTGGCAATATTGGCGCTGAAGCCGTGGTCAAGTCTTCCCCCGATGGATACACTTTGCTGCTGGGCACCATCTCACTGTCGGTGAACCCCAGCCTCTACCCCAAGATGACCTATGACCCGCTCAAGGATTTGCGAGCCATTTCCATGATCTCGTCCACGCCTTTTTTGTTGGTGGTCAATCCCAAGGCGCCCTACAAAACCGCAGGTGATTTCCTGGACGCGGCGCGTGGCAAAGGCGGCGGTAAGCCAGGAGACATCAACTACGCGAGCGCCGGCAATGGATCGGGGTCGCATCTCTTTACTGAACACTTGTCCACCACTGCGAACATCAAACTCACCCATGTGCCTTACAAAGGGGCGGCACCGGCCATGAATGACTTGCTCGCCAACCAAGTTCAGGTGGCCTTTGACAACATCATGACCAGTTTGCCCATGGTGAAGGTTGGCAAGTTGCGAGCGCTCGCGGTCAGCACCAAAGTGCGTTCACGCGTGGCACCCGATATTCCCACCCTCGATGAGGTGGGGGTGACTGGATTTGACGCCACCGCCTGGTTTGGGTTGTTCGCGCCTGCTGCCACGCCCAATGACATCATCCATCAACTCAGTCAGGAGGTGGCCGACGCGCTGAAGGACCCCTTGGTGAGCGAGAAGTTGCTGCAATTGGGCGCTGAGCCCATGAGCAGCACGCCAGAAGCATTTGGCGCATTCTTCAAGTCAGAGTTGAGCAAATGGGCGCGGGTCGTACAAACCTCCAAGGTCCAAATGGAATGATGAGCGAATGGGCTCTGGCGTGAGGACTCGGTGTTGAGGGCATGGGCAGTTCAATCAACGCCCTGAATTCACCTGTCGTGTGTTCAACACTGCAATGGACCGGTGGTCATGGGTACTCAATCGACCTGGGCGTTTGAACTCTTGACAGCTTTACCCCAGCTGACAATTTCATCTTCCAAAAATGCATTGGCCTGGGATCGTGTGGTGACAATGGATTCGGCGCCCATGTCGGTGAGGCGACTGCGCATGGCGGCAGAAGCACCGCTGGCCAGGATTTCCTTGTTGAGCATATCCAAGATGGGGAGGGGGGTTTTGCTCGGCGCTGCAATGCCCCACCAAACCGAGACCATTTGCTGTGGATAGCCTTGCTCGGCAAAAGTCGGCACATTGGGCAGCAAGCTCGAGCGTTGAGAGGCGGCGACGCCGAGCACCTTGATGCTGTTCGCTTTGATTTGCCCAACCACATTGGCTTGGTTGGTAAAGAAGGCCTGAACGTGACCGGCCAAAATGTCATTGATCACTGCGGCACCCCCTTTATAAGGCACGTGTTGCAAGTCGATGCCAGCCGTTGACTTGAACATTTCAGCGCCCAAGTGCTCAGAGCTGCCTGAACCACCCGAGCCAAAGTTGATGGCGCCAGGGGATTTTTTGGCCAAGGCCACAAACTCTTTGACATTGCTGGCGGGAAAGCCATTGCTGACCAATAAGATGCCAGGCGCACGCCCAATCATGGCCACTTGGGTCAACTCGGTCCTCACATCGTAGGGCATTGGGTTGTACAAGGTCACATTGATGGCGTTGCCCGGAGAGGTGAGCAAGAGGGTGTAGCCGTCGGGTGCAGACTTGGCCACCAAGTTCGACCCCACATTGCTTCCAGCACCGGGCTTGTTGTCCACAATGACCGATTGACCCAAGCGAGGCGTCAATTCTTGCGCCAACGTACGGGCAATGACATCCACGCTGCCTCCCGCCCCATAGGGCACGATGATTTTGATGGCTCGATTGGGATAGTCTTGCGCCGAGGCACTCAAAGCGGCAAAGCTTAAACAGCATGTCAGCATCCACTGCATTGGGGATCGAGTCCCTGGGTTTTTGATGAGATTCATGAAGACTCCTTGAGCAATGGGTTGGGCAATGTGCTGTAGACCTCGCCATAGTGATGGCGAATTTCAGCCAGTTGGCTGGGGGGCGGTTGCTGGTAGGTGCACCGGCGTGATGTCCACGCCTGGCCCATGGAGGCTCGCAGTTGCACCGCCATCTCCCCCATCTTGACCAGCGCCTTCACGCCATTGACGATGGGGATCTTCATTTTGCCGCCGGTATAAATGTTTTCTCGGGCCAATAAAACCATGAGCACGCCCACCGCAGGAACAATGACCTCAGCGCCTTCATCACAGACGGTGTCAACTTGCGCCAAAAACCGTTCGATGAGGGCTTGACCCATGGCGGGATCAGAAAATCCTTGGTCCAGATCGACCAAGCGGATCATTTGCATGGAGCGTGCGCTGTGGATGCGGGGGGTGTGGCCGTAGCGCTGAAAGTTCTCCACAATGCGAGGAACGTGTTTGGGTGAGCCCGTGACCACCGAAAAATTGCCCCCCATGAGGCTGGCAATGTGACTGGACGTCTCGCCAAGTCCAATGACCGGCATGTCGGTGATTTCACGCGCTTCACGCAGCCCTGGGTCACAAATGTTGCCAATGAGAAACGCATCAAAACCTTGTTGAGTGGCCCGTTCAACGTTGTCAAGGACCTCTTGTGTTTCTATGAATTCCAGGTATCGGTATTGATCCCCAACGCCACCACGTTTTTCAATGCCGTGCACTTCGATCTGGGTGTGGGGATCGGCAACGCTTGCCAAGACGCTTCGCAAGGCCGTGTTGTAGGCCGGCCAAGCCGACACTTTGGTCATGCTTTGGTACCAAATCTTCATGGGGGGCTCCGAATTTGCAGTGGGCCCAGGACCACAACGTCCAAGGGCAGTGGAGAAATCATAGCAACAATGAATAGTTTGGTCATTGCGGAAAACCACCCCCCTCAAGCACTGCACTGGTCTCTCGCGAGCCTTTAGAACACCCCCACCTAGGGTATTCACGGCTTATTGCTGAGCGCTCAGAGGTGATACATTGATTCGGTACTTTGAAAACTTTCCCAGTCTCGATCTCTTCGCATTTTGAATCACGAAAAGCACAAACGCATGACCCTGCCCTCACTCCAATTGGTCCACCATTTACTCTCCCTCACCGAGGACTCTGTGGATCCTCGCTTGTTCCAACAAGCGCAACTTGCCTTGTTGGACAATGTTGGCTGTGGCTTATTTGGCAGCATTCAGCCTTGGGGGAAGATCACCCGCGAATTTGCCTTGAGCGAAGCGGCCAAAGGACACGCCACCTTGCTGGGCAGCGACCAAGGTTTGACGCCCGCCAGGGTGGCGTTTGCCAACGGCACTGCCACCCATGGTTTTGAGCTCGACGATATTGTGCAAGGCGCTTTGGTTCACCCTGGTGCCGTGGTGGTGAGTGCTGCCTTGGCGATCGCCGAGGAGTATGACGTGAGCGGGCAGCGTTTGCTCCTGGGCATTATTGCGGGATATGAAATGATGGCGCGTCTTGGCTTGGCCTTGGGCGCTCAGCACAACACCCAGGGTTTTCACACCACTGGGGTGGCGGGGAGTGTGGCCTCCGTTGTTGCGTGCGCGGTGGTGTTGAAGATGGAGGTCGATCAAGTGTTGAGCGCCATCGGCATTGCGTGCTCGATGTCGTCTGGCATCAAAGCCTTTACCCAAGGCACTGGCGGGATGGTCAAAAGAATGCATGCTGGTCAAGCGGCCGAGTCCGGCGTGGTGGCCTGCGAGTTGGCCAAGCGTGGGTTCACGGGACCTCAGGCTGGCATCGATGGGCGATACGGTTTGTTGTCTGTGATTGGTGGACATGATATTCGCCCTGAAGCGCTGAATGAGCACTTGGGCACCAGTTTTGCGATCGATCACATTTGGGTCAAGGCTTATCCTTGCTGCGGACTCTTGCACTCGAGCGCGCATGCGTTGGAGGCGTTGAAACAAGAGCACCGTATAACGCCTGACCAAGTGCAAGAGATTCAAATCCATTCGGGTGAGCGTGCCATTGAGCAAAACAGCAACACCAATCCACGCGAACCCATGACCGCGCAGTACAGCTTGGAATTTTGCGCAGGGGTGAGCTTGGCAAAGGATGCAAGAGACCCACAAGCCTACGCCCAGGATCAACTCGATGACCCGGGGGTTCGAGCTTTGCTTGCTAAAACGCGTCTTTTTGTCGATCAAGACATGGAGTCGCTCTTTCCAGCGCATTTCGCTGCCCGTGTGGTGGTCAAGACCACTGGCGGAGCGTCATTTGAAAAAACCGTGATCGATCCCAAAGGAACAGATGCAGATCCACTCACGCCTCAAGAAATTGATGAAAAATTTGAGCGCTTGGCCCGTCCCGTCAAAACTGCTCAAGCCATCCAACACATCAAGTCTTTGTCCAAGGAGTTGGTTCAGTCGCCCACGATGAAACAATTCTCCGCTGCATTGAGGCAAGGCAATTTGTGAGCAAGTGTTGCGCCCATGCAGTGACGGTGTTGGTCCCAGCGGATCCTCACAATGGGCCCATGCTTTGAGCGCGAGCCGCATGCGAATTCATCCTTGGTCGTTGATTTTTTGCGGGCTCGCGAGCGTGGCCTCGCTGTTGAGCTCATCGCTTGCCAGTGCTGCACCAGAAAAAGGGGTGGAATCGAGCGCCACCAATCCCGCCGCTGCTCCCAGTGGTGTGGGCGCAGTCTCAGGAGCAGGTGTTGTAACCTTGGCGACCCATTATCCGCAGAGGGCTGTTCATGTTGCAGTGCCGTTCGCCCCTGGCGGTGGGATCGATTCGGTGGCGCGCATGTTTGCCCAAAGACTGCAAGAGTTGACCGCGCAGCCCTTTGTGGTGGAAAACCGAGCGGGAGGTGGGGGAACGGTGGGCAGTGATTGGGTGGCCAAGTCCAAAGCGGATGGTTACACCTTGTTGGCCGTGCCCATTTCTCACGCAGCGAATGTGAGTCAGGGCAAATTGCCATTTGATCCACAAAAAGATTTTTCACCGATCATAGAGATCGCCTCGGCTCCCAATGTGGTGTTGGTCAATCCGTCTTTGGGGGTCAAGGACTTGAATGCATTCATTGCCCTGGCCAAAGAGAACAAAGGCCAACTGAGTTATGCCTCAAGCGGCAATGGGAGCTCAACGCATTTGGCCGGTCAATTGATGATGATGAGCGCCCACATCGATTTGCTCCATGTGCCCTACAAAGGGGGTGGCCCCGCATTGATTGATTTGCTCGGGTCTCAGGTGAATATGTACATCGCCAGCATTCCGGCATCGATCCCTCATTTGCAAAACCAAAAACTGGTGGCACTCGCGGTCACGAGTTCGACTCGGACGCCGGCTTTGCCCAATGTACCCACCGCCATGGAGTTGGGCCTGAGTGACTTCGAATACTTGGGCTGGTATGGGCTCTTGGCGCCCAAGTCCACCCCCAAAGTGGTGGTGTCTAAACTCAACGCCTTGGTGAACCAAATACTGAAAGAACCCGCTGTGATTGAAAAACTCTCGCAAGAGGGTGCAACCCCTGTGGGGGGCTCGAGCGAGCAGTTTTCCAAGTTCATTGCCAGTGAGGTGGCGAAATGGGCCAAAGTGGCGCAATATGTCAAAGATCAACCGTCCTGAGGCAGCGCTGCTCTATGCACCCCACCATCCCCCCGTCGTGGCCGCGAAGCTTGTGTTTGATGTTGATGTTGATGTTGAGTCTGAGCGCGTGTTATGCCAACACACTTGCGGTTTATCCACAAAAATCGGTGCGCCTGGTGGTGCCTTTCAGCGCTGGCGGTGGCACTGACATTTTGGGCAGAACGCTGGCGATGAAGCTCTCCGAGCTTTGGGGGCAAGCCGTGGTCGTTGACAATCGCCCAGGCGGTGGAACGGTGCTTGGCTCGGATGCCGTTGCCAAGAGTGCTCCAGATGGCTACACGCTCTTGCTCACGGCCAATCCTCACACGAGTAACCCTGCTCTTTTGTCGAAATTGCCCTATGACACGCTCAAGGACTTCAGCTCGATCACCATGTTGGCAGCAGCACCCTTGCTGCTCGTTGTCAACACCGGCTTGGGAGTGAACACGGTGCGCGAACTCATCGAGTACGCCAAGTCCCACCCACATGCACTTGCATTTGCAAGCTCCGGCAATGGCGGGCCACAACATCTGGCGGGTGAGTTGTTCAACCACATGGCTGGGGTCAAGCTGACACACGTGCCCTACAAGGGCTCGAGCCCAGCATTGGTCGATTTGGTGGGCAATGTGGTTCAGATCTCTTTTACGAGTCGCATGGCGATTCAACCCTTGCTCAAGACGGGGGCATTGAAGGTTTTGGCATCAACGAGTCTGAGTCGTGCGCCCACTGACATTGGCGTGCCCACGCTTTCAGAGTCTGGCCTCGACGGCTTTGAGTCATTGACTTGGTATGGTTTGTTTTGTGCGGCCAACACGCCCTCGGAGTTGATTGAGAAAATACAAACCGACTCATCCAAGGCCCTGAGAACCCCCTCGGTGATGGAGAGATTGAACCACGATGGAGTTCAGGGCGTGGGCAGCACGCCGGTTGAGTTTCAGGCCTTCATCAAAAAAGAAATCGAAAGCACCGCCAAACTCGTGCAAGTTGCGGGGATCAAAGAGCGTGGCCTTTAAGTAGGCGTGTATTCGTTGCCCAGTGAGCTGCTAGCCACACAAGGAATACACGATGAACTGAGTGTGTTCAATTGAGCGTGAACCCCGCATTTGAAATCAGCCTCGAGCAGCGTATGCGGCTGTAAATTAACCAATAAAATCATATGGTTAAACGACTGTTTCGGTAGCGTGTGACCAAACGTTAACTTGAAGGACTATCACTGATGAGGTGTTTACGAAACCCCAATCGCAAGCCAACGCACCCTGGTGCAGTTCTGCGTGAAGATGTGCTGCCAAAACTGGCATGGACGCAAGGTGAGTTTGCTACGCGTCTCAAGGTCAGTCGACAAACGGTATCAGACTTACTGCACGAGAAAAAAGCCGTCACAGCTGAGATGGCTATTCTCATTGCAAGAGCTGTGGGGGCTCCCCTGAGAGCTGGCTTCGCATGCAGGAGGCTTTGGAGCTGTGGACAGCAGAAATCAAGTTCAATATTAATCCCGCTCTTGCTCCAATGTTGAAACAGTCACTTGTGGCCAATAGCCTAAGCTGAGGGATTTTCATCGCAACTTATAAAGGAGCCAATGTTGGGCTCCAGGCTATGAGTAATTTCTGGAGTAAGGAGCACGATCGTTGCTTCTATCTGTTGAAATCAACAATTCATAAAGCTACAAAATTGGGGCAATGCCAAGCCTTGCGCAAAAGCTGGGGACTGAGTGATTTGAATTTGCCTTGAGGCCATCAGTGCTTGCTTTGTGCAATGAAGGGGGTGGCTAAAGATTTACCTTCACCTTTTGCAATCATTCGATCGCGTACAAAGTCGATCGGTAGGTCTGGGTTATCCAACGCCGCCTTGCCAATCATCGCCCAAAACTCGATTTGTCCAGAAATAGTTCTGCGCTCAGCGTGAGCGTGAGATTTTGCTTGACCGTAAAGATCACTGTCGATTCGAACGGGTAGTCCCATAACTTCTCCAAAAACGAAATCCTGCTACAAATATGGTTAGAAGAAGCAAAGTTGTAAGTGGGTTGTGGCTTTTTCAAAGTACAAAATTCAAGGTTCAACAGTCCGCAAGACGCAAATTGCCATTGGCACTCCGTTTGAATGTGTCCATTTCTTTTTATTAAGAATACTTTTTAAGTATATTTTTGTGGGTCATACAGAGAAGCCAATAACTTGTTAACATCTGCACCGCACAGGTTTACCCTAGGTACCTCCTTGATGAATTGATTGAACATGACCACAAACGCGAACCCGACCACTGCCACCAATAGCAGTTACTTATTAATAGGTGCCCTTGGCGTTGTATTTGGAGACATCGGTACGTCTCCACTTTATGCGCTCAAAGTTGCGGTGGAAGCATCACGAGGGGGCAACACACAACTGTCAACGCTCGAGCCTGCGGCCTTGGGTATTCTTTCCCTCATCGCCTGGTCCCTCATGATTGTGGTGACCATCAAGTACGTGATGATCGTCATGAGAGCGGACAACAAAGGCGAGGGCGGTGTTTTTTCTTTGACAGCGCTGGTGCTTCAAAAATATGGTACCAATAAGAGCGCCAAATGGATGGTCACCATTGCGGGAACTTTAGGCGCTTCCCTATTTTTTGGGGACAGTTTGATCACACCGGCCATTTCAGTCTTGAGTGCGGTTGAAGGCTTGAATGTGATTTCTCCAGACCTGAATCAATACGTGATTTACATCGCGCTTTTCTTGATTGCGAGTCTTTTTGCGGTGGAGCGTTTTGGTACCGGCAAAGTGGGGGTGGTTTTTGGGCCCATCATGTTGGTGTGGTTCCTCTCTCTTGGGCTCTTGGGGATCAAAGAAATCATCATCAACCCCTCCGTCCTCATCGCGCTCAATCCCTGGATTGGATTTGACTTTTTGCTGCACCATCAAGGTGTCGCCATCGCCATCATGGGCTCAGTCGTTTTGGCAGTCACTGGGGGCGAGGCCTTGTACGCTGACATGGGGCACTTCGGTCGTCAACCCATACAAAGAGCCTGGCTCATCATCGTTTTCCCCTGTTTGCTGCTGAACTACTTTGGCCAAGCCGCTTTGCTCATCCGTGACGCCTCTGCGCTGGACAATCCTTTTTATCGACTCTGCCCCGCATGGGGCTTGGTGCCGATGATTTTATTGGCCTTCATGGCCACCATCATTGCGTCTCAGGCCGTCATCTCCGGCGCCTTCTCCATCGCCAATCAGGCCATACAACTGGGTTACATCCCCAGGCTCAGAATCAAACACACCTCCTCGCATGAAATTGGACAAGTCTATGTCTCCAAAATCAACATCCTCTTGTTTTTGGGTGTGGTGCTGTTGGTCTTGAGCTTCAAAAACTCTGACAGCTTGGCCTCGGCCTACGGTATTTCAGTCACCGGCGCGATGGCCATCGATACCTTGCTTGCTGGTTTTTACATGATCAAGATTCGGAACTGGAGTCCGTCGATCTTCTTGCCCCTCTTCGTGGGCTTGTTTGCCATCGATATTGGATTTTTGTCCGCCAATTTGTTCAAATTCTTTGAAGGGGGCTGGTTGCCGATTGCAGTGGCCACCTTGGTGTTGATCGTCATGATTTCGTGGATCAATGGTCGCGATAGACTCTTGACCGCCAGGTGGTCGAATTCCATGCCCTTGGATGATTTTTTATCGATCATCAAGGACGGGGATCCAATTCGCGTTCCGGGCACCTCCGTTTTCATGGTGCCCCATGAAAGCATCGTGCCCATGGCACTCATGCACAACTTAAAGCACAACAAGGTGCTGCATGAGCGGGTCGTGCTCTTGCACGTTGAAATTGAAAACGTGCCCACCATCCCCGATTCTCAGCGCTTGACCTTCAAAGCCTTGAAACACAATTTCTACTCCATTCGAGTGGCCTACGGGTTCATGGAGGAGCCAGACATGGTGCGCGTCATGGCCATGGCCAGGGCACAAAAATTCCATGTCAACTTGATGGAAACCTCTTTCTTCATCGGTCGAGAGAAAGTGGTGGCCAAGAAGAGTTCGCCTTGGCATTTGCAGCTCTTCATCTTGTTGCATCGCATCATGTTGGGCGCCACCGATTATTACCGCATCCCCTTGGATCACTCCTTGGAATTGGGCGGGCATATCGAGATTTGATGCCCCTAGACCCTTGACCCTTGAGGCCTGGGGCCTGGGGCCTGGGGCTCGAAAGACCCAAAACGGGTGTCCGTCCCCTGGGGTGTCATGAGCTCTCCTTGATCACACCCAGGGCACCACGTGCTGTGCACCATGCCCTTGGCCCCAGGGGTCCCCAATCACGCCCAGTTCCACGCTCATCTTGTTGCACATGGAATATTGGCGTTGATCAACTCAATGGCATTGGATTGTTTGCTCACCACGCCTTCTCGTTCTAGCTGGGCCACTGCGCGGTAAAGCGCTTCGTGAGTGACACCAATCTCTGAGGCGATGGACTTCAAATCCGATTGAATATTCAACACCCCGTCGTGTCCCTCGGTGAGGATGAGGTGAATCAATTTGTCTTTGATGCTTTTAAGCCCCAGCCTTTCCGATTGGGTCCTCAGTCGCATGATTTCTTTGCTGAGCAACTGAACCCAGGCGAGCGCAAACTCTGGTTGGTTCAAGGCTGCTTTCAAGTCGGCAATCGGCATCGCGATGGCTTGTCCTGTTTGAGTGATGAGCGCATCGCAGTGGTACTGATCGGTGAGCAAACTCGCTTCACTCAAGAAGCCAGCTTTTGTTCTTTGCAAGATGGTGGTCTGTGCGTGAACTCCTGCTCTGGTCAAGGTGGCTTCGCCTGCGACAATGAAAAACATCTGCACTGGTTTTTGACCCTGATGAAAGAGGTGGTCGCCCTTTTTAAATGGATAAGCTTGGCACTGCGCCAATAACGCAGGCGGGAGTAGATTTTTAAGGATTTCTGGAATATAGATGCTCATATGATCTCGATCATACGCCCAGCGTGGCTTAAGTTGAATAATAGAGACTCATTCAAGGGAGAACGTTCATGAAAACAATCAATTTGCATGTCAGTGGTATGACCTGTGGCAATTGCGTGAAGCATGTGGATCGTGCCATTCGCGCCGTCCCTGGTGTTCAACACGTCCATGTTGATCTCAACAGCGGCGTGGTCTTGGTCGAGGGCGATTCGAGCACCACATCGGCGTCCATCATGGCCGCCTTGAATGAGGAGGGCTACCCTGCAACTGAGAGTGGTCCAAGCCCATCCAACACGTCTACTGAAAAGAAGTCGTGTTGTATGGGGCAAGCCAAGTGTTGTCATTAATCTGAAAGAAAAAAATGAAAAATCTCCTCAAACGTGTTGTTGGACTTTTTGCGTTATTCGGTCTTGTGTTGGCCATGATGACGGTTCATGCGCAACCGGGCCCTAACGGAGTTAGCGCAGCCTATGGACCGAATGGACCGAATGGAGTTGATGGTTTTGGACCCGGCATGATGGGTCGTGGCGTGATGATGCATCGGGCTATGAAGGATCAACAAGCGGACATGAAAATCGTGCGCGAGTTGTTCACTCCCACTGAGAGACTTGAGATGATGGACCACATGATGGATGCCAAAACAGTTGAAGAGCGCCAAACGGTCATGCTCAAAAATCAAGTCGAACTTGAAAAACGCGCCAAAGAAAAGGGCCTGGCCTTGCCGATTGGTCATCATTCACCGCTCATGTTTCGCCAACACTGCGGTTGAGATCAATACCAAGAACTCATGCCACCAAAAGCGTGGCTTGAGTCCTTGGAATCAAGATGTATATTCAAATTTGATGCGATATGATGAGGTATGAAAACAGTGTTCAATTCCCTCAAGTATTTTTTTGCTTTATTTTCAATCCTGGGTCTTTCGCCTGTTTTTTCACAACACGATCCCCATGGGGCCATGCGGGTGGATGAACGATGGATGGTTGAATTTCCAGGGATGATGCAAGATCATCTATTGGCCAATATGCGAGACCATCTCTTGGCCATCGGTGAGATTCAAGAAGCGATGGGACTGGGCAACTATGACAAGGCGTCTCAGATCGCCGAAGAGCGCCTGGGGCAATCATCTTTGAAGACCCACGGTGCCTATGAAAACTCCAAATTCATGCCTCGGGCCATGCAAGAACTTGGCAATCAAATGCATCGCAGCGCCAGTCAATTTGCCATTGAGCTTCAGAACGCTTCAGCAACGGGCGATGTGAAGCCTGCACTCTTGGCACTCAGTAAAACGACGCAAGCCTGTGTGTCGTGCCATGCTGCATTTCGGTTCAAGTAGGAGACCTCAGTGCATACAATAGGGAGGGGGTTTCAACCCGATTCATGAACCAAGGTTGAATCGGAGTCAAAAACATTCAACGTCACTTTGATGCCACTCCTGACGCTTTGTGTGACAGTGCAGAACTCCTCAAATTGCGACAAAATGCGATCGATGTGCTCAATCCCTTTGGAGGCTCTTCCAAGGTGAATGTTGACTTGCAAACCCAATATTCTGATCCTGGCTTGCTCATTTCTGCCGGTGGTGGCTTGTACTTCGCAATGCAGTAAACCTGGATCGGATTTGAATTTTCCACAGGCAAAGAGGAGGGATGCACACAGGCAGTTCCCAACCGCGGAGCACAGCAACTGAACTGGCGATGGGCCTTGACTGGCCCCCAATGGCGCAGGCTCATCCGAGACGAGACTGGCAATCCCCTCCCCGAAGTGGTTCGTGAACTGGTAATGGTGCTGCTGGTCCAATTTCACGCTCATGGTGCTGTTCATTTCTATTCCTGGCTTTCTTTTTTTGTATGCTCTATGGATAAGAGTGATTGAGTGGATGCATCCAAGGTTTTTGCAAGAGCCCTTGCCTGGATCCTTGCATGAACCTTTGCATAAACCCACAAACGCCTTGGGCCACTGCTTCGTGTTCATCTGAACGGACCTTGGCTTTTGATGAACACGTTGTCTGTTGATGAAATCAAAGTCTCAAAAACTTGACAACCGAAATACTAGTGGAATTCACATCGACTTCAATTGATGGAGGTCAAATCAAGGCAATCGTATGTGCAGGTATGGGTAGTCAGCGCCCACCATCCCTCCAAAACACTCAATTGGAACGATCAACCTCAGGGCGGGGAGCCATTTCAATCATCAAGCTCATGACCGCCTGATTGTTGGGCTCACAGATGATTCGGACGTCACCCACACGGTCACGCCAATACGCCCCCATTGGGGGACCCAATTGTTAACTTGGCTGCTTGGGTATTGCAAAAAAGCGATGCCCTGGTGCATGAAGTCAAGAACTCTCAAGGCCGCAGCCCTGCCCAGTTTTTTTAAGTTGGCGTTGAGAGGATGCTGTGCATTGACTGCTCCAAATGATGGGACTTCCTGATCTCAGTGGAGTCGATGACCGTCTCTTGTCCCTTGCGCACACGCTCCATGGTGGCGTCTGCCAAGAAGTAGTCCTCCAAACCATTCCCTTACAATCCATCAAAGTATTCAATGGTGGTGTTGCATTTTGATGCTGCAACCCCTTGGCTGGTCCCCATTCTTTGTCGCTAAAGCTTGTCTTTTTCCCCGGGGCCCTTTGGGGTCTAGACCCGATGCGAAGGGCGTGTGACTGTGCACCATCAGTCATCCCCGTTGTGGGGGATGGGCGAGATGGTGAACCATCACGAAAGAATGGGGATGGGCTCAATCTTCAGCCTAGGCACGCCCATCCGATAAGAAGAAACATAACATGACCCTGGTGATTCTCTTGGGGATTTTGATTGGTGCCATCATGGGCCTCACAGGCGCTGGTGGTGGGATTTTGGCCGTCCCTGTGTTGGTCGCTGGGCTGGGGTGGACGATGCAGCAAGCCGCACCTGTGGCCTTGTTTGCGGTGGCCGCGGGTGCTGCTGTGGGTGCAATCGACGGATTCATGCAACGCCTGGTGCGTTACAAAGCGGCCATGTTGATGGCTGTTTGTGGAATTCCACTCACGCGCGTGGGTCAACAGTGGGCACATGAATTGGCGCAGTTTATTTTGTTGGGTGGTTTTGGTTTGCTGTTGTTGGCAGTCTCCATGCGTTTTTACAAGCAATCCCAAGAGCAAGAAATCAACTCCTCAGAAAACACCTTGCGACTGGTGTTTATCAACCAAGGGACTGGTAAATTTCTGTGGACACCCACGAGCGCTGTGGTGTTGGCCGCCATCGGCATGATGACTGGGCTGATGTCTGGTTTGCTGGGGGTTGGGGGTGGTTTTTTAATTGTGCCCTTGATGCGGCGTTTTACGCACCTGGCGTTACCAGGGATCGTTGCCACCTCGCTTTTTGTGATCACCTTGGTGGGCAGCGGTGCGGTGGTGAGCGCTGTTTTAGGTGGCGCTCAATTGCCCTTGGTCGAGACCAGTGCTTTTGTGCTCGCGATCGTGGGTGGCATGATCGTGGGGCGTCAAATTTCACGCTATCTGAAATCTTGGCAGATTCAGCGGGGTTTTGCTTTGCTTCTTTTTTGTGTATCTTGTTTCATGTTGATCAAAGCTTTTTTGAGCGAGGTGCCTTGAAGGAAGGGACTGAATCGATGCAATCAAGGAGGTGTCCACCAAGCTGTGAGGCATGTGTTCAATGGGCCTTGGTCGAGGCGCTTGGGACAACGATTTGTCGGATGAGGCGCATCAACGTGGCTTGATCGGCCGGGTTCAAGGGCTTGAGGATTTCTTGTTGCAATTGTTCAATCGTGGGCAAGGCGGTCAAGCGCACGGTGTCGCCTTTGGCCGTCAGGGACAATTCCCGTGCTCGGCGATCTTGCTCACTCACGACTCGGCGAACCCAACCTTTTTTCACCATGCGGTCAATCACGCCCCCAATGGTGGCTCTGTCATAGCCGATCAATTCGGCGACATGGGCTTGATCGGTGCCTGGGTATGTATGAATGGCATCAAGTGCAGCAAATTGAACTGGTGTCAGGTCAAAGCCCGCTGCCTGCGTTCGCTCCCCAAAGGTGGACGTGGAATGCTGGTGGAGGCGGCGGATCAAATGTCCCGCCATGTCAAGTACGTGCATGTCCCTGGTCCTGGTTGAATGGTCGTTGAGCATTGGTGGTGCGTGGCCGTCAAATTGTAATCGTGCATATTAACTTGACAGCAATTGATAAGTACAGTTATCATTTAGCTTTAGACCAATTTTGGTATTTCCAACTGATCGGTGGCAAGACATGCAGTTTTATAAAAATGGTTTCCGTGGGGGCAATCCCGATATCCAAGAAGCAGCACCCAACCGGCGCAACCGAGGCATCAACGAGCCCTTGCCAGAACAAGTGGATGTGCTGATTTCTGGGACTGGTCCCGCGGGATTGTGTCTGGCCGCCCAATTGGCCCAGTTCCCAGAGATTGAGACCCTGATCACCGAGCGCATGCCTGCCAACATCATCAAGGGCAAGGCCGATGGCATCAACACCCGCACCATGGAGATGTTCCAAGCCTTTGGCTTTGCCGAAAAGGTCAAGCGCGAAACCTATTGGGTCAATCAAACGGCGTTTTGGATGCCAGACCCCAAGAACCCAGAGCACATCAAACGCGCGGGCCGAGTGCAAGACGTGGCCGATGACAGCTCAGAGATGCCCCACATCCTGATCAACCAAGCCCGTCTTCACGAGCTCTTTCTCGAGGTCATGAAAAACTCCCCCTCTCGGCTGGAGCCTGATTATGGCTGGGAGTTGGTGAGCCTCACCATCGATCCCACGACCGACGATCACCCCGTGACCGTGACCTTGAAGGATGCGAGTGGCGTCAACTGGTGGGCCACCCGCACCGTTCGCGCCAACTATGTCGTGGGCTGCGATGGGGCCCATTCGGCCGTGCGCAAATCCATTGGTGGAGAGTTGCACGGAGACGCAGCCCATCAAGCCTGGGGGGTCATGGACATTTTGGCCAACACCGATTTCCCCGACGTGCGTCAAAAGTGTTTGATCTCTTCGGCCAGTGAGGGCAATATATTGATCCTCCCAAGAGAAGGGGGCTACATCTTTCGCATGTATGTGGAGCTGGACAAACTGCGCCCCGATGAGAAAGCCGCTCAACGCAAGCTCAATCAGCATGACATGATTGCCGCGGCCAATCGCATTTTGAAGCCTTATACCATCGATGTGAAAGAAGTGGTCTGGTGGTCGATCTATGACATCGGGCACAGCATCACCGATCGGTTCGATGACGTGCCCGAGGGGGTGGATCGAAACCCCCGGGTGTTCATCGCGGGAGACGCCTGTCACACCCATTCACCCAAAGCGGGGCAGGGCATGAATGTGTCGATGCAAGACACCTTCAACTTGGGCTGGAAACTCGTGCACGTTTTGAAAGGGCACGCGGATGCAAGACTCTTGCGCAGCTACACCCAAGAGCGCTTGCTGGAAGCCAAACGGCTCGTGGACACGGATCACCAATGGTCCAGGGTGATGTCGGCCCCAACCACACAGGCCGAACGGGATGGGACTGAGGAGCCCCGCATCATTCGCCAATTCAAAGACAACTTGGAATTCACCGGTGGCACCGCGGTGAAATACGACACCTCGAATTTGTTCGCGGCGAGCCAACACCAGTCTCTCGCCAAAGGCCAGGAGATTGGGCGGCGTTTTCACTCGGCACCCGTGGTGCGGGTGTGCGACGCCAAGCAACTGCAACTCGGTGCGGTGGCCCAGGCCGATGCCCGCTGGCGCATTTACGCCTTTGCTGGCAAGTCCGACAGCTCAAGCGCAGGATCTGCCATTCACCAGCTGTCGGATTGGCTGCAGAGCCACCCCAACTCCCCCATCGTCAAGCACACCAAGCCGGGTGAAGACATCGATGCCGTGATTGATTTTCGTGCCATCTTCCAACAAACCTTTGATCAATTGGCCTACGAGCAGATGCCCTCCCTCTTGAGACCCCAAACAGGCAAGCTCGGACTCCAAGACCACGAAAAAGTCTTCTGCGTCGATCACAAAGGAGTGGGGGATATCTTTGACATGCGCGGCATTGACCGAGAAAAGGGCTGCATGGTCGTGGTCCGCCCCGATCAGTATGTGGCACATGTCTTGCCACTGGATGGCGTTGAGGATTTGGCGACTTTCTTTGCAGGTTTTTTAATGTAATTGGCGACTCTCAGGGCGCCTGTCATGGCGGCTGTCACGGCTCTCGGGACACTGCGCGGTGATGCTCGCGCGCCATGTTTCAATTCGGGATGGGGATGGGTCTTGAAACCACTTGACTCGAACGCATCTCATTGGGATGACTGCTTATAAAAGTTGAAATGATCGGGGGTGGGGATTGAAGGGGAAACCCTGATCACTGAACTTGACCCATTGAACCGCCATTGTGTTTCTGGATCAATCCTGCTATATTTTTTAAAAGGATGCGTTTGGCAGTGCGAGCATCGTCAGTCTTGGTTGGCGATAGTCGGTCGAAAAACAGTGTAAAAAAAGGTTTTTCTATCACGTCAAAGCAATCATTCGTTGGCTTTGGTACTCTGATCCTTGCACACTCCTTAAAAATTTCAAGATCCGCTTCAATGACTTAGAAATCTTCTAGGCGTTGAAGTATTTAAAAAGTTGAATATGAAATTTCTGTATTGGCTCACTGTCGGAGCTCTTGCGATGCCGTTTCATGGGTCGGCGCAAACGGCTGCGTTTGAAGGCTTTGAAGTCAATGTCAGCTCGGGTTGGGTGCCTTTGAGAATTTCCAGTACATTTGAAAATTATCCCAATCTGAGCCTTAAAAGAGATTCTTCGAAAGAGGTTCCCTTAATTTTGAGTGTTGGATACACCCAAGCCTTCAATGATCGATACACCGTTGGCGTATCGATCAACCATGACTTATTCGCTTCGCGAGCCGTGAATGCCAATGTGTATTCAAATGGCAATCTTGTCAATTCGGCGGGTTCAACGCAATGGTTGGACAACCGAGATGGCGGGACATTGAGGTTGGGACGGGTGATGGATGAATCCAATCTGGGCTATGTGCGAGTTGGTCAGGCATGGGCCTCACAATTTGGAACGAATAACAATGGCAGTGTGTTCAACAGTGTGAGATTCAAATACATGATTTATGGGGTGGGCGTGAAACACTTGATTTCCCCAAAATTGTATGCCCTCGCGGAGATCGATTACGTCAACATGGTGCCCATCAAAACGCTCAGGACGGTTGGGAATACGCCGATGACCGTTGACTCCAGAGCCCAAGGAAACTGGTTGGTCATGGGTGTGGGGTATCAGTTTTAAAACAAGTGACCTTTTTCCCCACGCCCTTCAAGCTTCTGGGTCCATCATTCAGGCTTGATGTTGGCGTCTTTGACCACTTTGACCCATTTGTGATACTCGGCGTTCACATACGCCGTGGCCTCTTTGGCACTGCCTGGCATCAACTCAACGCCCAAACTGCTCCATTTGTCTAAAACATCGGGGGCCAAGAGAGCCTCTTCAACGACTTTGTTGAGTCGGTTGATGATCTCTGTCGGTGTATTGGCGGGCGTGAGGAGGGTGTACCACGCGTCAAATGCGTAGCCGCTCAGACCTGCTTGCGATATCGTGGGTGTCTCCCACCCCTTGCTGCGTTTGTCCGACGTCACTCCCAGCGCCAAGAGTTGTCCTGCCTGGACATAGGGCTTGACCACCAAGGGACTCACAAAGGCCAAGGGCACCCGGCCAGCCAACAAATCGGGCATGAATGCGGCGGTGCCTTTGTAGGGAATGTGCACCATGCTGGTGGCTGAGATGCTTTTGAATAATTCAGCCGCCAAGTGGGGCGAGGTTCCCGTGCCCCCCGACGCGTAGGACAGGGCGTCGGGCTTGCTCTTGGCCAGACTGATCAACTCGCTCACCGACTTGACCCCCAAAGTGGGGTGGGCCACCAAAATGAGTGGGCCTTTGCCCACCATGGAGACGGCCACATAGTCCTCGATGGCATAAGGCGAGGAGCTCCCAAAAATCGACGGATTCACCGCATACGCCAGTCCGTGCAGGAGCAAGGTGTGGCCATCGTGGGGCAGGCGCAAGATCATGCTGGTGGCTTGATTGCCACCGGCACCGGCGATGTTTTCAATCACGACAGGCTGCCCCAAACTGGATGAAAGTTTCGGGCCCAGCGCACGGGCAAAAATATCATTGGGTCCGCCTGCGGCCACGGGCACAATCAATCGGATGGTTCTGCTGGGGTAGTCCAGGGCCGTGGCGTTCAATGCCAGGAGGCACAAAGCAGAAAATGCAATTCGAATCAAGGCAGTCATGGGTTCACCTGGTCAATGCAGTTCACCTGCAAGAAAATAGGGGTTGGAGCAAGCCTTGCATTGTAAGCAATGCGCCCTAGTCCAGTCTCTGGCAAACGGCCCTTTTCTTTCTTTTCTTTTCTTTCTTTTCTTCTAGAGGGTGGAGAGTAGAATGTTCCACTGAGGTCAAGGTATTGGGTTTGAGGCCTGACTCTTCACGCCTTCACACCTTCACACCAACCGATTGGAGCCATTCTTTGCACCACCCTTTACCGGCGCCGTTTTCTGCAGATCGAACGGCTCTACAAGGCCCGGCGGGTGAGCTCACTGTCTATTGTGCTGGAGAGGGGCCGCCAGTGCTGTTGGTTCACACGGTGAATGCGGCCGCCAGCGCAGCAGAAGTGCGCCCTTTGTTTGAAGAGCTTCAACAACATCACACGGTCTACACCTTTGATCTGCCGGGATACGGCTTATCGGAGCGTCAAGCGGTTCGGTACACGATTCGCATCATGACCGACAGCATCAAGTCGGTGGTCCAGTGGATTCAATCCAAGCACCCTGGTGAGCGCATCTGGGGATTTGGAACTTCATTGTCTTGTGAATTCGTGGCCCGATGTGCTGTCGAGGACCCCCATCTTTTTTCAGCGTTGACCTTGGTGAGTCCAACCGGTTTCAGGGGATTGAAGTCTTATCGAGGCGAGCCTGGCAGTTCTCGCTATGTCTCTTGGCTTGATGCCATTCTTCGCGGCCCAGGCTGGGGTGGTTTTTTGTTTCGCCAACTCACCCGTCCCAAGGTCATTCGGTATTTTTTAGAAAGAACGTGGGGATCGAAAAACATCGATGAAGTGCTGTGGCAATACGATGTGCTCACCACCCGTCAACCCAACGCAGAATATGCGCCCTTGTCCTTTTTGAGTGCCGCCTTGTTCAGTGCGGATATTCACACCCTGTATGACCAATTGCAGCTGCCGGTCTTGGTGATTCATGGCACCAAGGGGGACTTCAAGGATTTTCGGGGCATGGGGATGGTGGCCAACAAGGCGAATTGGTCCATCCAAGTCATCGATGGAGGTGCCATGGTCTATTTTGAAAAGCCCAAAGAGTTTTTCGATGCCATCGACAGTTGGACGCTCAAGTTGGCGCAAAAAGACCAGTGAGCATCAATACCCTTGGCCACTGATGAAGCCAAGAGGTGCCAGCAAGGGGCGTGCAATGGTTGCTGATCCGAGCCGGCATCTGATCAAACCACGCGCCGCCGGTTTGCGTGTAACGGGATGATGTTCAAGCAACTGAAAGTTTCAGCTTAACATTTACATTTAAATTGTATTTCAAGCACGTCCGATGAGCGGTGACTATTTGTGCTCCAAAGATTCGATGATCGCCGTCAGTCGTTTGACGTCTCCCGCGAGTTGGGCCTCTAGCGCCTCGGGTGTTTGACTGGGCAAGGGTATAAAACCCTGTGCTTTCAAGGATTGGGCAACGCTTGGGGACCTGACGATCGATTCAATGTCATCGTGAATCCTCTGAATCACCTCTTTGGGTACTCCTTTTGGAGCCAACGCTCCATACCAGGTGCCTGCATCAAAACCCTTGAGGTCTCCAGCCTCCTCGATGGTCTCGATTGTCGGCAAAATGGGAGAGCGTGACATGGTGCTCACCGCAAGCGCTTTGACTTGGCCTGAGTTGATCAATTGCAGCACCGTGTTGATGGGAATGATGGTCATGTCCACTTCACTGCCCATGATGGCGGTGATGATGGGGCCAGTCCCACGGTAGGGGACGTTGAGCATTCGGGCTCCTGTGCGTTGGAGAAACTGTGCCATCTTCAAAGTGGGTTCGGTCCGATACCCCGAGGAACCGTAGGTCAGTAGGCCAGGCTTGGCTTTGGCCAATGCGATCAGATCTTTGAGGTTTTGAACCTTCAAGCTGGGGCTCACCACCAAGACCGCCGGCTGGGTTGCCATCAAGGTCACGAGCTCAAAACTCTTGATCGGATCGAAAGCCACTTTGAAGGGAGGAGGAATGGCGAAGGAGGCGTTGACAATCAACAAGGTGTGTCCATCGGGCTGGGCGCGGGATACAAACTCTGAGGCAATGGTGCCCTCAGCACCCACGCGGTTTTCAACGACCACGGGGTGGGCCCACTTTTCACTCAACCCATTGGCGATCAAGCGTGCAATCACATCGGTGCCGCCGGTTGGGGGAAATCCAACCTCGAGTCGAACAGGCTTCATTGGGAAGTCCGTGGCCAACGAAGGTTTCACGAACCCTGTGCACAGCGCAATCAAAAGAGTTGCGCATCTTGCAATGTTTCCAACTTTCACAACGGCCCCAAGCAAATCAACGGACCGTTTGCATGCTATTTTTGCCTTCACGTTTGAATCCTTTGTGGCCTATGAACTGCCATGTCATGTTGGTGATTGATGCCGATTGGCAGCTGAATTGAGTTGCCCCTCACCTCGAAACAAGGGCACAAGCACATGTCTCTTGAAGCGCCATTGCAAATCGTCTCCCAAGTTGCATTCGTTCATCAAGTCCGCAATCATGGTGGGGGGCTTGGATTCCAAGATGGGTTCACCATCGGCCGCATAGAGCGTGATCACACCGGTGACCCAAGCCGTTTTGCCACTCGCATCCAAGGTGAAGTTCAGGTTGGTCACAAGGTGCCGT
>CAIPFK010000045.1 GCA_903864315.1 uncultured Burkholderiales bacterium | reverse complement strand
GAGTTGCTCAATCGAGCGAAGATTCAACTTGAACAAGAGGGGTATATCAAACATGTTCAAGGAAATTTTCTCGGCGATATTCCCATTGACTTGCCCTACTCATCAAAATTACCAGCACTTTTTTTCAGAATTTGACCTTGCGCTCGAGGGGGGCGAGTTATGGAACGATTGCCCAAGCTGCCCGCAACATCCAAATTGCAACAGGTCTGCCAGTGCGTGTGAATCCGGATGTGGAATTGTCTGCGCAACTTCCGGCTTCAAGTGCAGCGCCATATGCAGCGCTAGAGGCTGTGCCGGGTCAAGCCGTCGCGAGTACGGTCTCACCCAATCGATTGATCAACATTCCGCTCGATTTCGCTGGAAGCTTGATCAATTATCTCAACACCATTGGAATTCAAGGTGGAGTCAATTGGGATTGGCGAGAAGGGGGAATCTACATTTACCGTTTGGTGACCAAAACCTTTGTGGTCTCCAATATCACCACTGGGGATTATTCGGTCACGGATTCCATGAACCGAGGTGGCTCGGTAAGTTCTGGATCGACCGGGGTGGTCAACGCCACAGGCAATGGGAATTTCAGCAGTGGATCGAGCATCTCATTGCAGGGCAGTATTTCTCCTTGGAAGGCCTTGTTGGCAGAGCTCAATACCGTATTGAGTCCAATGGGCAAAATCAGTGTGAACGACTCATTGGGCAGTGTCACTGTGACCGACACCAAAGAGAATGTTGCACGAGTGGAGAAACTGGTGAACCAGGAAAACGCGTCATTTGGCAGACAAGTGGCCATTGAAGTTCGGGTCATTCAAGTGAGTCTGTCCAAAGAGTCTCAATTGGGCGTCAATTTGGGTTTGGTTTACAGCGCTTTGAATTCAACCCAGACGGCTGCCACCAAAACACTGGCGGCGGTCCCACCCAGCACCACCACATCGTCCTCAGCGGGTACTTTGACCTTCAGCGTGCCCGACACAAAAAGTCAGTATTCAAACTCCAACATTTCTCTGGCTGCTTTGAATGCTTTTGGGGACATCGTCCAAGACACGGCAACCACTCTGTACACCACCAATCGCGTACCCGTGATGTCTGGCAACTACTCGACCCAGGGCTTTTTGGCACAAACCACCCCCGCCATTGGTGGTGCTGTCGCGGGTGGTTCAGGTGTTCCCGGTCTGACTCCTGGATCGATCACCGTGGGAACCTTCTTGAGAGTGCTGCCCACCATCAAAGAAAACAATTCGATTTTGGTGAACCTGTCGATGGATTTGTCGTCCCTCAACAAAATTGGCAATGCAACCACTGGGGAAGGGGCAACGTTGCAACAAATTCAATGGGCCAATACGACTGGTTCGAAATCCGTTGTGAATTTATTCGTCAATCAAAATGAATCTGTCGTGACCGTGGGCATTGTCTCTGACGTGTTGGTCAACAACGTGAACAATAGTTTTGATGGCGCTTCGAGGGATTCGACAAAAAACAAAAGTATGTTTGTCTTGATCATCAAACCGCGGGTATTGAGGGGCATTTGATGATAGTCATCAAGCGATCCAAGCAAAAAATGGCCATTGCTGCATCCTTGCGGTGGCAAGTGATGGATCCCTTTGGTCGATCGATTTTGGGCCATAAGCCCTTCGTCTTTGTGGTTTTGCAGTTCAAGTGTTGGAGCAAGTTGAAAGGAGTCTGATCGAATGCAAACACGCTTGACCTTTTGGAAAACGTGAGCCTGGGTCAGCGGGTTGGTCAAGGGGTTGGGCATCGGGTTGGGCAAGGCGTTGATTTGAGCCCATGGGAGTTTTCCCAAAGAATCGATGTGTCTGTTGAATCGCTGTCTGTCTTCAAACCATTCGAAATGGGGTGCAAGGCCAACGCTTCACCACGGGGGCGGCAAAGGCGCTTGTGAAAAATTCCAGACCCCGCTCTAGAGTTGGCACTGTTCGCATGGAAGGCTTGAGAAATGCATCCAGACGGTGCTCTCAACGGGTTTTTGAATCGTCACCCAAAAAGCATAGAATGTTTGAGGGGCATTCACCCAGTGCTTTTCGTTACTCTTTATAGCCAGCAGGTCCGATCATCAAAAAAATTGCCCAACCCAGCGCTTCCATTCAGGAAGAATTTGAAGGCTCAGTCCTAGGCCACCGCGACGGGCACGGTTTTGTGCAACGCGACAGTGGCGCGCCTGACATCTACCTCTCACACAACGAGATGCGGGCGGTTCTTCACAAAGACCGCGTCAAGGTCAAAATCATCCGCACCGATGGCAAAGGCCGGCCTGAGGGCCGTGTCACCGAAATCATCGAGCGACCCCTCTATCCCCTCATTGGTCGACTCCTACAAGAAAACGGTGTCTGGCTTGTGGCGCCCGAAGACAAACGTTACGGCCAAGATGTGATCATCCCCAAAGGGGCCACGGGTGCGGCCAACGTGGGCCAAGTGGTGGTGGTGGAACTCACCGAACCCCCCAGTCTTTATGGTCAACCGGTTGGACGCATCAAAGAGGTCTTGGGCGAGGTCGATGATCCTGGGATGGAGATTGAAATTGCGGTTCGCAAATTCAGCGTCCCCCATGAGTTCTCGCCCGAGTGCTTGAAGCTTGTCAAAACTTTGCCCGACAAAGTTCGCCCTGAAGACACCCTGGAGCGCATCGATTTGACCGACCTCGGATTTGTGACGATCGATGGCGAAGACGCCAGAGATTTCGATGATGCGGTGTATTGTGAGCCGGCCAAAGTGGGCCGTAAAAAAGGCTGGCGCTTGCTCGTGGCCATTGCCGATGTGAGCCATTACGTACAAACCGGCTCGGCCGTGGATATCGATGCCTATGACCGGGCCACGAGCGTTTACTTTCCCCGCAGAGTGATCCCCATGCTGCCGGAGAAGCTCTCCAACGGCCTGTGTTCATTGAACCCACACCTGGACCGATTGTGCATGGTGTGTGACATGCTGATCACCACCGAGGGCGAGGTCTACGCTTACCAGTTTTACCCGGCGGTCATGCACAGCAAAGCGCGCATGACTTATACGGCGGTGGCGGCAATTTTGGCCAACACCCGTGGACCCCAAGCCTTGGCCCAAGGCGAGGTGGTGCCGCACTTGATCAATTTGCACGATGTCTATTTGGCGCTCTTGAAGGCTCGCCAAGTGCGCGGTGCGGTGGACTTTGAAACCACCGAGACGCAAATTGTGTGTGACGAAAACGGGCGCATTGAAAAAATCATCCCCCGCGTCAGAAATGAAGCCCACCGATTGATTGAAGAAGCGATGCTCGCGGCCAATTTTTGCAGTGCAGACTTTATTTTGGGCAGCAAAAACCCAGGCCTCTTTCGCGTGCACGAGGGACCCACGCCAGAAAAACGCGAGTTGCTCAAAAACTACCTCAAAGCAGTTGGCGTGGGACTCACCATCAGCGAGGATCCCAAACCCGGCGAGTACCAAGCCATTGCCAAGGCGACCCAAGAACGACCCGACGCGCAACAAATTCACAGCATGCTCTTGCGCTCGATGCAGCAAGCCATCTACACCCCCATCAACAGCGGGCATTTTGGGCTGGCCTTTGAGGCCTACACCCATTTCACGAGCCCCATTCGGCGCTACCCTGATTTGCTCGTGCACCGCGTGATCAAGGCCATCTTGGCCAAAGAGCGCTACCAGTTGCCCGTCCTCCCAACGCCGGGCGAGTCGCATGCTCGGCTTGCCAGGCGCATGGCCAGCAAATCCCCAAGCACGGGCAAGAAGCCTGCTGAGCCCCAAGACCATTTGAGCCCCGAGGTGTTGGCTTGGCAGGCCGCGGGCCTGCACTGCTCGGCCAATGAGCGTCGCGCCGATGAGGCCTCCAGAGATGTCGAAGCCTGGCTCAAGTGCAAATTCATGCGCGAGCACCTTGGCGAGGAATACAGCGGTGTCGTGACCGCGGCCATGGGCTTTGGCATCTTTGTGACCTTGGACAACCTCTATGTGGAGGGCATGGTCCACATCACCGAGCTTGGTGGCGAGTACTTTCGCTTTGACGAGGCGCGCCAAGAGTTGCGTGGCGAGAGAACCGGTATTCGTTATGCCATTGGCACGAGAGTACAAGTGCAGGTGAGCCGCGTCGATCTCGATGGTCGCAAAATTGACTTCAGGCTCGTGCGTGACGACATCGAGAAAGCACGCTCAGCCAAAGAGCCACCAGCGTCCAAAAACGCACGCAAAAAAATGGATGCCCACCGCGCTCAGTTGCCCCTTGTCAAGGGGGCTCAAGCCTCCATGGGCGGCACTGGGGTGGACGCCAAGCGCTTTGCCAATGCAAGCAAAGCTGGCAAAGCCAGTGGCAAGAAAGCGCCGCGCGGGCTCACCTCAGGCTCGGTGACGGGAGCAGGAGCGGGCATGGGGGCTCGCACCGAGTTCGCGCGCTCACCCTTGGATGTGCTCAAAGGGGCTGTTAAAAAAGCAGTGGCCAAAAAGAAAGCCAAAAAAAGCAAACGTTGATCAAACCTTGATCAAGGATTGAGCAAACCCAAGCGATGGTGCTGGGCCTGCGTTTGAACTCGTGGGGAGTTGGCGCTCAGCGCAATGCAAGCTCAGGCCACTGGTCTGGCGTGACCTCTTCGTCCACCATGCCCGCGAGCAGTTGTGCACTGGCGCAGCCCAACGCCCAGCCGCTTGAGCCATGTCCTGCGTTGAGCCACACCCCCTTCACAGGGGTTTCGCAAATCAAAGGGGAGCCTTTGGCCAGCATGGGCCTGGCCCCTTTCCACACCTGGACTTGTTGGCTCCAGTCGCTGGCTTTGGGGAACCAATCTTCCAGCACTTTGTACAGGGTCTTGATCGCTTTGGGGTTGTGCTCCTTGGACGACCCCCCCAACTCCATCACGCCACCCACGCGCACACGGTTGCCTTGGCGAGTGATGGTCACCTTGTACTTGTCATCCATCAAACCACACCGAGGCGCGTCCAGTGGCTCCTTGATCATGGCGGTCAAAGAGTAGCCGTGGATGGGCATGATGCCGGTTTTGAGGTCAAACGCTTTCAAGATCGACTCGGTCATGGTGCCCGCACACACCACCGTGGCATCAAAGCTCAACACCTCTTGGCCACAAATAACTCGGCGCGGTTGTTGGGGGTCCAAGGCCTGCACGTCGGCTTTGAAGCGAAACTCAACACCGAGCTTTTCAGCCTCGTCCCGGATGGCCATGGCAAACTGCCGGCAATTGGCCACTTGGTCTTGGGGCAAGTGGATGGCGCCCGCCAGCGAAGTGGAGCTCTCCAAGGCCGGTTCTTTCTCCATCAACTCCTGAGCACTCAGCAGCTGGTAGGGGATGGATTGCGAGCTCAAATAGGGCAGTGCCAAGAGCGCTTGCTCCCAGGCTTTGGCGTCTCGGTAGACGAGGTTGTAGCCCAGCAGCTGCTCGTATTCGAGCCGAAAGAGGTTGGAGAGCTCTTTCATGCGGGCTTGGCTCATCAAAGCCAGGCGCTGCAAGGCACTGCGGTGAATCCAATAATTCTCAGCTTTGGAGGCCTTCCAGCACTTGGCAAGCCATTGGAGCTCGGTCATGTTGGGAAAATGCATCAAAAAACTGGTGTTTTTGGAAAAACATTCCTTGAGCAGTCTGGCCGGCATCGAAGGGCTGGCCCATGGGGTCACGTACCCCGGCGAAATCACCCCCGCATTGGCGAAACTGGTCTCCTCGGCGCAGGTCTGGTTTTTCTCAAACACCGTGACTTGGTGGCCCCGCAAGGCCAATTCAAAGGCGGTGGTGACACCGATGATCCCGGCTCCAATGACGGCGATGCGTTTGTGCGTCATGGCTGATGGACCCAAGACTCGGCGAGCACTGCGGGTGGCCGGCAAGTCTGATGAGCGTGGGATGGAGGGCGGGGGCGGCAGAGATGGGTCAAGGCGATCAAGGTGCGTGGCGGCGTTTAGGGGTGTGGATGGGGATGAAATGGGGGTGAAATGGGGGGTGATGGTGAGGAGGTGGGACTGCAGCGGGTTGGGTCTTGCATGGGTCTATGATGGATCTTTTGCAAGGATTGTGCTACAATTCTTGGGCTCAGACAGTGGCAAATGCTTCGATCTGGGTCAATCTCAAACCATCTCATCCAAGGTGTCAAGGTTCACGCAGAGCTTACTCTAATTTTGGGGTCAGCGAAGGACTTTGATTTCGAGGTGGATTTTAGTCCCAACCTTTTAGGAAAAAACCATGTCAGTCTCTATGCGCGAAATGTTGGAAGCGGGTGTTCACTTCGGACACCAAACTCGCTTTTGGAATCCCAAAATGGCCCCTTTCATCTTTGGCCATCGCAACAAAATTCACATCATCAATTTGGAAAAAACACAGCCCATGTTCGAAGAGGCTGTGAAGTTTGCACGTCAATTGTCTGCCAACCGTGGCACGATTTTGATGGTCGGCACCAAGCGCCAAGCGCGCGAGATCGTGGCCACCGAAGCGCGTCGTGCGGGCGTGCCCTTCGTGGAGCAACGTTGGTTGGGTGGCATGCTCACCAATTTCAAAACCGTCAAATCTTCCATCAAGCGTTTGAAGGAAATGAAAGTCCAGCAAGAAGCAGGACTTGACGCGATGAGCAAAAAAGAACAATTGACCTTCACCCGTGAGATCGAAAAGTTGGAGAAAGACATCGGCGGCATCCAAGACATGGCCACCTTGCCCGATGCGATTTTCATCATTGATGTGGGTTACCACAAAATTGCGGTTGCCGAAGCCAAAAAACTAGGCATCCCCATGATCGGTGTGGTCGACTCCAATCACTCACCCGAAGGCATCGATTTTGTGATTCCTGGCAACGATGACTCCTCCAAAGCCGTCACGCTTTACGCCCGAGCCATGGCCGACGCGATCCTGGAAGGCCGCGCCAATGCGGTCAACGATGTCGTCAAAGCCATCGCCGAAGCCAGCGACGAGCACGCACACGACGAGCACGAAGCCGCACCTGCAGTCTGAAGCGGGCGCAACCCAAGTGTTGATCAAGGGTTGATCAACACTGCACAAGGCCCATTGAGTCTTGTGCCCGACAACAGGGGGCTACGCGTAGCCCCTTTTTAGCGAGCGAATACTGTGTGATGCCACTTCAGGGGGTTTCACCAAATTGAAAAAATAGATCGATACGATCCAAACCACAAACGGAGTAAAGAAAACATGGCAACAATCACAGCAAGCATGGTGGCCGAACTCAGAGCCAAAACCGATGCGCCCATGATGGAGTGTAAAAAAGCCCTGACCGAGTCCGAAGGCGACATGGTCAAGGCCGAAGAGATTTTGCGTGTCAAATTGGGCTCCAAAGCCGGCAAAGCGGCCTCTCGCGTGACGGCCGAAGGCGTGGTGTTTGCTCACATGCATGGACAAACCGGTGCCTTGATTGAGGTCAATTGCGAGACCGATTTCGTGACGAAAAACGACAGCTTCTTGGCCTTGGCCAAGGGGGCTGCCGAGTTGCTCGCCACGCACAAGCCCGAGAGCTTGGAGGCCCTTGCAACGCTGGCCTACACCCAAGACGGTTTTGGCCCCACCTTGGAAGATGTCAGAAAAGGCCTCATTGGCAAAATCGGCGAGAACATGAGCTTTCGCCGCTTCAAGATCATCTCTGGTGCGAACCACGTCACGTCCTATTTGCACGGCACTCGCATTGGCGTGCTCGTTGAGTACACGGGCCAAGAGGCTCCCGCGCGCGACGTGGCCATGCATGTGGCCGCGATGAAGCCCGTTGCGTTGACCTCGGCCGAGGTGCCTGCTGAATTGATCGAGCGCGAGAAATCGGTGGCTGCGGCCAAGGCAGCCGAGTCCGGCAAGCCCGCTGAGATTGTCCAAAAAATGATCGAAGGCTCTGTGCAAAAGTATTTGAAAGAGGTCTCCCTCTTTGATCAGACATTCGTTAAAAACGACAAACAAACGGTCGAGCAAATGCTCAAAGCGGCCAATACCCAGGTCAAATCATTCACCTTGTATGTGGTGGGTGAGGGCATTGAGAAAAAGGTCGATGACTTTGCCGCCGAGGTGGCTGCCCAAGTCGCAGCGGCCAAACAAGCTCACTGATTCGTGCATCAACAACAAGGGGACTGAAGGTCCCCTTTTTTGTAGGTCTGGCCCGAGGGGCCAGATGCTGAGAAATGACGGCCTGGCCAACCTTGCTACACTCTGAAACCATCACCCCAAAGGAGCACTCCCCCATGTCCACCCCGAAGCCCGCTCATCAACGTATTTTGCTCAAGTTGTCCGGCGAGGCTTTGATGGGGGATGATGCTTTTGGCATCAACCGTGCCACCATCGTGCGCATCGTGGAGGAAATTGCCGAAGTGACTCGCTTGGGCGTTGAGGTGGCTGTGGTGATCGGTGGGGGCAATATCTTTCGTGGCGTGGCGGGCGGGGCCGTGGGCATGGACCGCGCCACCGCTGACTACATGGGCATGCTCGCCACCGTCATGAATGCGCTCGCTTTGGCCGACACCATGAACAAGGCCGGACTCACTGCACGGGTGATGTCGGCCATTGGCATTGAGCAAGTGGTCGAGCCCTATGTGCGACCCAAAGCCTTGCAGTATCTCGAAGAGGGCAAGGTGGTGGTGTTTGCCGCGGGCACGGGTAACCCGTTTTTCACGACCGACACCGCGGCTGCTTTGAGGGGGGCTGAGATTGGTGCCGAATTGGTCTTGAAGGCCACCAAGGTCGATGGGGTTTACTCGGCAGACCCGAAAAAAGACCCCCACGCCACGCTCTACCATAAAATCAGTTTTGACGAGGCGATTCAAAAGAACCTGGGCATCATGGATGCCACGGCGTTTGCTTTGTGTCGTGATCAAAAGTTGCCCGTCAAGGTGTTCTCCATCTTTAAAAATGGGGCTCTCAAACGAGTCGTCATGGGAGAAGATGAGGGCACCTTGGTGTATGCTTGACGCTTGGTGTGCACGAGTGCACAGTGGTTGAATAAACTGGGTGCGACGACCGCCCTCAAGCCTTGGTGTTCACGGCTTATTCAATGCGCTCAGAGTGAGGGCTCATTCATTGCGTTCAATCTTTGCGTTCAATGTTCGCAACCATCAACATCAACCCAAGAGCAAGCCCGCGTGGGGTTTGTTCACCGCTAGAAGAGGATCCGATTCATCATGAGTAGCATTGCCGAGATCAAAACCCAAACCGAAACCAAAATGACCCAGTCCTTGGCGGCGTTGGGCCAGGCCCTGAGCAAAATCCGAACCGGACGCGCCAACCCGGGACTCTTGGACGCTGTCATGGTGGACTATTACGGCAACCCCACTCCCATTGGTCAAGTGGCCAATGTTTCCTTGCTCGATGCCCGCACCATCAGCGTGCAGCCTTGGGAGAAGGGCATGGGCGCCAAAATCGAAAAAGCCATTCGTGACAGTGACTTGGGGTTGAACCCTGCGAGCATGGGGGACTTGATCCGCGTGCCCATGCCCGCCATGAGCGAGGAGCGTCGACGCGAGATGACGAAAGTCGTGCGCACCGATGGCGAAGGCGCCAAAGTGGCGGTGCGCAATCTGCGCCGAGATGCCAATGAGCACATCAAAAAACTCGTCAAGGACAAATTGGCCAGTGAGGATGATCAAAAACGCGCTGAAGGCGAGATTCAAAAAATCACCGACAAATTCATCGTGGAGGTCGACAAGTTGGTGGCGGCCAAAGAACAAGAGATTTTGGCGGTTTGATTTCTTTTTCGATGTGTTCATGCTGGCACGCTCCAATGAACCCAGGTCTGTGAGTCAGATGTCTGGGCTTGAATGTCATGGCTGGATGGGCGCTTGATGCTCAAGGCCCGCATCATCACCGCTTTGGCGCTGCTCATGCTCTTTATTCCTGCGCTGCTGAACCCCGTGCATGAG
>CAIPFK010000044.1 GCA_903864315.1 uncultured Burkholderiales bacterium | reverse complement strand
GCCTCAGAAGGTGTCGGCACCCCAGGTGGTGGCGTCTGGGCTTGACTCCAACAAGATGGGCCGGCTCACACTCTAGGCCGCCACGACCCGAGCGTTGTGCTCTCGCAAAGGCACCGACACCCCTCGCTCGGAGAAGTCAAGTGCTTGCCGAGCGTTCACCCAGTCTTGGTGCGGCTTCGCGTTGAGGTGCTCCATGGGGACCGATGCTCGGGTGATGGTGTGACACGGAAAGGCGTTGAGACGCCAATGAGCCAACGCAAGTTCCAGTGGCACCTCGCTGATGGCCGTCATCGGCACCATGCCTGGCGCGCTCACGTGAGCCCTAACCTTGGCTCCCAGCGCAAAGGGGGTGATCACGCTGCGGTTTTCACCCTTGGTGCTCGTGCCATGCATCCATGTTTGAATGCAGGAGAAGGGCTTGGTGTTAACCCTTGTTTTGTACGAATATGGCGAAATTTTGTTCGATAATCGCTCAAATCATCTCAATCAGTTTCAAATACGCCATCAAACCCATTGAATTCAGGGGTTCAGACACCCCCTTTGCTTTACAAACTCGGACACATTGCAGTCTCTCAAACCGCAAAAACAACCCCAAAAAACGGCTTTACACTTTCATCGCCGACACAACGAGGCTTCACACCGGGAAACATCACCCAACATGACCGATTTTTTACAGCTTTTTTTCAGCGGCCTGGCGACGGGTAGCATTTATGCACTGGCAGCACTTGGTTTCACGTTGCTCTGGCAAGCCTCGGGGACCATCAATTTTGCTCAGGGTGAATTTGTCATGCTTCCAGCCTTCATGATGCTCATCATGATGGGCCAAGGCCTGTCACTGCCCTTGTCCTTTGCGGTCAGTTTGGCGTTGAGCGTTCTTGTACAGGGTTGGGCTTTCAAGCGCGGCTTGGTCGATCCACTCTTTCAATTTGGCATGATGCCCATCGTGGTGGCCACCATTGGACTGTCGATTGCCATGAAAAATGCGGTCCGCGTGTTTTATAGCGCCGAGCCCAAACCTTTTCCCAACGTATTTCCTGACACCTTGTTCCATTTCGGTGAGCTCACCTTGTCAGCCACCGACTTTGGCACGTTCACCATGGCCATCGTGTTGGTCTTGGCCACCCAGGCCTTTTTGAGCCGCAGTGTGACAGGACGGGCCATGCAAGCGGTTGCTCAAAATAGCGAGAGTGCCAGCGTGCTTGGCATTGATGTGCACCGCATGATTTTTTACACCTTCGCCATCAATGCGATCTTGGCCTGCGCGGCGGCCCTCTTGGTGACCCCGACCTATTTGGCCAAGTTTGACATGGGTGCGTCGCTCGGAAACAAAGCGTTTTTTGCAGCCATCATTGGGGGCTTTAACAACTCTCGAGGTGCCCTCCTGGGGGGCCTCCTGGTTGGGGTGAGCGAGAATTTGGCAGCGGCCTACATCTCTCCTGCTTACAAAGACGCCGTGGCACTCTTGGTCTTCATGGTGGTGATCCTCTTCAAGCCGCAAGGGCTGTTGGGTCAAATGGTGGAGAGAAAAGTATGAAGCGCGCTCACCTCATCTTGAGCGCTCTCGCTTTGATTGCGCTCTTGGTCATTCCTGGCCAGCTCAAAAGTCATGGGATTTATCTCTTCACGTATTGGCTCATTTACGTGATCGCTTGCATGGGACTCAACCTCACGGTGGGCTATGCTGGGCAGAAGTCGCTGGGTCACGCTGCCTTTTTGGGCCTGGGTGCTTACTGCATGGCCTTGATGCTCAAAGCGGGATTGAGCTTTTGGCTCGGACTGCCAGCTGCAGCGTTGCTGTGTTTTGCGCTGGGCTGGCTGTTGGGTTTCCCCGCTTTGCGGGTCCAAACCATTTATCTCGCATTCGCCACCTTGGGGTTCAACACCGCCATTTGGCTCTTCATGAGGAATGAAGAATGGCTCACGGGTGGGACTTTTGGAATCAACAACATCGCTCGCCCCTCCCTCATGGGCCTGAGCCTGCAAAACAATTTGAAGTATTACTACTTGGTGCTGTTCATGGCCGTGCTCTTGTCACTGGCTCTTTGGGGACTCTTGCGCTCACCTTGGGGGCGTGCGTTCACGGCATTGCGAGACAATCCCATACGTGCTGAAAGTCTTGGAATTGATATTCAGGGCTACACCCTACTCTCCTTTGCCATTGGCGCAGCCTACGCGGGTGTGGCTGGCGCCTTGATGGCCAGTTTGGTGCAATTCATCGACCCGGCCCCCTTCACCGTAGAGGCCTCGATCATGATGTACTTGATGGTGGTGGTGGGCGGGCCAGGCTACTTTCTTGGCCCCATTCTCGGTGCTGCCGTGGGGGTGATCTTGCCTGAGTGGTTGCGTTTTGCACAAGCCTGGTATTTGTTGATCTTTGGTGCGGCCGTGGTCATGTTGATGATTTGGCTGCCCGACGGCCTACTGAGTCTTCCCGGTGTGTTGGCCAAAAAACGCCACTCCAAAGAAGCCTCTCGGCTGCGACAAGAGGCGGCCAAGCTCATTCAAAGTGGAGAGCCAGCATGAGTCCATCCATCCTCAAAGTCAGTGAGCTCAGCAAGTCCTACGGTGCCATTCAAGCCGTGAGAGGCGTCTCATTTGAAGTGCCCGCAGGCGAGATTTTTGGCGTGATCGGCCCCAACGGTTCGGGCAAAACCACCCTCTTTAACAGCATGCTGGGACAAATCACACCCGACAGCGGTCGCATCGAGTTCAAGGGCGAAGACGTCACCACCTTGGGTCCCTTGGCGCTCAGTCGCAAAGGTGTTGGGCGCACGTTTCAAACGCTCCAAGTGTTCCCGAAGATGAGTGTGCTTGACAACTTGTTGGTGGCGGCCCAGGAGCACGAAGGCAACAAATGGAGTCGGCTCTTTGGTGCGCACAGCCAAGAAATCGAAGTGCGCGCCAATCGCTTGATCGATCAGTTTCGCATTCGCCATGTGGCAAGTCTAAGGGCGGGTGAATTGAGTTATGGCCAACAAAAATTGGTCGACATTGCCATGGCCTTCATGCGTGAGCCCGATGTGGTGCTGCTCGACGAGCCCTGCGCCGGCGTGAACCCCTCTTTGGTGGGTGAAATTGGCCGACTCTTGAAAGCCTTGAACCGTGAGCGTGGGGGCAGTTTTGTGGTGATTGAGCACAACATGGACTTTGTCATGAGTCTGTGTCACCGTGTCATGGTGATGGTGGAGGGCGAGATTTTGGCCATTGGGACGCCGCAAGAGATTCGGGCCAACGAGGCCGTTTTGAACGCTTACTTGGGAAACTAAATAGAAACACACAAGATGAGCACACCTTGCATAGAATTTAAACATGTGGTGGCTGGCTACAAAGAGTTCATGATCCTCAATGATCTCTCCTTCAAAGTCCATGCCGGCACCGTGACGCTACTCATCGGACCCAATGGCGCTGGCAAATCCACCGTTCTCAAAACCCTCTTTGGCTTGCTGAAACCCAAATCAGGACAGGTCTACTTCAAAGGCGAAGAGGTGGGAGGCGCCACCCAGAAGTCGCTCCTTGCCAAAGGCATCGCTTTTGTACCGCAAGGACGCAATCTCTTTGGTCAGTTGAGTGTGTATGAGAATTTGGAGCTTGGAGGAATCACGCTTGGCATGCCAACCACCCATGCTCGAATCCCCGAGGTGCTGGAGTTTTTCCCCAGGGTTCAAGAGCGCCTTCACTCCAAAGCCAGTGCGCTCTCAGGCGGAGAGCAAAAGCAACTCGAGATCGGTCGTGCACTGCTACTGCGTCCCTCCGTCATCTTGATCGATGAGCCCTCCATTGGTCTCTCGCCCATGGTGGTGCAAGATGTCTTTAAACTGCTGCGAAAACTGGCCGACCAAGGTGCCACCGTCCTCATGGTCGAGCAAAACGTCAAAAGCGCACTGCTGTATGCTGACCAAGCGATTGCGCTTGAGTCTGGACGGATGGTGATGCAACGACCGGCTGGCGATATTTTGAGCGATCCGAATTTGCAAAATCTGTTCTTGGGAGGCTCAACAGCAACAGCAACAGCACCAGCAACAGAACCAGCACCAGCACCCCCACCAGGCCTGCAATCCACTCACAACAGTGCCACTGAAGTTTGATCAAGACGCGGTGAGCCCGTATTGACTAGAGCTTGGGCACACTGTCCAGGAGTCGACGGGTGTAGGCATGCCGAGGGTTTGACAAAACATCTTGCGCTTGGCCCACTTCCACCAAAACACCCGACTTCATCACCGCCACGTGATCGGCCAAATAGGACACCACCCCCATGTTGTGCGTGATGAACAAATAACTCACGCCCAAACGCGATTGCAACTCGCGCAGCAAATTCAAGATCTGTGCTTGAATCGATACGTCCAGCGCCGAGGTTGGTTCATCGCAGATGATGAGCTGAGGCTTGATGGCCAAGGCTCTGGCAATGGCAATGCGTTGACGCTGCCCACCGGAGAACTCATGGGGGAAACGCGACAACGATGTGCGTGCAAGTCCTACTTGGTCCAGAAGTTCGGCGATATCCCGACTCCGCCTTGCCGCCGACCATGCTGGGTTCAAGCTTTTCATGCCCTCTTGCAAGATGTCCTCAATTCGCATGCGCGGGTTCAAGGACGCAAACGGGTTTTGAAAAATGATTTGCATCTGACGTCGGGCTTGTCGCAAGGTGTCTTTTTTGTTCGAGAGCAATGACTGACCCGACAACATCACCTCTCCGCTCACCCGCGCTTTGGGCCCGAGCACTTGAATCAAGGCTTTGCCAAGCGTCGTCTTGCCGCATCCCGATTCGCCCACCAACGCCAGCGTCTGTCCTTTGGCAATGTCAAAGGAGACCCCCTTCACGGCCTCAAAGACCTTGTTGTCGGCGCCAAACCATCCGCTGCCACTGCGGTAAGTGACCGTCAAGTCTTTGACTTGCAATAAATCGTTGGGGGCCAAGGCGTGTTCATTCAAAGCACCCAGGCGCCAAGCGTCAGCGGATGAATCTTGGAGACTCAACATGGACGACGTTTCGTGAGCCCCCAATTCTTGGCTCCAACCCGTGTCCTCGACAATGATGGGTGTGGCATGGAGTGGCTTTTCATGCGCTTTTACACACCGCACACTGTGCAAGGCTTGCGCTGGCGCCCCCGACTCGCTCAGGACTTGCATGGTGTTGGCCGACTCTCGTTGGCACAACTCAGTGGCTTTGGGGCAGCGCGGCTCAAAGCGACAGCCCGCAAAGCGCTCAGACAAGGGTGGGACCTGACCGGCAATGGCGGCCAAGTCCCCTCCTCGCTTCTTGGGCGTGGGCAAGGACTGCATCAAGAGTTGCGAATAAGGATGGCGAGCCTCTTGAAAGAATCGGTGTGCCGCGCAGACTTCAACAATCTCACCCGCGTACATGAGGGCCACCTGATCGGCCATGCCTTTGACCACGGCCAAATCGTGGGTGATCAAAAGAAGCGCCATTTTTCGCTCGACTTGCAAAGACTTCAGTAAACCGAGCACTTGCGCTTGCAAGGTCACATCCAGCGCCGTGGTCGGCTCATCGGCAATCAACACATCGGGCTCGCCCGCCAAGGCCATGGCGATCATCACCCGCTGCACTTGACCCCCCGAGAGCTCGAAGGCGTACTGATCAAAGCGCCTTTGCACGTCGCCCAGGCCCACACGCTCGAGCCATGCCCGCGCTTTGTGCGCTGCATCGCCACGGCTCAGACCAGGTGAATGGCGCAAAATCCCTTCCACGACTTGCTCGCCCACCTTCATCACAGGATTCAAGCTCGTGGCGGGTTCTTGAAAAATGATGGAGATTTTGCGCCCTCGAAAACCTTGCATCTCACGCTCGCTCAGGGCCAATAAATCTTGCCCCTTCAAGTCCACCGCCCCCGACGTGATTTGAGCCACATCGGGCAAGAGTTGCATGAGGGCCAATGCGGTCATGGATTTACCGCAGCCAGACTCTCCCACGAGGGCAAAGGTTTGTCCCGCCTCAATACAAAATTCAAGCGCACTCAAGGCCTCCAAAAAACCGCCCGAGGTTTGCAAACCCAAACTCAGATCCTTCACCGATAGGATGGGCGAAGCGTCAATAGGAGAGCCTGCCCTAGAGCCAGGCGGTGTCATCTCGGTGGTCAAAGGAGAATTCATCATGGCATCGGCTTGGGGTTGGGCTTGGGCTTGGTCGGGGGCAAGCGCTTGGAAGACGTGTAACGCGACTTGGGATCAAAGGCATCGCGCACCGCATCGGCCAGCAAGTTGGCGCTGATGACCAAACAAAACATGAAAAAAAACGCACTCGCCAAGGTCCACCACACCACCGGTGTTGCAGCCAACTCGTCTCTTGACGCATTGATCATGACCCCAAAACTCGCCGTGTTGGTATCCACCCCCACCCCCACATACGAGAGCACTGCCTCTGACAGGATGAATCCCGAGAACTGCATCACACAGTTGATGAGCACCAAATGCATCAAGTTGGGCGCAATGTGGGCAAATAAAATGCGCAAGCGACTCACCCCAAAGGCCTCAGCCGCTTGGATGTACTCCAGCTCCCTGAGCTTCATGGTCTCGCCTCGGATGAGTCGACACAGTCCCGTGAAAGACGTGAGCGCCAAAATCAAACACAAAAAGAACAGTCTCGCATCACTTCTCTCCAAGGTGGAGTTGAAAAACCCCGCATGCGAATCGATGAAGACTTGCAGCATCAAGACCGACGCTGCGATCAACAGCACATCGGGCACAGACGCGAGCAGTGTGTAGCCATATTGAATCGCCTCATCGACCCAGCCTTTGAAAAACCCTGCGGTGATGCCCAGTGTCAAGGCCAAGGGCATGATCACCAAGGTGGTGAGGGTGCCAATGACAAAGGCCGTTCGGATGCTCTTCAAGGCCAACAAGAGCACCGAGTTGCCCGTTTGGTCGGTTCCCAAGACATGGTAGTGTCCCGACAAGGTGATGACCCACACAATGGCGGTACTGATCAAAAAGATGCTGAGTGCTGCGGTTTTGAGTGGCCACGTGAACACTGGGGAGACAAGACGCTGGCTGTGCTCTTGCCAACTCAGCATCGGGTGTTGACGCTTTGACCACACCCAGATAATCATCCACAGCAATGCGTTGAGTAACACCGACTCGCCCAAGGCCCTGAGACTGAGCATGAGGCAGTCGGCAAAACGCTCCGCCTTGGGGTCACCCAGATGAGCGCCGCCAAATTTGAGCCTGGGGTAGTCGCGCACCGTGGTGCCGTTTTGAAGAATGCTTTCTTTCTTGAATCCATGCGCCGACAAGGGCGAAGAATAACTGCGCTCACGCGCCGCTTTGAGGGGTTTGAGCATCCAATCCAAGAGCGACTGAGGCTCCGCATACACCACCGAACCAGGGGTCTCTTGGGGCAAGGGCAGCCGAACATGAATGGAGTCAAGCAAGGCCACCACAATGAAAAAGGACAGCACCATGGCGCTGGCAACTGACACCGGCCTCTTCAACGCCAAGCCCCAGGACTCCTGGAGGGGCGGGGTTTTGAACACATAAACCCCGTAGGCCAGTCCACACAGCAAGAGTGCGTACAAAAAGAAATCAATGAGCAGGACTGACACTTGCATGAAGGTGAACTTTACCGCCTTGGCGTGAATGGGTGTTGCAAAAAATGGGGGGACATGTCAAACGTTTTCAGCGCTAGAGGCTCATTGCAGTCGAATGCGAGGATCGGCCCAGGCATAGCACAGGTCGGTCAAAATGAGTCCCACGATGTAGAGAAATGAACCAACAAACACCATCGAGCGCACGATGGCAAAGTCTTGAGAACCGATCGCCTCGATCAAATAGCTGCCCAGTCCAGGGATGGAGAAAAACGACTCCACAATGAGACTGCCCATGAACAGGAGCGGGATGATGGCCACGCTGGAACTGATGATGGGAATGAGGGCGTTTCTAAGCACATGGCCCAACAGCACCCTCACCTGCGATAAACCTTTGGCGCGGGCTGTGCGTACATAGTCTTTGTCGATCTCTTCGAGGAAAACGGCTCGATTGAACCTCACTTGGCCACCCAAGCCGGCCACCACACTGATGGCAATGGGCATGAGCAAAAAGCGCCAGGCGTCTGCCTGATCGCTGTAGCCCGAGACGGGAAGCCACTGCAGCACCTTGGACATCAGAAATTGGCCGGCCACAATGAAGAAAAGCGAGGAGATGGACATGAGCACCACACACACCAAGGTGCCCCAAAAGTCCAAATAACTGCCCCGGAAAAAAGCGAGCATCAAGGCCAAGGCAATGGAGCACGCCATCCCAATCACAAAACTCGGCAAGGCCAGGGCAAGACTTGGAATCGCACGCCTGGCCATCTCTGTGCTGATGTTGCGTCCACTGTCGGCGCGCCCGAAATCAAAGGTCATCAAATGGGCGGTCGTGTCAAAAAACAAGGTGTTGGTGAGGGCTTGAACGCCAGAGTGCTGTTCATCATAAAAAAGAGCTCGGTCGTAACCCCGCTCGGCCTTCCACTGCTCAATGGCCGCGGGGGTGAGGCGCTTGCCGCCGAGTTGCATGCGGGCCATGTCGTCTGGGGTGTTGAGCTTGAAAAAAAGCACAAAGGTCAAGAGATTGATCCCCATCAGGATCAAAAACCCGTAAAGCACTTTGCGAAATAAAAATCGAATCATGGCTTGACCTCCTGGGCTTGAGCCACCGACGCGTCCATTTCAGGGGACCACGGCGCATTGACGCGGGCATGTTGACGCCTGCGCCAGACCGCCCACGCTGGCCACACCAAGAGTGCCAGCAAGACAGGGATCAATGCCAACGGCCAGACCACGGCTTGATTCCACTCCTGAATTTTTGCTCGTCGAAGGACGGGATCTACGCGCAAATAAGCCATTTGGTCTCGCACGATGTTGGAGGGTTTGCCGTTGTGCACCCACGGTTGATAGGCGCCTCCATACTCCTCGGACCAGCCAAATATCATGGCGGCATCGTCTTGCATCAAGGCCTCCATTTTTTTGATCACTGCGAGTCTCTCAAGCGTGTTGTCCATGTCCTTCATCGCTTCAAACAATCGGTCGTATTCAGCGTTGGTGTAATTGGAGCCATTCTCGCCACCGTATTTCACTTTGCCGTTGGGTCCATACAGGAGGAAGAGGAAATTCTCCGGGTCTGGATAGTCGGCCAACCAGCCCGCAAAGAAAAACTGGGCCGAGCCTTTGAGCATCTTGTCTTGAAAGCGGTTGAAATCGGTGTTTCTCACTTCCAGTTGGATATTGAGCTTGGCAAACTGCTTGCTGACCCAATCCATGCGCGCTTTGGAGCCTGGCCCCACACCTTGGGTGTCAAAGTTGATCACCAACGGTTGACCCGTCTTGGCGTCCCGACCATTGGGGTAGCCCGCCTGGGTCAAAAGGCGTTTGGCGTCTTCGAGCGTCTTTCTGGGGTGACTTGGCGCGTTCATGTCGTGGAGGATGGGGTTGATGCTGTTGGGCTCCCAACCAAAGAGGCCAGGCACCACCAAGCTCGTATTGATTTGGGCGCGGTTGTTTTCAAACACAGACACGTATTCCTGAAAATCAAACGCGATCGAGAGGGCTTGCCTGAGAAGCTTGTTGCGCTGCGCCTCTTGTGGATTGCGCCCTGCGCCCACCACTGGGTCCAACCAATTGAAGCCGTAGTACCAAAGCCCCACTTGCAAGGTGCTGGGCAACTGGATTTGGTGAGCTTTGAGCTCAGGAGCCAGCCCGGTGCCGTCTTGAATGGAGACTTGGTAAGCAATGCCGGGCTCGCCACGCTCAATTTGCGGCGTGTCGTAGTAGCCTTGGATGAATTTGGTGGCCACCGACGTGCCTTCTTTCTCTCTCAAGGTGATGATTTCATCTAAAAACGGCGTGGGCTTGCCACAATCGGCGATGAGTTTTTTTTCTTGCTCCAGGGCTTCACCACTCAAGCCCCTTTCCCCTTCGCAGGGATAGGGTACCCCCCGGTAGTGGGGGTTGCGCTTGAGGACCATTTTGGCATTGGGGTCATGCACCGTGAGCATGTAAGGACCCGTGCCCACGGGCCACACATCGGCAGTGAAATTCTTCTCTAGCATGCCAGGTTGGGCGTAAAACGCATCCACCTCCCAAGCAACGGGCGCAAAAAACGTCATGGCCATCCAGTACTTGAACTGCGGGTAAAGGCCCTTGACCTTGATCCTGAGGGTGTAGCGGTCCACCACCTCCAGGCCCTCAAAATTGAGCGCGCGAAAGTCAAGCCACGGCAGCGCAGCTCTGGTTTTAATGGGTGCCTTGCCTCTAGCGGCTTTCATCTCATCATTGATGGCTTTGATGCGTTGGCCATAGGCCTCAAAGCCAAGAATTTTTTGCGACAAAAAGCCAAATGCGGGCGAGTTGATCCTTGGCGTGGCGAGACGCTTGATGGCGTAGGCGTAGTCATCGGCCACGAGCTCGCGAGTGCCCAGATGCTCAAAGTCATAGGGCGTGTGTTTGGTTTGAAGTTCATCCAGGCTCAAATGAGCGTAGCGCTGTTGCCCCTTGTCGCTCAAAGCAAACGCTGGATGCGGCGCAAAACGAATGCCGGGCTGGAGTTTGAGCTCAAAAACACTCACCGCGATTTGCGCTTGTTGTTGTGGGCTCAGCAAGGAATTTTTAAAGTTCAGTGCGTGGCCAGTTTTGTCAAGATACATCACCTCGGGCATGCGCACGAGTGTTTTGGGCTCGAGTTCGTAAGGGCGTTTTAAATAGTGGTATTTGAGGGGGGGCTCATAAACGCTGTAGGTCCACGTTGTCTCGTTGTTGCTGTAAGAGGACGCCGAGTCAAGATGCTTGGGATCCTCTTGGTAGGAACTCACAAAGACATTTTGGTCTATCAACGATTGTGCAACGGGTGCATTCATCACCCAGGCATAGGACACGGCCAAGGGCGAAAGCAAGCAGCTCAGCGCCAGTGAGCGCCAACAGCACTTGGGCACAACATTCATGCGCTCAACACCTTGGGTGGCCAGATGGAAATGAAGAGAACGACAAAAATCAAACATTGAACCCAACTCAAATAAACCCTGCCGCACAGGGGATGCTCTGGGTGCAATCGTAATGCATATTGAGCAAGTTCAAGGACTTCATGGGGTCAAAGATTTTGAAAAAAAAGACCAGGTTCACCAGGGTTCAAATGAGCCCCCCTCGAAACGCTGGTCTTGTGATGCCACCCACCCAGGGCTTGATGCCCTGGGTGGGATGCAAGTATCAATAAAACTTGTAGCTCAATTTGGCCATCAACGCACGGCCCAAGGCGTCGGTATACCTTGGGTCATAGCCTTGCTGGAAGGTAGCACCTTGGTTGGAAAATGGTGGTGCCGTGTTGAAGACATTTTTGAGCACAAAGCCCAAATTCAAGTTCTTGACACCGGTGTAGCCCCAACCTGCATCCACCACTGTGTAGGGGGCCACTTGGTTGAAGACTGAGGTTTGAACGTTTTCATCGGTGTAACCAGAGATATAGCGCAGACCCATCGTGTAAAACTGTGAGGGAAAATCAACCGTTTTTCATTAAATAATCATATGTGTACATATTTTCTTGGCACAAATTGACAAAGCATCAAGACGAAAAAAAACTGACTGGATCGGTTGCGATTTCAATCAGAGTCTGCAAGTTGCTCCAAGTCTTCCCGCTGGCCAATGGGGTCCGAGAGTGCACTTTGTAAGGTGTGAGAAAATACCCTTTTTTAAATCCAATAGGCCAAAGAATCTCATGAGCGAACACCACGGTTTTTTAACAGGCAAACGTCTTTTGATCACGGGAGTTCTCTCCAACCGCTCCATTGCGTATGGCATTGCAAAGGCTTGCAAAGAGCAAGGTGCTGACATTGCCTTGAGTTATGTGGGCGAGCGGTTCAAGGAGAGAACTCGCGAGTTTGCGACCGAATTGGGGTCGGAGTTGATCTTTGATTGCGATGTCTCTGATGATGCGCAAATCACGGCCCTTTTCAGTGACCTATCCAAGCATTGGGCAACTTTTGATGGTTTTGTGCATGCCATTGGTTTTGCACCCAAGGAGGCCATTGCGGGCGACTTTTTAGAAGGATTCAGCAAAGAAGCGTTCCACATCGCTCACGACATCAGTGCCTATAGTTTTCCGGCCATGGCCAAAGCGGCCCTGCCCTTCCTCAATGACAATGCGTCTTTGCTCACGCTCTCCTACCTGGGTGCACTGAGAACCGTGCCGAACTACAACACCATGGGTTTGGCAAAAGCTTCTCTTGAAGCGTCGGTGCGTTATTTGGCAGAATCTCTTGGCTCCAAAGGCCGAGGAATGCGGGTCAATGGCATTTCTGCAGGCCCCATCAAAACCTTGGCGGCAAGCGGTATCAAGGGGTTTGGCAAGATCTTGAGTGTGGTGGCCCAAGGCTCCCCCATTCGTCGCAATGTGACCATCCAAGATGTGGGCAATGTGGCTGCCTTTTTATTGAGCGACTTGGCATCGGGCGTGAGTGCTGAGATCACTTATGTGGATGGCGGATTCAGCCAAGTCGTGGGAGGCATTGCTGAGCCTGAGAACGGCAATGAAATTTAATTTCAATTCAACCGATTGATATTCCCCCTTGGTGGGGGAATAAATACATTGATGTTGCGAATCAACCCACTCGGCCTTTGACACAGTCTGCGAAGTAGCGAACACGACCATCCTCTTGAACTTCTTCGACCAAGCCGTGGATATCGGTTTCAAAGCCAGGGCACAAGGCGTTGAATTCACGGGCAAATTTGAGATAGTCCAAAATTTTCTTATTGAACACCTCTCCGGGGATCAACAAAGGAATCCCAGGAGGATAAGGCGTGATCAAACTCGTGGTGATGCGACCCAGCAAATGATCGATCTCTACGCGCTCAATGTTGCGGTGGGCAATTTGAGCAAAAGCATCACTGGGCTTCATCGCTGGTGTCAAATCACTCAAATACATCTCGGTGGTCAAACGCGCTATGTCGTTCTTGGCATAGAGCTCATGGATCATCTGACACAAGTCTTTCAACCCCATGCGCTCGTACTTGGGGCGACTCGCGCAGAACTTGGGCATGATGCGCCACATCGGCTGGTTTTTATCGTAGTCGTCCTTGAATTGTTGCAAGGCGGTGAGCAAGGTGTTCCAACGGCCTTTGGTAATGCCAATGGTGAACATGATGAAGAAACTGTAGAGACCCGTTTTTTCAACAATCACACCATGTTCCATCAGAAACTTGGTGACAATACTGGCTGGAATACCGGTTTTGGCGAATTTACCGTTCAAGTCGAGGCCAGGTGTCACCAAAGTGGCCTTGATGGGGTCCAGCATGTTGAATCCCGTGGCCAATTGCCCAAAACCATGCCACTTGGAACGCTTGCCGTCGGCTGAGATGATCCAGTCGTCTGCACGACCAATCCCCTCCTCCACCATTTTGTCAGGTCCCCAGACCTTGAACCACCAGTCTTTGCCGTATTCAGCATCAACTTTTCGCATGGCCCGTCTGAAGTCAAGCGCCTCAGCAATGCTCTCCTCCACCAACGCAGTACCGCCTGGGGGCTCCATCATGGCAGCCGCCACATCGCAACTGGCAATGATGGCGTATTGGGGGCTGGTGCTGGTGTGCATCAAGTAAGCTTCATTGAAGAGCTGGCGATCGAGCTTGGTGTTTTGTGAGTCTTGCACCAACACGTGACTCGCTTGGCTAATACCCGCCAAAAGTTTATGAATGGACTGCGTGGCATAAACAACCGAGTGCTTGGGGCGGACACGCTTTTTACCCATCGCATGATAAGGACCATAAAACGGATGAAATGCAGCGTGGGGCAACCAGGCCTCATCAAAGTGCAGGTTCGGAATGTAGCCATCCAACATCCCCTTGATGGTTTCTGTGTTGTAGAGCACCCCGTCATAGGTGGACTGTGTGATCGTCATGACTCGGGGCTGCACTTTTGCAAAATCCACCCCCTTGAGCAAGGGGTTCGCCTTGATTTTTTGCTGGATGGTCTTGGGATCAAATTCGCTTTGAGGAATGGGACCAATGATGCCGAAATGGTTCCTGGTGGGCTTTAAAAAGACCGGAATAGACCCTGTCATGATGATGGCGTGAAGAACGGACTTGTGACAGTTGCGGTCCACCACCACCACGTCACCAGGGGCCACCGTGTGATGCCAAACCATTTTGTTGCTGGTGGATGTTCCATTGGTCACAAAAAAGCAGTGATCTGCATTGAATATTCGAGCAGCATTTCTCTCGGACGCTGCCACCGGGCCGGTATGGTCCAAGAGTTGGCCGAGTTCATCAACTGCATTGCACACATCGGCTCTGAGCATGTTTTCACCAAAAAACTGGTGAAACATCTGGCCTACTGGGCTTTTAAGAAAAGCAACACCGCCGGAGTGGCCAGGGCAGTGCCAAGAGTAGGAACCGTCTTCCGCATAGTCCAGCAAGGCCTTGAAAAATGGCGGTTGCAGGCCTTCAAGATAGGTTTTGGCCTCTCGAATGATGTGACGAGCGACAAACTCAGGGGTGTCCTCAAACATGTGAATGAAGCCGTGGAGTTCACGCAAGATGTCGTTGGGCAAATGGCGTGAGGTTTTGGTCTCGCCATAGATGTAGATTGGAACATCTGCATTTTTAAAACGCACTTCGTCGATGAAATTGCGCAAGTTGAGCACCGCGGGATCCAAATCGGGACCAGGCGTGAATTCTTCGTCATCGATGGACAAAATAAAGGCACTGGCTCTGGATTGCTGTTGGGCAAATTGACTCAAATCCCCGTAACTGGTCACCCCCATCACCTCATAGCCCTCGCCTTCAATGGCTTGGGCCAGTGCTCGAATGCCAAATCCTGAGGTGTTTTCAGAGCGGAAATCTTCGTCAATGATGACAATGGGAAAGCGAAACTTCATGGGGATACTCCGAACACTGTTCAGGGGAAATGAAACAAAAAAACCAATGCGCGAGAGTGTAACCGCTTTGGCCTGTTAGAATGATGAAATCCGGAGAGATGGATGAGCGGTTTAAGTCGCACGCCTGGAAAGCGTGTGAGGGTTAATAGCCCTCCGCGGGTTCGAATCCCGCTCTCTCCGCCAAT
>CAIPFK010000043.1 GCA_903864315.1 uncultured Burkholderiales bacterium | reverse complement strand
TTATCTGCGCTTTTTAAACCTTCTTGAGGCCTTAGAAGATACAAAGGGTATTCCTGACATCGATCTTGAAGCCAAGAAAATTCTAGAAGTCATTGCGGTGCGCCATCAAAAAGAGACTCCTCTGACGGTGACTGAGGCCATGGCTCTGAGTCATATTGCTTCACCCGCCACCATTCATAGAAAACTTGATCAATTAAGAGAACTTGAACTGATTGATTCCATCTACCATGGCGATAACCGCAGGACAAAATACATGGTTCCCACCGCATCAGCACTTCAATATTTTGATCGCTTGGGTAAAATCATGACCAAGGCTTTGAAAGTCTGAGTCACACGCCTCGCGCAGACGGCCTATTGGGGGCGCCTGTGCTTTCGTGTCACGACAACCATGAGCCTCATCCAGGGCCTGAGGAAAGTCGATGAGCGATTGAATGTTTGATCCAGTCCAGCGTTTGCGGGTGTAGTTCAATGGTAGAACTTCTGCTTCCCAAGCAAATAACGTGGGTTCGATTCCCATCACCCGCTCCAAATCGCGACAGTCGGCAGTATCAAATCCCGTTCACAACCCTAGTACTCATTGGGTTGTGAGAATTGTATTTGCATCATTCAATCTGACTTGCCGACATCCAATAGTCATATTGGTTAATATAATTAATGGCGCCCTATAAAAAATAGTGGGTGGATTGGCGATTATCAACATGAGTACCAACTGGTGTCTCAAATCGTCAGGTACGAACACCTAGTCAAAGCCGAGAATTGTTATGAGAGAAATAGTGCTGGGTCTCATTGTGCTGAATTTTTCTCAAGCATATGCAGCACGCCCATTCGTGACTGATGACGCAAGGTTAACGACCTCTGAGAGCTGCCAAGTAGAAAGTTGGTCTCGTCTTTACAAAAACAGCACGGAAATTTGGGCCCTTCCTGCATGCAATCCAACTGGTAATTTCGAAGTTACGGCTGGAATAGGTTTGGCAAAACCAAAGGATACGGCGACTACCCAAGACTATGTGATTCAAGCCAAATCACTCGCACGAGAATTAGCAACAAACGACTGGGGGTGGGGCTTTGCACTCGGAAGAGTCAATCATCCAGACATTACCCCTGGCCCCAACTTACTAGGTAACACATACGCTTACGTCCCTATTTCAATCTCAACAATGAATGATCGAGTTATTTACCATGTAAACATAGGCTGGCTTAAAGATAATGCAACTCAAGAAAATCGCAAAACCTTTGGGCTGGGAACTGAAATTCAGGCAACCAATCGACTCCTAATGATCGCAGAAACCTTTGGCGACAACAAATCAACCCCGTATTGGCAAACTGGCTTTCGATATTCAATCATCCCTAATTTATTTCAAGTAGACACAACCATTGGCAGACAAATAAGTGGGGACTTGAATACCCGCTGGATTTCATTTGGATTGAGATACACACCAAATTCTATTTTTTAAATTCTTTACACTAATTTTAATAGAGATTGGAAATTGATCTAATTGACAAGTGATCAATTGACTGCGCTCTTGAAAAAAGGGATGCGACAAAACAAAGTTATCACTATCGACCTGATCAGTCACTAGCGATTCTCCATTGCACAAATGCAAAAGGTAGCCACCTGGTTCCAGCTTGAATACGGTTGCTACTTTTCTTTCCAAGTCAAATTGGAAAGCTGATCATGTGTGCAATGTTGTACCGGTTTTACTTTGAACGTAGTCAAAATCGATACCGCTGGCCAACTGCACCACTTGCAGACCTTTGGGTGTCACGTCAAAAATGCCAAGATCTGTGATGATGCGGTCAACCACCCCCACTCCTGTCAAGGGCAAAGTGCAAGCGTTGAGGATTTTTAAATCTTCAGATCCATCTTTCTTCTTGGCCACATGCTCCATGAGAACGATGACTCGTTTCACACCCGCCACCAAATCCATGGCACCCCCCATGCCTTTGACCATCTTGCCTGGGATCATCCAATTGGCGAGGTCTCCATTGGCGCTCACTTGCATTGCACCCAAAATTGAAAGATTGATTTTCCCGCCCCGAATCATGGCAAAGCTTTCGTGACTGCCAAAAATGGATGACCCTTTGATGGTGGTCACCGTTTGTTTGCCCGCATTGATCAAATCGGCATCGACTTGCTCTTCTGTGGGAAAGGGGCCAATACCCAACATGCCATTTTCTGATTGCAACCATACATCCATGTTGTCAGGCACATGGTTGGCCACCAATGTTGGTAACCCGATCCCCAAATTGACATAAAAACCGTCTTCCAATTCTTGGGCAGCACAAGCGGCCATTTCTTCGTGGGTCCATGCCATGATCAAACTCCTGCTGTTTCTGTGATGGTGCGTTTTTCGATGCGTTTTTCTGGGCTCGGGTTCAATACCAAGCGATTCACATAAATCCCAGGGAGGTGGATTTCATCAGGGTCCATTTCCCCCAAGCCCACCATTTCTTCGACTTCAACAATACAAATTTTTCCAGACATGGCCACGGCGGGATTGAAATTTCGCGCCGTCAAGCGAAATTGCAAATTGCCAGACGGGTCCGCCCTGTGGGCTTTGACCAAGGCAATGTCAGGCACCAATGAACGCTCCATGAGGTAGACCTCTCCATCAAATTCACGCGTCTCCTTGCCTTCCGCAATGAGAGTTCCCACACCTGTTTTGGTGAAAAAAGCAGGAATCCCTGCACCTCCAGCCCTCAGCTTTTCAGCCAATGTGCCTTGTGGTGTGAATTCCAACTCCAACTCACCAGCCAAGTACTGGCGCTCGAACTCTTTGTTTTCGCCGACATAAGAAGCAATCATCTTCTTCACTTGCCTAGATTCCAATAGCTTGCCCAAGCCAAAACCGTCAACTCCTGCATTGTTGGAGATGACCGTAAATCCCCCCAAACCAGTGTCCTTTAAGGCGTCAATCAATGCCTCGGGAATACCGCACAGGCCAAAGCCACCCACACCGATCAACTGGTTGGCAGCCACGATACCCTTGAGAGCCTCAGCGGCGGAGGGAAAAAGTTTATTCAAAATAGTCTCCTCACGGAAAAAACAAACAGCCTCAATCGTTCAAAACGTTTAAAAATTGAGCCACAAATTGCATCGTCATCAAAACCCAAGGCAAGAGTTTAACCTCTTCAAAGCGCCCATGGCACTGCCGGGATCTCTCATAGGGAGAAACCATCATCAGCAGTGATGATGGAGCCGTTTAAAAAGTGGCTCTCGCTACTGCAAAGCATGACCACCAAAGCGTCCAAATCTGAGGGCACACCAACCCTTTTTCTAGGCAACATTTGAATCAATTTCTTGCCTTGATCGGTTTCCCAGTGGTGATGGTTGATTTCGGTGTCAATGTACCCTGGGCAAATTGCATTGACGTTGATACCGTGCCGCCCCCACTCCAAAGCCATGGCCTTGGTCATGTGAATGATCGCGGCCTTGCTCATGCAATACACACCAATTTGGGGCAACACTCTCAGGCCGGCTGTCGACGCGATATTGATGATGTTGCCCATCACCTTGGGTCCATTGCTTTGGGCATCATGGGATTTTTCTAGCATGTGACGACCCACAGCTTGGGCCACAAAAAACGCTCCGCGAACATTCGTATTGAACACAAAATCAAAATCTTTGGCGGTAACGTCTTTGAGTTTTTGAGTCGAACTCACACCAGAGTTATTGATCAAGATGTCGATTGCGCCCACCTCTGCATCAATGGTTTGAATGGCCGTCTCAATGCTCGTGAGTGAGGTCACATCCAAAGTGCAAATATGGGCCTGACCTCCACTGGCCTCGATCTCGGCTCGCAAGTCTTTGAGCTTGTCTGTTCGACGAGACGCCAAAACCACCATTGCTCCGGCATGCGCCAAGGTTTTTGCGAATTGCGCTCCCAAGCCGCTGGAGGCTCCCGTCACCAAGGCCACTCGCCCTGAGAGATCAATGCTGTAAGACATACGAAAGTTCTCCTCTAATTGGTGTCAATCAACTTTGCAAACAAGATTCGATAGAGCCATCAAAATGCTCAGGAAAACCCTGAGGCGCACGTTTCAACCTCGGTGCAGGTGAGACTGTAACGCATTGTGAAGTCCTTGAGTTGATTGTCCAAGCTTGAAATGGACTCACGTTGCTTTGAATTCAAATATTATCCGCCACACGCAAGGAGTGGCACCTCAACAGTACTAAAATTATTCCTTTGAAATAACTCCCCATCACCCATGAACGCCTCAGACATCCTATCCCAATTCGGTCCCCGTGAGTCCATGGACTATGACGTATTGATTGTGGGTGCAGGGCCTGCAGGCTTATCCAGCGCAATTCACCTCAAGCAATTGGCCCAGGCCAACAACACCGACATCTCTGTCGCCGTATTGGAAAAAGCCGCTGAGCCAGGTGCACACACCTTGTCGGGGGCCATCATGGACCCCAGGGCTCTCAATGAACTCTTCCCCGATTGGCGTGAACGCGGTGCTCCTTTACACCAAGAGGTGACCGAAGACGCGTTCATGTTCCTCACCGACAAGGGTGGTATTCGCACACCCAATTGGTTGCTACCCGAATGTTTCCAAAACCACGGCAACTACATCATCAGCTTGGGCGAATTTACCCAGTGGCTGGCTCAACAAGCAGAGAGTTTGGGCGTGGAGATTTTCCCCGGTTTTGCTGCATCCGAGGTCTTGTACAACAGTGATGCCAGCGTCAAAGGCGTTGCCACAGGGAACATGGGTGTGGACAAAGACGGCAACCCTGGCAGTCAATTTCAACTCGGGATGGAGATCCATGCCAAATACACCTTTTTTGCCGAAGGTGCTCGTGGGCATTTGGGTCGAGAACTGATCTCCAAGTTCAAACTCGATGAAGGCAAGGATCCCCAAAGCTACGCGCTGGGGATCAAGGAGTTGTGGGAGATTGATCCAGCCAGACATCAAGCTGGATTGGCACTG
>CAIPFK010000042.1 GCA_903864315.1 uncultured Burkholderiales bacterium | reverse complement strand
ATTCTTGATCATGGTCATTGGCTGGTAAAAGGTTTGAATCGCTCGAAATCTATCAACTGGGTCTCCTTATGACAAAAGTGCTGGAAAATATTCGTGTCCTTGAGTTAGGCACCTTCATCACGGGCCCTTGCGCGGGAATGATGTTGGCCGATTTAGGGGCCGATGTGATCAAGGTCGAACAGCCTGGTAGTGGTGACCCATTTCGGGGCTATCAAGGATCTCAATACAGCTCTCAATTTCAGACTTACAACGCTCGCAAGCGCAGTTTGGCTTTGAACCTCAAATCACCTCACGCCAAAGCCATTTTGGACAAGTTACTCGCCCAATCTGATGTGCTCCTTGAAAATTATCGCCCAGGGGTGCTAGATAAACTTGGGTTTGGTTGGGAGGCTGTGCACGAACGTCATCCTCGCTTGGTGTATTGCTCTGTCACCGGATTTGGCGCTACCGGTCCCTATGTAGACCGACCTTGCTACGACACCGTTGCGCAAGCCTTGAGCGGCTACCTTAGTCAAACCATGGCACCCACACCACCGCGCATCTTGGGTCCAGCTGTCGCAGACACGGTGAGTGGCATGTATGCGGCCTACGGTATTCTTGGGGCCTTGGTCGAGCGTGGACGCACGCAAATCGGTCGCCGAGTTGAGGTGGCCATGCTTGACAGCATGATTGCTTTTGGTGCATCGGCCTTTGCTTCTTATTTTTCCTCTGGCCAGGTCCAAGGACCGATCAGCCGACCCCGTGCCTCGCAGTCGTATGCTTTGCAGTGTGCAGATGGGGGGTGGGTTGCCTTGCACTTGGCCTCGGTGGATAAATTTTTTCAAAATCTGACCACCGCTGTCGGTCACCCAGAGTGGGCCAGCGACGAGCGTTTTGCTACGGTGCTTGCGCGCCAAGCCCATTACGAGGTTTTGACCCAGTTGCTACAAGCGGCCTTTGCTGAACATGGCATGGCCCATTGGCAAGCGTGTCTGACTGAACACGATATTCCACATGCCCCCATTTCAAACATTGACCAGGTGGTGACAGATCCCCAGGTCGTGCACAACGGTGTCTTTAAAGAGTTGATGCACCCAAGCATGGGGGTGGTCAAAAACACGCAACGACCGGTTCTCTTTGATGGCGAGCGCTCAGGAGGTGACTTGGCCCCCCCAGTCTTGGGTGAACACAGCCTAGAGGTGCTCGAGCAACTTGGCTTTGATGACAAAACCATCGAGGCCTTTGTGCTGGAAGGCGCCATCGCACAAAGCGCTCAGTCTTTTGAAAAAAAGAAATAGCCCAAGCCCATGTTGAGCCGACTTTAACCCGATCCAGCAGGACATTTTTCTCATGAATTTAAATCCCCTTGGACTACTCGCATTCATTCTTGTACAGCTTGTGTCTCTCGCATCAGTCCACTCGCAAGACTTTCCTACAAAACCCATCAAACTGATTTCTCCCTATGCAGCAGGAGGTGGCACGGACATGTCCCTTCGTCTCTTGAGTGATCGTTTGCAGCAAAAGTGGGGACAACCCGTTGTGGTGGAATACAAACCGGGGGGGAGTGCCAACATTGGTTCTGAGTATGTCTTTCGTTCACCCCCTGATGGCCATACCCTTTTGTTGACGCCACCTCCCCCCTTGACCATCAACCGTCATCTGTTCTCGAAGATGAACTTTGATTCAATGTTGTTCAGCCCCATTTCTCAGATTTATGAAAGTGCAAATGTTCTTTTGGTGGCCACCACGGTCCCGATTGATAACGTGCAGCAACTTATTCGCTTTGCAAAAGAAAACCCTGGTAAATTGACCTACGGCTCACCTGGAGCAGGAAGCACGGGACATTTGGCCGCAGAGATGCTCAGCTCTACTGCAGAGGTCAAATTCACGCACATTCCTTTTAATGGCACTGGGCCAGCCCTCGTCGCGGTCTTGGGAGGTCATATCGATTTGATGTTTTCTGAATTGAGTGCCGCTTTGCCACAAATCAAATCTGGCAAAGTCAAAGCCATTGCAGTTAGTAGCTTAAAGCGCAATCCCTCACTGCCTGAGGTGCCTGCAATCAGTGAGACACTGTCTGGTTTCAGTGCAACGACCTCTGGTAATCTGGTCGGCCCCCCCAATATGCCGGCCAGTGTTGTGAGCAAGATATCTTTGGCAGTCAGCGACGTCTTGCACGAACCTGAGGTCATAAAAATGTTTTTAAATGTCAGCGCCATACCCATTGGCAGTTCGCCTCAGGAGTTGGCTCAAATTTTAAAAACAGACAGTGAAAAGTGGGGTAAAGTGATCAAGTCTGTGGGCGTTAAACTCGATTGAAAAAGTCCTTTATTCACCGAAAAATAGTTCTATTATCAGGCATAGATCATCGCAAAATTTCTCAAATCATTGGGTAGCTCTTTAACAAATCAACTTTATCAACAACATTAACTTTAAAAAATAATCATGTCTAACCGCGAATTAACATCTAGCTTGTCTACTTTTGACGAAAGTGGTGCAACCATAAGAGGTAAGAACTTATCTAGGGATTTGATTGGAGAAGTTTCGTTTTCAAAAATGATTTATTTCTACATTTTGGGCAAAATGCCTACGCCTGAGGAGCTCAGCATTTTGGACGCCGTGCTGGTGACATTGATGGACCATGGGATGTCTGGAGGGTTTAATGCGAGGCTGATTTACCGAAATGCACCAGACTCTTTGCAAGGGGCAGTCGCAGCGGGGCTTCTTGGGATGGGCAGTCAATTCGGGGGTGTCATGGAGCAAGTGGGTCAGTACTTGGACGACATCGTTAAATCGCCTGATCAAGAGGCCAAGGCCAGAGAGATCATCACGCAACACCGTTCACGTAAAAAAGCTCTTCCGGGCTTTGGGCACAATGATTTCAAGCCAGATGATCCAAGAACGCCCAAGCTTCTTGAAGTTGCTAGGAAAGCCAAGGTCAAGGGTGACTACGTCAATGCTTTGCTTTTGATGTCACGCGTGGTAGATGAGGTCGTTGGTAAGCACATCACCATCAACGCAACCGCCGGTATCGCTGCCTTGCTGGCGGAGATTGGTGTACCTTTTAAGGTCATGCGTGGATTTTCATTGATTTCCCGCGCTCCAGGCTTGGTTGGACAAATCCTTGAGGAAATCTCCAACCCCATTGCTGGTGACTTGATGCAAGTGATCAATGACACAGTGGTTTATAAAGGCGAGAAAGCTTGATGGGCTCGTTGGGAGAGGTCTTTTTTGTTGACACCACCTTTCGGGACGGAAATGCGAGCCTTTGGGCGGGAGGGTTACCCAATTCGCAAATACTTCCCTACATTGAAGATTTAGATGCTGTCGGCTACCAGTCCTATGAACTGGTGGCAACTGCGTTTTTTAAGAAGATGATTCGTGAGATGGGCGAGGATCCTTGGTACCGGATTCGACAGGCGGCACAACTTTCAAAGCGAACCAAGCTCAGAGCCATTGTGGGCCGTTCGGCTTCCTCTTTTGAATTCATGCCGAGCTCCATCTCATACCTCTATTTAGAGAGGCTCTTTGCAAATGGCATACAAGAGGTCCGAATATCAGACAGTTCCAACACGGGCAAGTTTTGGCAGCAAAGGGTGTCGGACTGTAAAAAAATTGGATTGGGTACCGTTCTCAACATCATCTATACCGTGTCACCCGTCCACTCGGATGCTT
>CAIPFK010000041.1 GCA_903864315.1 uncultured Burkholderiales bacterium | reverse complement strand
TATGTTGCTCAATCGATTAGCGCAATCGACCCCAAGACTGTGCCATTTGCGCAAAGGTAACATTGTGATGAAAATCCTCCATTTCATACTTTGGATGTTGGCGCTGCCTTTGGGGTGGACGCAGCCCATGTCGCCCTCGGCCACCACTGCCGTCACCGATGCCGTGACCAAGCCGGTGACCAAGCCGGTGACCAAGCCCGTGATCAAGCCCGTGATCAATGCCATTGATCCCACCCCTCAAGCACCCGTGGCTGGCAAGGTCAACATCTTGCCCTATGCCACGGGGCAGTGGAAGAGTTTGCTTCAAACGCAGACACACAACACAATGGTCAACAGTTCTGCCAATACCGGCCTCGCCAATGGTCGCTCTGGCACACCCTTGGTGGTTCACTTTTGGGGGGTGACTTGCGGTCCGTGCCTGAGTGAGATGCCTCAGTGGGGGCGATTTGTGACGGACAACCCAGGCTACAAAGTGGTCTTTGTTCAAGTCGACGATGTCTCAACAGGCATCATGTCTCAATTGCTGGCCAAAGCGAGATTGGGGCAGGCGGTGAATTACAAATTGACCACGCCCTTTGATGAGTTCATGCGCTATGAGGTCGATGCCCAATGGAGGGGAGAGACGCCGTTCACGATCATGGTGAATGCTTCAGGCCAACAAACGCAGTTGACTGGCTTGGTGAATTTTGGCAAACTTAAAAAGTGGTACCAACAAAACTCGTGATCAAGCACTCAACATGCTCTGAGCAAACTGAGGCATGACCTCATGGGCAAAACTCTCCAGCGCGTATTTTGATTCCTCATAGCTCAAATCCCCAAATGCAAATCGGGTGAGAATGTAGTTCACTCCCGATTTGTCAATTTCGGCTGCGAGTTGCTCACTCACGTCCTGCGCTGTTCCTGCCAACACGATACCAGCGCGGTAAGCCGTGTCAAAGTCTTCGGGGATGGAGTACTTGGTCATGGGGTTGCCGTGGGCTCGCCACAAATGCTGCAAGCTGCGGTACCAGGTGTCAAAGCCTTTTTTGGCCAAGCGGTAGGCTTCGTTGTGGGTCGGGGCGATGACGATGTGACGCCCCAGTCCCATGAGTGGTAACTCATGGTCAGAGTCCTCGCCAAAGCTTGAACCCCACACCTCTCGGTAACGATCGGTGATGGCTTTGACGGGGGAGCCTGGTCCATTGCACACGATGTTGACATGGTTTTGGGCTGCCCAAGGCACCGCGTGGGGTTGAGACATGCCGTACCAAATGGGTGGCGTGGGTTTTTGGATGCATTCCAGTTCGATGGGCACATCTTTGAACTGAAAATGTTCGCCTTCAAAATTGATGAGTTTGTTTTTGAGGCCCATCATCACCACATCAAACGATTCGATGTAGAGCTTGCCCGAGTTTTCTGCATTCACCCCAAAGTAGCCCATTTCGTAGGGTGAGCTCCCGCGTCCAATGCCCAGCTCAAGCCTGCCGCCACTCATTTGGTCGAGCATACAGACCTCTTCAACGATGCGAATGGGGTGAGTCAGGCTCAAGGTGTAGACCAATGGGCCAAAACGCAGTTTTTTGGTGCGTTGTGCGACCGCGGCCAAGAAGACGCTGGGGGAACTTGCCATCCCCAACGGGGTGCCATGGTGCTCGGCAATGTGATAAGCGTGAAAGTCGTGGGCATCGTAAATTTCTGCCAGCTTGAGTCGGTTCTCAAAATGATCGGTCAGGTTCACCTGCCCTCGGTCCAAGTGGTCAAACACGCCAAATTTCATCTCAAGCTCCTGTTGAATTCAAGGGATCGATGCCATCGATCAGGACAAAGGCGATGCGACACACGGCTTGAGAGTTGTTGACCCAAGCGTGGTTGGTGCCTTGTTGAACAACGATGTCTCCGGTTTGAAGGTGAACTTCGCCAACGTCGAGCAGCATGTCGATTTCACCCGACATCACAATGGCATAGTCCACGCTGGCGGTCCTGTGCATGAATGCGTGCCGGGCGGGTTGATCGGAGCTTTCGCTCACGCCCATCTCTTTCAAAACATCGGCTTGTGAGACCGCGGCTTGTTCGGCAGTGATGGGTGGGAAATCCACCACCCGAAGCACTGAACCATTGGCTGGAGGAGGAACACCGATGGTGCGATCGGCACGGTCGATCTTCAAGTCCATTTTGGCCGGCGTCTCATCGGTCACCCAAACCAAGGTGCTCACCAAACCAGTTGCATTCCTCACTTTGCTGTTGGGGGCGGGGGAATCCATTTCCACCACGGCCAAGCCTTGGGCATTGTGTCCTGTGACGATTCTTCTGATGGGCGTATTCATGCGTGGGCAAGACGTTGGAGAGGTGCAAAGGGGGGGGTGAAAATGCAAGTGTAACTTCATGAGCTCACTTGCAAAAGCGCTGTGGTTTTTGGAACCACTGAAATTTTAATCGACGGTGGCGCCGGAGGCTTTGATGGCGGGAGACCAGCGCTTGTTCTCATTTTTGACGAATTCGGCCATGTCGCTGGGCTTGATGTACTCGGCGGGCTCGATTCCCCCTTTTTCCAACAGGGCTGCATAAGCCGGTGTGGATTGGTAGTGTTTCAGAAAATCCGCCAAGGTCTCGACCACCTGGGGTGGCATATTGGCCGGGCCTGCAAACCCAAGCCAACCCGACCAGTCGTAAGCGGGGACCGCATCCGCGATGGAGGGAACCGAGGGCAAGAGCATGGAGCGCTTGGTCATGGACGATCCAAGCGCTATCAAAGCCCCCGACTTGGTGTTGGGGCCAGCCAAGCTGCCATCGACAAACGCCATGTCCACTTTGCCCGACAAGAAGTCCAGCATCCCGCTGTTGCTGCCTTTGTAGGGCACGTGGACGATGTCCAAGTTCAACTGGCGTTTGAGGATCTCCATGAAAATGTGTTGCGGAGAACCATTGCCTGAGGAGCCGTAGCTGTACTTCCCGGGATTCTTTTTCACGACCTCAATCCACTCTTTCACGCTTCGCGCCGGAAACGAAGGATGGATGGTCAAGTACATATTCGTGACCGCCAACTTGGCGATCAAGGTGAGCTCTTTGGCGGGTTCGATGCCAGGCTTGGCCATCAGTTGAGGGGCCATGCTGAAGGTGGTGACCGTGGGCATGAAGAGGGTGTACCCGTCGGCTGGTGAGCTGGCCACCAGCTTGGCTCCCAAGAGGGTGCTCGCGCCTGCACGGTTGTCAATCACCACCGATTGCTTCCAAGTGTTTTGCATCTCCTCGGCAATCGCTCGACCAAAGATATCCACCAAGGAGCCTGGGATGAAGGGGACCACGAGTTTGATGGGTTTGTTGGGGTAGGTATTTCCCGCAGCGTTGTTGCCAGGTGCCGTGTTGGCTTTGTCTTGGGCGAGACTCCAACCCATGGATGTCAACAGCACGGTAAAACAGGCCACTGCTCGCAGCCCGGAGAGGTTGATCAAAGACCTGGTGTTGCGTATCGGTGTGTTCATGTCTGGCTGTGTCAATAGGGTGTTGGGTGAAACAAGGAGGGGCTGAGGTGCACAGGCGGCGCAGGAAGTTGGGTCTGGCGTTGAAGGCATCAGGGCGAGAGAGGGGCGCGCGAGCGTTCAATGCACAAGCTCGGTCATTATGAGGGTCTGCACCCTCATGTCAAGAGGACAAACCCAAGACACTGAGCTCCAGTAGAATCCTTTTTTGACTACCGAGTGCATGATGCTGGCTTATGGATCCAAAGGCTTGTTGGGTGTTTTAACCCCTCAAGCCAACACCACGGTGGAGCCTGAATTTTGGGCCATGCTGCCCAAAGGCTTTGGCTTACTCAATGCCCGCATGTGCAGCACGAAACCCAGCATTGAAGCACGGTTGGTGGACTACTTTGAGCATTTGGAGGAGCACGCGGCGCAGTTTGGCAACGCCCCCATTCAAGCGTTGAGCATTGCGTGCACCGGCAGTTCCTACCTCGCCACACGAGAGGGGGAGCAACGCGCCTTGGAGCGTTTGAGTGCACACCTCCATCTGCCTGTCACCACCTCGGGTATGGCCATGGTGGAGGCCTTCAAGAGTTTGGGTGCCACACGCATTGCCTTGATTTCACCCTATCCTGAAAGTTTGACGCTGTCCAGTGTGCAATATTGGCAAGAGCATGGCTTGGTGGTGGAGCACGTCCAAAGTGTTTTTGATGAGTCCAATGCCCAGTCGTTTCATCCCATTTATAGCCTCTCTGGCGAGCAAGCGAGTTTGCCCCTGGAGAGACTGTTTCAATCCGGTGTAGACGCCATTGCCATGCTCGGGACGGGCATGCCCACCTTGGCTGCTTTGACCCAAGCCAATCGAGTTCAAAATCGCATCCCCGTGATTTCTTGCATGCTGGCCACCGCTTGGTGGAGTTGCAAGCTCATCAACCCCAGCACGCACGACATGCTGTCTTGGGTGCGTTCCCCCCATTGGTCAAACCGCATGGACAGCCTGGTATGAATTTCATTGTTTGGAGAGTGTTGTGAATCAAACCGATGTGGTGGTGGTGGGGGCGGGACCGGTGGGTTTGACCCTGGCCATGCGCTTGGGGCTCCAAGGCGTGCGGGTGCTGCTGCTTGAAGCCAATCAGACCATTGAGAAAGACCTGAGGGCGTCGACCTTTCACCCCCCAACACTTGATCTTTTTGATGAACAAGGCATCACACCTCAGTTGATCAAGGCCGGTCTCATTGCGCCGACTTGGCAAGTGCGCAATCATCCATCACACGACTGTGCTGAATTTGATCTCTCGATCTTGAAGTCTCACACCGCCCACCCCTATCGATTGCAGTGTGAGCAGTGGAGGCTCAGTGAGTTTTTGAAAACCTATATTGAGAACCATCTCCCCAGCGTCAACATCCGCATGGGTGTGAGCGTTGAGGGTTTTACCCAAACGACTGAGGGTGTGAGCGTGCAAACGCGTGCTCATCATGGCCCAGATGAGGTCTGGTCATGCCAGTATTTGGTGGGGTGCGATGGCGCCAAAAGCGTGGTCAGGAAAACCTTGGATTTGGAGTTTGAAGGGCAGACTTTTCCCGAAACCACCATCTTGGTGGCGACGGATTTTCCGTTTCAAGGACACCTGCCCCATTTGTCATTCATCAATTATTGTTGGAGTCCAGAGGGCACCTTTAGCCTCCTTCGATTGAAGAATCTTTGGCGTGTGAGCTTGTACCCGAGTTTGAACGAATCCATTGATGAAGCGGTTCAAGAAGACTCGGTCAGGGCCAAACTTCGCCTGATCGTCCCCGAGTGTCAGCAAGCCCACATCATCCAAGTGCGACCCTATCGCATTCACCAGCGTGTGGTCAAACAATATGTCCTTGGACGTGTCATCTTGGCGGGAGACGCCGCTCACATCAATTCACCCAGCGGTGGCATGGGCATGAATGGCGGAGTCCATGACGCGTTCAACTTGGCCGACAAACTCACGCGTGTGCTGGGTGGGCAATCCCAGGCATTGCTCAATTTGTACGAACGCCAACGCCGACCCATCGCCATCAAGCACGTGATTGAGCAGTCCGCCAAAAACCGAGCTCGCATGCAAGAAAAGGACCGAGACAAGCGACTGCAGACCTTGCAAAATTTGCAAGCGGTGAGCCAAGATCCTGAGCGTGCGCTGCAGTATTTGCTGGAGACTTCGATGATCTCAGGTTTGCGTGAATCGATCACACAGGTTTGAATACGTCACGTCTCTAGGATTTTTGATCTATGAATGGGTTCACGCCAGATCATGCGCAGTTGATCGAGCATGAAGCCTCAATTGAGCGTCAAATTGTCCGCCTTGATCACGCCAGACCATTTCTTGTTTTCGCTGGCGATGAATTGACTGAAGTCCTTGGTGCCCAAGAACTTTGGCGTGAGTCCCATTTCCATGAGTTTGGTTTTTAACTCAGGTTGCTCCAGTGTTTTGCCGATCTCCGCCCTGAGTCGCTCAACCACCGCAGTGGGTGTTTTGGCGGGTGCTGAGAGACCAAACCAGGCATCACCCACAGCACCCGGGACGCTTTCATTGAGTGTTGGGATGTCCATGTGATCGGGCAGACGCTCAGCAGCGGTCACGGCCAATGCCCTCACTTTGCCCGCCTTGATGTAAGGGGTCGCCGCAATCAAAGCGTTGAACATGGCATCGATTTGACCGCCCAGGAGATCCGTCATGGCCGGGCCAGTGCCCTTGTAGGGGATGTGGACCATGTCAATTTTGAGCAGGTGCTTGAGCAACTCCCCGGTGAGAAAGCCCGCCGACCCGACGCCCGCCGACGAGTAACTGAGCTTGCCTGGGCGTTCACGCGCCAAGGCGATGAAGTCGGCCAAATTTTTGGCGGGGTGATCGGCTCGAACAATGAGGGCATTGGTGAAGGTGCCCAACAGGGCAATGTGCACCAAATCTTCCAGCGGCTTGTAGCCCACGGTCTGCCCCATCAAGGGGCCGATGGTGATGGCGGCTCCATTGGAGAGGACCAAGGTGTAGCCGTCTGCCACAGCCTTGGCCGCGATGTCGGTGCCCAGAATCGAGCCATTGCCCCCTTTGTTGTCGATCACCACGGCTTGGTTCAAGCGCGAAGACAGCTTGTCCGCCACAACCCTCGCGATCAAATCCCCTGAGCCCCCCACGGCAAAGGGGACAATCAAACGGATTGCCTTGCTGGGGTAGGGGGTCTCGAGGGTTTGGGCCTGAAGTGCAGGGGCCAACAAGGCGAGGCCAGTCAGGCCAGAAACCTGCGCGCACAAGGTCTGGAGCATTTGTCTTTTGTTCATGGCCTCAAATTCTTTGGTTTCATGCTGAACTTCACAGCTTGGATTGGAACGATGGAGGGGACACGGGGTGAATCAAGGTTCGATGCTGATATTGGATTTTTTCACCACCTCTTGCCATAAAGCCGTTTCACGTTTGATCAAGGCTTGAAACTGCTCAGGTGTGCCAGAGACAGGGTAGACCCCATCTTTTTCCAATAGTTCTTGCGCATCTTTGGAGTTCATCGCACGGTTGATCTCGGTGTTGAGCTTGGCGATGATGGTGCGGGGCGTGCCTTTGGGTGCCAAAATCCCATGCCAAACATTGACCTCATAATTGGGCAGTCCAGCTTCTCTCAGACTGGGTACCTCTGCAAGCACAGGCGTGCGTTCTTTGGTGGTCACGCCCAAGGCCTTGAGTTTGCCCGTTTTGATGAAAGGCAAAGCCACCGCAGGGGTGCTGAAGAACAATTGAGTTTGGCCCGAGAGGGTGTCGCTCAGTGCCGGACCACCGCCTTTGTAGGGTACATGCAGCAAATGGATGGAGGCCTGGCCCATCAAGAGCTCAGCGCTCAAATGCAAAATACTGCCCAGACCTGAGGATGCAATGGTGACGTCCCCAGGATGGGCCTTGGCAAACGCGATGAGCTCAGACAAATTCTTGGCGGCCACATTGGGGTTTGCCACGAGCACAAAGGCACCCTGTGAGAGTTGGGCGACAGCACTCACATCCTGGACTGGATCGTATTTCAGGGGATAGAGGGCTGCATTGACGGTGTAACTGGCCGAGACCAGCAGCAAGGTGTAGCCATCGGGCGGGGACTTGATGGCAAACTCATTGCCCATGAGTCCACCGGCTCCTGCCTTGTTGTCAATGATCACGGCTTGTTTGAGGGAGGCTGCGAGGCGCTGGGCCACAAAGCGAGCAATAAAGTCATTGCCCCCGCCTGGCGGGAAAGGCACGACCAAATGCACCGGGTGCTGGGGGTAGTTGTCAGCACCAAGCCCTTGGGCTTGGGCTGGGGCCCATGAGCCCAGGATGAACGAGTGAAGTAATCCCAGACCCAAGGACCACTGGAGCAGTGAGCGGATGTGTTGTTTCATTGTGCTTGGATGCCTACATTGTCGCGGTCCACGCTGAGGCGGCAGCCCAAGAGTGAGCTCTCGCGGGTGAGTCTGTCCAAAGTTTCTTGCTCTTTGGAGAGATCGGGGAAATACGTTTCATTGTGCTCGTTGTGGCGAACCAATTTGAAGCCCATGTGCTCGATGCTTTGGGTGCCCAAGGTGAATTGGGGCATCATCCCCACCCAGTCGCCGTGGGTTCTGCCGTTGTGACCGGTGTGAAAAGAAAAGCTCCCCAAGCCATAAAAAATGGGCCGGCCTTGGTACATCTCGATGGGCAAGGAGACGTGGGGGCCGTGTCCAAACACAATGTCTGCCCCGGCGTCAATGGCAGCATGGGCAATGTCTTTCATGTACCCAAGGACTTCTTCCCACAAGCCCCAGTGGCATGAGACCACGACGTGGTCACATTCTTTTTTAAGCGCCTTGATCTGAGACTGCAACGTTTTGAGGTACTCCGGGTCGGCCCAGGTGACGATGACGGGCGGGATGCCGGGTCGGTTCATGGGAGGGATGTCGGCTTGGACTTTGTAAGCGGGCACTTGGTAAGCCGTGTGTCCTCTGAGAACAGCCACACCAGGCGTGCCCTTGCGTGCCTCATGGTGAGTATTCCAATAGACCGAGGTCCTGGCCAAAAAGCCGATTTTGAGACCGGACTTTTCTGCAATCCAAGGCTTGCAAGCGGCGTCCAAGTTGGCGCCTGCACCCGTGTGGCCAATGCCCAAAGCGTCCAAAGCTTGGGTGGAATGCAAAATGGCTTCTGAGCCGTAGTTGACGTTGTTGGCCAGTCCCACCCCTTGAATGTGCCCGTGTGCGAGTGCTTGAGCGGCGACATCTGGGTCGGCGTAAAAGCCTTCGTTGTCCACAGAATGGTCTAGGGGAGGAGAGTACAAACAACACTCCAGGTTGCTAAAGACCAAGTCAGAAGCTTGCAAGGTGTCGTGAACTTTTCTGAACGGGGTGAGTGGGTCGGTGACGTTCATCAAATTGACGTCCCCCGTGAGGGTGAGTTGAATGCTCATGTTGATTTGGCGGTTTGTGCAGTGGCTTGTCTAGGACAATGGATTTTGATCTTCAGCGTTGTGCTCTCACCCATTGTAATTGCACTAGAACTTTGGCCTGGTTCAAGTGCTAGCCAACGATGAATGGGGATGACCATGGCGCCATGACTGCGCCAGCATCCAACTGGAATTGCACCACAATGGAGCTTTGCGTTGGCTCACTGCACGAGCGCATTGGAATCCATGCGGTGTGCGTCCCCCTGGCAAGAGAGCCCAGTGGGCCTGGGGGAGGGGGTTTGGGCGTGATTGAAGCCTTGGGCCCAGAGCGATGGTGGTTGTCAGAGGAGCACCCGCTCAACGCTAGACGTCAAGCACCAAAGCGCATTCGCTCAGGAGTAGGCCAAGGACTGCGTTGATGCCTTGGGCGTGGTTTCGACCCCGGCATCAGGGCCAAAGAGAATTTTTTCCAGGACTTGGCAAACGCTCTTGGCGGTGATCAAGGAGTAATTTTTGCCCTGTGCGTGGATTAAAAATGCGGACGCACTCAAGTTCAAAAAGATACTGAACTCATCATTGAAATCACGGCGTTGCACCAAAACTTTGATGATGTAATTGTTGCCTTGTTTGAATAAATGATGAGTCATGGAGGGTGACTCGAATTGGAAGTCGTGACAGAATTTTTCTGCCAAATGGGGCAACTCGTCCCCCATGAGTTGCATCAACTCCAGATCCCGCCCCATGGGTTGCAAGGCATAGCGGGCCTCGATTTGACTCACGGCCACCAACGGTTTATTTGTTTCACTCATCATTTGTCCCCGGTTTTATATCTTTGTGAGCACTATAAGCAAGAAGCGTGACAATTGCCCCCAATAACCTTGTCCAAAAAGGTGCATTGAGACTGAAAAACGACTTTAATGCCTATTGGGGAGCTAAAAGGTTAGAAAAACGGGGCAAAAGTGGTGATTTAAGACGTTTGCACTTCTTGACTGCATGGCCGAGTTTGAGCTTAGAGCCGTGGTGGGTGAACGCACGGACTTCGTGATTTCAATGGCTAGAATTTTGGCGCAATTGCGACATCAAGCGCTCACCCGACGCTTGGAGGGTCTTCATGCCATCGCGCAGCTGGGGATGGCGCAATTGGCCACCTTGCTTTTTGATTTCACCGGCAATCATCACGGTGTCAATGTTGGCCAAGCTGGTTTGCATGATCACCGTGCTCACGGGGTCGTGCACTGGGTGCATGTTCAAGGCCTTGGCGTCGATCATGACGCAATCGGCTTGTTTGCCAACACTCAGAGAGCCTATCTTGTCGTGCAACTTCAACGCTTGAGCGCCTCGAATGGTGATCCACTCAAGCGCTTGGCGACAGTAGATGGTGGATGTGTCGGGCAGCTTTTGGTGCAATGCTTTGGACTTGGCGTTGTCCAAGGCGCGCTGGGCGGCAAGGGCCAATCGGGCCACGGTGAACATCTCGCCTGAATAACCCGACTCCAAGTCCACCCCCAAAGATGGAGCACTGTTGAGCTCCAAGAGTCGACCCGTGATGGGCATGCCATGCCCTTGCGTCATCTCGCTCTCAGGTGTGAGAGAAAAACTCACCCCCAGCTCGACCATCATCTTGAGCTCTTCATCGCTCAAATTGTTGCCGTGCACGATGTTGTTGTTGTCTCCCAAGAGGCCGTCTTTGGCCAAACGACTCCAGCCGTCTGGGGTTTTGGCGGCGGCGCCCGCGCAGTGCATGCTGGCAATCAAGGAGAACTCCCGGGCCAACTCAAAGTCATGCACCGCCACCTCGTAGGTTGAGTAATGGGGACCCAAGATGGCCAGCCCCAAGGTGACCAGCGCTTGAGGGTCGCTGAAGCGGCCTTTTAAGAGTCGCTCGACTTCGGACCTGGGGTGTGGAATTTCACTGAAGTGCTTTTGACCTGGTTTGGGGTCAGGCTTGGGTGAACCGTGGAAAAACACCCCTCGTATACCCGAGGCCAAGAGGCCCTCAACGGCTTGATCGGTGTGCTCGGGCGTGGGGTTGTTGTGACACCAGTCGCCCAGTGTCGTCGTGCCGCAATTGATTTGGTTCATGGCCCCCATCAAGGTTGCAATGTACAGGTCTTGTGGCGTGTAGTTTGTGGCCAACCCGGCGTGCACATTGGCGAAGTATTCCAAGATGGTCCAGTTGCTGCTGACACCTCGCAGTGCAGTTTGCCAAGTGTGCATGTGCGCATTGACAAAGCCCGGGGTCACGATCATGCCGCTGGCATCGATCTTTTGGGCTTCGGGTGCAGACAGTTGATGGCCGATGGCCTTGATCACGCTGCCTTCGATCAAGAGGTCAGCGTGGGTCAAGTCACCCAGTAGAGGGTCCATGGTGATCAAGGTGGCATTGTGGATGAGGGTTTGGGTCATGGTGTGAAGCTTGGTGATGTGAGGAGGTTTGTGGGTTCAACTGCGCAGGGTGTTTTTGCCCAAGCCAGACCGCACTGGAGCAATTGCCATGGCCGACTTTCGCAACGACACAATCCCATGGCAAATCGTATTCAATTTTAAGACGGTTTGTGAGGCATGGTCATTGGCGTTATCATCCATGGCGTTGCCAGCGTGAGCACCGGAGGAATGGGGGGATTGGAGGGATTGGGGTGCGGTTTGAGAAGTTTTTCATTGTTCTTTACCGTTGCTTCACCTGTGAAAGCTTGATAAGACACAAAAAAGTTTTATATTGAAACCTTCCATTGAAAGACCAAAGGATTCGAGATGAAAACCACTTTATGGTTCAAACCAATGCGTTTGAATGCGTTCAATTGCTCACTCGCGTTCACCGCCATGATGCTGGGCCTGGGGGCCACGCCAGCGAGCTCGGTGCATGCGCAACCCGTGCCTGGTATGGCCATGGGTGGTGAGCCGGCAATGGGTGTGCACGAGATGCACGCGATGCAGGGTATGCATGGTATGCAGGGCATGCATCCTGGGCCCATGGACCCCGCAAGGCTTGAGAAAATGTGGCAACACCGTTTGGAGCGCTTCGATGCTCACATGGAGCAGATGAAAAAACGCCTTGAGCTCACACCCGCCCAAGAAGGTGCTTGGACACAATTTGTGAGCGCCATTCGACCCTCTCCCAAGCCCGGGCCAGCCCCGGTGTTACCACAGCAGTGGCGTGAGACGATGCAGCTGAAGGCGCCAGAACGCATGGAGAAAATGCTCGCCATCCACGAAGCGCGTCATGCGCAGATGCTGGCCAATGTGCACCTGCATTTGGAAGCCGTCAAAGCCTTTTACCCTCAACTCAGTGAGTCACAACAAAGCGTCTTTGACAAACTCAACTGGCATCCCAGGGGCAAGCGTGCAAGCTGGCAACATCCTTGAGGGGGAGTTCACCAGGAATTTCTACTCGTGATCTAGGCGAGAAGACTAGCTCTTCGCGTTGGGTTTTTTGGGCGAGCTATTGATGAGCTCGAGCTGTTTGAGCAAGGCGGTTTTTTGTCGCTCATTGAGTCCTTTGAGCCCAATTTTTTCCATTTGACTCAAGTGCTCGAGTGCCCGTGTTGTCAATGCCTGGCCCTTTGCCGTCAATACGATGCCAAAGGCGCGGCGGTCGTGTGGATGGGGTTGACGCGCAATCAAGTCTTGTTCGCTCAAGACTTGGATGAGTTTGACTGCATTGGGGGCGCGAAGGTTCAACACATTGCAAACTTGTTGAGCAGTCACCCCGGCGTTCATGTTCACGACTTCCAATATCGAGAACTCCAACGGGCTCAGTCCAAGAGTCTGCAAGTGTTCTGCATAGAGGTGAGAAAATAAAAATGAGGCTTGCCTCAATTGAAATCCAATCAAGCCCTTTAGATCCTTCATCTCCAGTCGAGCGTGCAGTGCCACTTGTTCGTCATGAACCTCGGACTTCTCGCCCTTGAGCCTGTTGGGCGCGTGGGCGGCTTTGGCTGCAGAGCCCATCGGCGAGGTTTTGCTCAGATCATGTTGAACCCTGATCGAAGGCTTATTCAGGAGCGCGCTTGTCTTGATGCGAAAGGACCGTGGCCTGCGCGCACTCGGTGCATTCAGTGCATCAACTCCCTCTGATGGGCTTGCAGTCGATGGTGCGCCTTGCGCATCAATCTCTGAATCAATTGGATCGTGATCGGTCATTTTTTTATCGACACATGGCCAAAATATCCTCGGGCACCTCGATGGACTTGATGCGGTCTGGGTTTTGTGGGTCTTTGATACAAAAAATGCGAGTCTCGCTGCCCTCGCACAAAAGGTCTGTCCCGCGCATCACGCGGTGATGCTGTATAAAAACGCGACGCCGCCACTCCTTGACGTGGGTGTGAATTTGCAAGGTCTCCCCGTAGGTGGCGCTTTGGTGAAACTGGGTGTGAATCTCCAGCAGTGGTGTGCCCACCAAACCCCGTGTCTTGGCCATTTCACGCCAAGGCGGTAGGCCACAGGTGCGAAAAAAATGCTCAGACGAGGCATCCATCCAACGAGAAAAATTGGGATAAAAAACAATGCCAGCCGGGTCACAGTCGCCAAAGGTGACGGTGAACTCGTGAATGGTGGTTCTGGCCAGTGGTTCGGACATGGCTTGAAGTGCTTATCAGTTATAACTTTAAAGTTGGACTTTAGCCCCAGTCAGCAGACTCTGTTGACCGTGATTACCCTAGTAAAACTTATATTTTTAAGCATTGGTTTTTGATGAAAAGATGATCAAAGGCATGCTTTTTGTCTGTTTTTACGACCTCATCACGCGCCTGAGTGACCCTAGCATGGAGGACCCACATTCGAAAGGTCCCCCCAGATGGAACAAGACTGCCGTGACTTCAAGGACCGCTTGATGGGCCTGTGGCGTTTGCGTGTGGCCACTCCCCCCAGCTTGCCAGAACACTGTATCGCTTGGCACGCTGAGCGTTCTCGCCTGTTGCTGTGGCTGGGGGAAGAAGGCTTGGCGCGCATGCTTGGCAACCCACGGTCTTTGACGCTGGCCAATGCAGTGCTCACAGGTCCCCAAGAAGCCTGGGCGGCCCTCTTGGGGTGCGTTGCCGTGGTCTCGAGTGCGCAGACCTGGGATTGGCTTGGGTTGGGTGAGCAAGCCCAGTGGGCGGGTTGGATTGGTGCGCTTTGCTGTGGGAGTTTGAGTGCGCGTGAGGCGTTGAAGAGGCTGACTTGGCCTTCGGTGCTCAGCACCCAGATGGGGCTGGTGAGCGCCAAGCCGCTTTGGGCGCAAACCCTGCAGGACGGCTATTTGATGGGCTACTGTGCCGATTCAGGCGTGCCAGTGCGCATTTCCAATCAGAGCATGATGCGACACTTTTTGGCGGCCGGAATGACGGGTGTTGGCAAGACCGTGAGTGCAGTCTCCTTGATGATGCAGCAAATGTCCAAAGGAGGCGGGGTGCTGTGGGTTGATGGCAAGTTGGATCCGGAGAACATGGCGATGTTTTTTCACATGGCCAAGTGGCTCGGGCGCGAGTCGGACGTGAGAATCATCAACCCAGCCGACCCCGCGCTCTCCAACAGTTACAACTTCGTTTTGCATGGCGAGCCCGAAGAAGTCGCCTCTCGAATTTTGTCCACGTTGCCCAGCACGGGTTTGAGTGCGGGTTCGGACTACTACAAGCAAGCCGCCAACCAAGGGCTCATTTGTATCTTGAGTGCCTTGAAAGCCCTGGGGCTGGCCTACAACTGCATGGACTTGGCCATTTTGCTCACCCACCCACAGGCATTGCGCGAATTGGATCACCGGGTCAACGCCAGTTCGCGCTTTGATGATCCGCGCATCGCCTCCTTCAAGCTCTTTTTGGAGACTTGCAAAACCCCAGGAGCCAGGGGCGCACAAGCTGTCCTCGATGCCAAAAAAATGAGGGACCTTTTTGGGGGCATTGCTGGGCGTCTTTTTGTCTACGGCTCTTCGCAATGCGGTGAAGTCACGCGCTCCTATGTGCCTGACATTGATTTGTATGATGACCTCAAAGAAGGGCGACTCATCTACTGTGCCTTGCCCACCATGGGGCAGCAAATCTCCGCGCAAAATTTCGGCAAAATGGTCATGGGCGACTTGAGAACAGCCATTGCACGCTTGCAGGCTTTGCCCCAAAGCGAACGCCGTGAAATTCCCTTTTTGGTCTGGCTCGATGAGGTGGCCAGTTATGCCAATGCCCCAACACTTGCCACGCCATTTCAGCAGTCGCGCAGTGCCCACTTGAGCCTCGGTGTGGGCTTTCAAGAGCAGTCCAGCATTGAAGAGTTGGGTCCTTCTTTTTTGGGAACCTTGATGGGCAACACCCACAATAAACTGTTTTTCAAGCCCGCCGACCGTGTCTCGGCCGAGGCGTGGAGTCGCACCTTGGGCGAGCGGTTGGCGTGGCAAAGTTCTCACCAAGAAGGCACGAGTGAGGCCTTCAAGTTTTCATTCATGGGCCTATTCAAGGGGTCACGGGTGCAGCAAACGCGCTCTTTGCAAGAAAGCGTCAAAGAGGTGCGGGAGTACCGCGTGAGTGCGGACCGACTGGTTCAGTTGGGCTTGGGTCAAGCGATTTTTTTACACGCATCCAGCGAGATCTTTGATTTGCAAATTCCCAAACTCGAGTTCTCAAAAGACCTGCGGCAAGCACTTGGGGGTGTGTGCATTCAGCGTCCTGCAAGCCGAGCACGCGCATCGTTGTGGCGTGAGGCTTGGGGCACAACGGAGGTGCCCAGCGCAGGACCCAGTCGTCACCCAAGCGACGCAATGAGTGCTCACGTCGAGGGCCTATATCTCTATCAGCGATATCGACAGTTCTTGAGCGAACTCTCAAGCCGAGAAGAAACCCAAGCCCAAATGTCTCGAGAGACCAGCATGACCGCCAAGGCCAGGTTTCAAAGCCTGGGCAATTGGATTGCTTCAGCGAACAAGGATGCATGATGTGGGAGATCGTGACATGGGGCCTGTGGTCCATCTTTTTATGGACCCTTCGAATGCTCTATTGGGTGATTGCAAGCCATGGGGTGCTCCTTCGGGGTCTGTTGGGGACCGCTGCAAATCCACGGGCCAGACAAGAAAAAGCGCGCGCGCAGCAGGCCTCTCGCGTGGGTTTTTAAAGAGTCCGCGTTCAATGTGCTTACAGAGGCTGCCAAACCCATATAGCCCATTGGCAACCTGAGTTGGGTTGCCAATGCATCGAATTCAAGATTAAACTCCGTCTGAGAGAACATGGGACCCCAAACCCAAAATCAAAATCAAAATCAACCAATGCCCCACAATTCAATCTATTTGCCAACATTCTTTGAAGGCCATGACCCCGAGTTGGGTCGCGCTTTGATGGCCGAGCATCCGTTGAGCACCTTGGTCAGTATCGACGACACGGGTGCGCCCTTGGTGTCTCATTTGCCGCTCAAGTGCGAGGCGCATTTGCTCGGCTCAAGCGATAAAACAAAAGACAAAGCGCAAGAAGAGTGGGTGCTCTGGGGACATTTTGCTCGCATCAATGCCCAGGTGAAAGCTTTGCAAACCAACCCCAAGGCCTTGGCCATCTTCATGGGGCCACAAGCGTACATGTCGCCCAGTGTTTATCCCGATTTGGCGCGAGTGCCCACTTGGAATTATGTGACCTTGCATGCCCAAGGGGAGGTGGAGTTCTTGGACGAGCCGCAGACGAAGGATCAACTCTTAAAGCAACTCATCGCAGATCATGAACTTTCATATGTGGCGCAGTGGAAGGCCTTGAGTGAAGAATACCAATCCAAGATGTTGGGTGCCATCATTGGCTTTAAGATGAGAGTGACGCATTGTCAGTTCAAAATCAAGATCAATCAACACAGACCCGAAGCGCATGAGAAGATGCTGGATCAGTATGCCCACGGCAGTGAATCCATGCAAGGCTTGGCACGCTGGATGGAGCGCTTGGGCCTGCCCAAAGTGAAGCCCCAGTGACAAGCAGAGCTCCCCCAACGCACATTGATGAGCAGGGCTTGCACTTGGAGCGCATGGGGCATGCCCTGCTCTGTGCTCAAACGGCAGCTCAACTGGGCGAAGTGCCTGTGGGAGCGGTGATTTATCACCAAGACCAGATGATCGCTCAGTCTCACAATTCTCCGTTGGGCTCGAAGGATCCCTGTGCCCATGCCGAGGTGTTGGCCATTCGCCAAGCGGGACAGCATTTGGGCAACTATCGGTTGGAAAATTGCACGCTGTATGTGACGCTTGAGCCTTGTGTGATGTGCGCTGGTGCCATTTTGAATGCCAGGCTCTCGCACGTGGTCTTTGGCGCATTCGACCCCAAAAGTGGTGCCGCCGGCTCGGTCATCAATGTCTTTCAGGAGCCCAGACTCAATCACCATGCCCATGTGACTGAGGGCGTGCGAGCCAGCGAGAGTGTGGCTTTATTGCAGGAGTTTTTTCGCCAACGTCGGCAGGCTCAAAAATCCCACCCAGCATTGAAAAGCGAAGAAAACCCCAACGTTTGATCGGCTGTTCAGCCCCAAGCGGGGGCGGGCAGCAATTGGTCTTTGTCCACGGGGATCAGGTGCGGCTTGGAGATGAGCTCAATCAGCACGTGGGCCCGCTTTTCCCCATTGGGCTCTTGGTAGATGCCCCTCAGACCTTTGAGTGGTCCGCTGGTCAGCACCACCTCATCGCCTTGCTTGAACAAGGGAGTGAGTTCTGGCATCTCCAGTTGTTTGAGGGTGTCCACCAACGAGTCAGGGACTTGTGCAGGAATGGGGCCAAACGCCACCATGCGGTGCACCCCTTGGGTGGAGCGAATGACGGAGAAGTTTTGATTGCCGCTGTTGGTTTGAACGAAGAGGTAGCGGCTAAAGAGCGGTTCGCTCACGATTTTGAGGCGCCCGCGTTGCACTTTCTCTAGCGAGATCATGGGCAAAAAAGTGTCAAACCCTTGTCTGTCCAAGTGCTCCTTGGCTTTGAGTTCTTCTCGGGGTTTACTGTGAATGACGAACCACATGGAATATTGACCTGTTGAGACCGGTTGAATAAATTCGCAATGGTTTAAAAAAACGCAATGAGCTTGATGCAATCTGCTGGGGTGTGGTCACCCAAGCAAGTGGCGTATTCTAATCAAAAAATTGTCTCTTGCGATTCAAATCCATGACCTGGAGGTGGACAAATAAAAACCGATTTGAGTGAGAAGGACGCGGGCCGAAGACGCACTGAAGACGCGCCGAACACGTGCCGAACACGCGCTAGGATAAACTGGGGGAAGGGTCAACGAAGATGAACCCGAAGCAAAGCGTGCACGCCAAGGATGGCAACATGAATCTTGCAGTTTTAAATAAGCAAAGTGAGTGTCTTTTGGTGTTTCGATGTTTTAAGCAATCCCAGACTCGACTTCTGGGGGGCCTCTTGATGTTGGCCGCAATGACCCTTCAAGCCCAAGAAACAGCCCACAATTTACCGATCAATGGGGTGCAAGAACAGTTGCACACCGACGCCATTCGTTTGCACAAAACAAGTCGGTTCAATGCCAACTTGTCTGGCGCGACGTCTAGCTTGTCTGCTCAGTCAACCCATGCGTGCCCCTATGAATCCGACATCGCCAAGAAGCCACCCTATAAAACGGTGAGCTTGACGTTTGATGACGGCCCGAGTCCTGCCCGAACCGAATTCGTGTTGTCCATCCTTGAGAAATACAACATCCCGGGAGCTTTTTTTCTCATCGGGCAGAGTGCTAAAAAACACCCGGAGTTGGTGCGAAAAATTGCCTTCAGTGGACGACACCTCATTGGCAACCATTCCTGGGAGCATCCCAATTTTCATGACATTGAAGTTGAGCGTCAAGATGCTGAAATTGCGCAAACCGAGCAAGAGTTGAGCGCCTATACACAGGAAAAATACTTTCGTTATCCGTACGGCAATTCGACCTGTGCAAGCAATGCGTTGTTGCGACAAATGGACTACAAAATTGTCGGTTGGCATGTCGACTCGTGTGATTGGGCGTTTGACAAAACAGGCCGTGTGAGCGAGCATGATTCACAAATTTGCGAGGTCAAGCCTCACAACCTCTCGAATTTTATCAATCACACGGCGCAGGCCCTCAACGAGAGAGGCGGCGGCATTCTCTTGCTCCATGAAATTCATCCCAACACGTTGATGCAACTGGAGTCGTTGATTGTGCGTCTTTTGGCTGAGGGTTTTCGTTTTGCGCGTGTTGACTCAGAGCAATTTCACGCATCCATGAATTGATCACGCGGCCAAACTTTCCTTGGGAATTTTGACGATGAAGTTGGTGAGCCCACTCGCATCGGTGGCGGGTCGCATGTGCAAATTCATCGCTTTGGCAGCCTGTTCAGGATCCTTGCAGACCACGGCATTCACAATGGCTGTGTGCTGCTCAAAGGAGGCCTCCAGGTGCCCCAAGGCGCCAAAGGCGTGCATGCGGTAGTAGCCCGTGCGGGTTCGAATTCTGAGAACTTCTTGTCGCAAATAGGGGTTTCGGGTGGCTTGGTAAATGGCCTCGTGAAACTTCAAATTGCTCACCTGCCACCCGGTGGCGTCTTGGGCTTGAACGAGGAGTTCAGACTCCTTGTGAATGGCACACAAAGCTTGCAACTCCTCGGTTGAGATGCGCTGACAGCACAATTTGGCCGCAGCGCCTTCCAACTCGGCGAGCAACTCCCAAAGGGAGAGCAGTTGCTGCAAGCTCATCTTGGCGACGATCATGCCCCCGCGCGGCAAACT
>CAIPFK010000040.1 GCA_903864315.1 uncultured Burkholderiales bacterium | reverse complement strand
GTTGCCCTCCAGGCGTTTCATGCCGGGTTCGATGCAGTTGGCGACCCACCCATGCAGTGTCAAACCTTTGGAGGCGATGCAAAGCTCTGTCATGAGCGCATGGTTGATGCATCCAAGCCTCATGCCCACCACCATGATCACGGGTAAATTCAACCGTTGGGCAAAATCCCCCAAATGTTGATGCGCATTGATGGGCACCAAAAATCCTCCGGCGCCTTCAACGACCACGGCGTCGAATTGAGCGGCGAGGGCTTGGTGGTGACGGACCATGACGTTCAAATCCAATTCAATGCCGAGGTCTTGGGCCACCAGATGGGGGGCCGCTGCGTCGTCCAAAATGTAAGGACAGATCTCTTGGGCGCTCAAATGGGCCTGAGAGGTGAGTCGCAAGGTTTCCAAGTCATCATTGATTTTTTCACCCGCGGCGTTCACGCTTGTCCCGGCCACCACAGGTTTGAAGCCTGCGACCTTGAGGCCATCGTGTTGCAAGCGGTGAATCACAGCACCCGCCACCAAAGACTTGCCCACTTCGGTGTCGGTGCCGGTGATGAAAAAACCTCGAGGCTGTGGGCGTGGAGTCATGGGGCTCAATTCAAGTGTTCAAACATGGGTTGGGGCGCAGGAGGATTCTGCACCTTGCAAATGCTCAATGAGTTGGTCCACATCCGAGAGGCCGTGATTGGCACACAAGGTGATTCTGAGTCGACTCTTGCCCTCTTGCACGGTGGGCGGGCGAATGGCTGGAATCAGGTAGCCCCAGGATTGGAGGAGGCTTGAAGCCGACAAGGCCGTTTGTTTGCTGCCCACGATCAAGGGCTGTATGGGGGTGTTGCTGGGGGCCAGCTGCCAGTGTTTGAACTGGGCCTTGGCGCGCCAATGGGCGATGAGTGCATGCAGGTGTGCTCTTCGCGCTTGGCCTTCAGCGCTTTCAATGAATTCCAGGCTATGCAAGGTCGCACAAGCCAAGGCGGCGGGGGATGCCGTGCTGTAGATGTAGGGTCTGGACTTTTGAAAAATCCATTCGCAAAGGGGTGCCGGTGCGCACACGAATGCGCCACTCACTCCAACGGCTTTGCCCAAGGTGCCCATGTAGACGATGCGTTTGGACGTCACCTCGAAGTGCTCCAAGATGCCGTGACCATGCTCTCCCAAGACCCCAAGGCCGTGGGCGTCGTCGAGTACCAAGAGCGCATCAAACCGCTCGGCCAAGGCCAAGAGTGCCGGCACGGGTGCCAGGTGTCCATCCATGCTGAAAACCGCATCGCTCACGATGAGCTTCACGGCATTCGAGTCCGTGGCCAAGCGTTTTTCCAATCCGGCAAGATCGTCGGTGTCAAACACCTGCACGCTCACCCCATGGCGTTGTCGGGCCAAGCGAATGCCATCGATGATGGAGGCATGGTTGAGCCTGGCCGAATAAATGCAGGTACCCCGTGAAGACGGTTCGCCAGATGGCGAGTCGTGACCCACGGTGGGCACTTGGCCCAATTCTGAGAGCGCGCACATGAGGCTCAAATTGGCCGCATAGCCACTGGAAAACATCAAGGTCTGCCCGTGTGGGATGTGGGGCGACAACCACGAGCTCAGTTTGTCTTCCACGTCTTGGTGCGCTTGGGTGTGCCCACTGATCAAATGAGACGCACCCGAGCCCACCCCCCAACGCTTGGCGCCCTCGATCAACGCTTGGGTGAGGTGCGATTCGCTGGCGAGTCCCAAGTAGTCGTTGGAGCAAAAACTGGTGTAGTTTTGGCCATCAAACCGTTGCTGGTGGTGGGTGGGGCTTTGGGCGACGCGGCGCGTCCTCAAGAGATCCTGGTCCTGCAGGGATTTAAGACCCAGAGTGGCCACGGTTTGGAGCCAAGGGGGATGTTCAGGTGGTGCTTGTTGAGCGAGTGGGGGCTTGTTCATCTCAGTCATTGGGTGGAAGTCATGCTTGGTTGCCTTGCTGGGGGCCTCAGGGCTTGAGGCTCAAATCCAAAGCGCGCTCAATGCCCTGAGACATGTGCGCCAACTCCTCCTCACGGATCACATAAGGCGGCATCACGTAGACTGTCTCGCCGATCGGGCGAAGCAGCAGGCCTTGCGCCAAGGCGTGGGTGTGCATGAGGCCAGAGAATTGAGGATTGCGCTTGGCCCACTCGGGCTTCAAATCAAACGCCAAAATCATTCCGGTTTGTCGCAAGTCTTGAAGTCGCGCATCCTCTTGCACCCACGCAAAAGCAGAGTTCATCGATTGTGCCAAGGCGAGGTTGTGTTCCAACACACGGTCGCTCTCAAAAATTGCCAATGCGGCCAAGGCCGCGCTGCAGGCCAATGGGTTGCCACTGTAGGAGTGCGAATGCAAGAAGCCGCGAGAGAGGTGATCGCTTAAAAAAGCCTGGTAAATCTTGGGTGTGCACAAAGAAATTGACAAGGGCAAGTAGCCCGCGCTGATGCCCTTGGAGAGCGTTAAAAAATCGGGCCAGATGTGCGCACTTTCACAGGCAAAAAACGTCCCGGTGCGACCACACCCGACCGCAATTTCATCGCAAATGAGGTGCACACCGTGCAGATCACACAACTCTCGGGCGAGCTTGAGGTAGAGCGGCGAGTGCATGGCCATGTGGCCCGCGCATTGCACCCGTGGCTCAATGATCAAGGCACTGATGTGATCCGCGCGTTGTTGCAGCAAGTCCTCCAAGGCCTTGGCCGCGAGGCGGGCCACCTCATCGGCTTGCATGCCTTCAGTGGCTTGCCGTGCATCGGGGGACATGACCGTGTGCACGCCTTTGATCAAGGACTCGTAGGAGGCCCGAAAAAGCGGCACGTCGGTGAGCGACAAGGCGCCCAAGGTCTCGCCATGGTAGCTGCTCGAGAGGCAAATGAATTCATTCTTTTGGGGCTGTCCAGTTTGTCGCCAGTAGTGGTGGCTCATCTTCATGGCGATCTCGACGGCTGAGGCGCCGTCGCTGGCAAAAAAAGCATGTCCCAAGTGATGCTGCGTCAAAGCCGCGAGTTTTTCCGACAGTTCCACCACCGGGGGGTGGGTGAGGCCTGCCAGCATCACGTGTTCGATGAGACCCATTTGTGCTTGAATGGCCGAATTGATGCGTGGGTTGGCGTGACCAAAGAGGTTGGTCCACCACGAGCTGATGCAGTCCAAGTAGGCGCGGTCTTGGGCGTCATAGAGCCACACCCTTTGGCCCTTGACGATGGCCAAGGGCGCCACGTCTTGGTGGTGCTGCATTTGGGTGCAAGGGTGCCAAACGCTCAAGAGGCTGCGTTGGCCCCAGTCTGGCTGGAGGGTTGGGTTTGAAACGGCAGGCAAAGTGGACATGTCGGTTGGGCGACGCGTTGCGGTGAGGCACGCTGTTGGGCATAAAAAGCCAATATACTACGCTTAGGCCTTCGTGCTTGGTCTCAAGACCGAGAAGAGGGGCGAAAGAGACGCTCATAAGGTGCTTAAGAGTCGCTAAAGAAGCGCTAAAGAAGCGCATTGATGAGATTGGTTGGTGTTCGCTCTTTTGCGCCAACCTTCACGCCACTGCACAAGTGCTTCAATGGTGCCTCGTTGGGTGTCCATAAAACACTTGATGTTGTCTCCCCTGTCACAGTACCACTCTCGGACATTGATCCATGACCACCAGCAGCACCATCCCTGAAAGCCCCATGACCTTTGTGCCTGTGGGGGCGATTGCGCCCAAAGTGGCAAGTGGGAGCTTTAAAAAAGAACGCTTGAGTCTGGCTCAAATTCAGGCGCTTTTTGACCTGCCGTTCAATGATTTGTTGTTTCAAGCCCAGACGGTTCATCGCCAGCATTTCAACGCAAGTGAGGTGCAGCTCTCAACGCTGCTGTCCATCAAAACCGGTGGCTGTCCAGAAGACTGCTCGTACTGTCCTCAATCGGTGCACCACGACACCGGCGTTGAGGCGAGCAAATTGTTGGATGTGCACGCCGTGCAAGAGGCCGCGAGTGCGGCCAAAGCCAATGGTGCGAGTCGTTTTTGCATGGGCGCGGCATGGCGAGAGTTGCATGACCGAGATGTTGAAAAAGTCGCCGCCTTGATTGGCGTGGTGAAAGACTTGGGGATGGAGGCGTGTTGCACCTTGGGCATGCTCACCTCTTCTCAGGCCAGCACCTTGAAAGAGGCGGGTCTGGACTACTACAACCACAATTTGGACACGGCGCCCGAGTTGTATGGCGACATCATCACCACACGGGTCTACCAAGACCGTTTGGACACCTTGCAGCACGTGAGGGAAGCTGGGATGAACGTTTGCAGCGGTGGCATTGTGGGCATGGGCGAGAGTCGTGCACAACGCGCTGGACTCATTCATCAATTGGCCAACCTAGACCCCTATCCTGAATCGGTACCGATCAATCACTTGGTGCATGTTGAGGGCACGCCTTTGGCGCAAACCAAGGCCTTGGACCCGTTTGAGTTCGTGCGCACCATCGCAGTGGCCAGAATCACCATGCCAACGACCCGGGTGCGTTTGTCCGCAGGCCGGCAAGAGATGGGAGACGGCATCCAAGCACTTTGCTTCATGGCTGGGGCCAATTCGATTTTTTATGGCGATAAATTGCTCACCACGGGAAACCCCGACTGGGCGAGAGACCAAGCGCTTTTGGCTTCTTTGGACATCTTGACGGTGTAGAGGCCGCTTCAGGGGCACCCAGGGCGCTCCACATCCGACAGAAAGCTGCCTTTGATGCGATGCCCATCGGCTGGCGTTTCATCCTCAGAAGCTCCAATTGGGCACCACCTCAGTGCGCCTCGCACCACAAGGGTGAACTGTGCTTGAATTTGGAATCAAACGTGGTTGTATTGTTGAAATATTACAACATCATGAATAATTCAAAAGTATTCAAAATTTGATTGAATTTAGCAAAATTTGAATTCTTTACAGCTAACTTTTGGGGTTTGCGCACATCGGGTTTACCTTACTTCATAATGGCCCGTAACTTGCAATTACAATTCGATGACACGCGAAAAAGAACGATTTTTTAACCCTGGAGAAACCATGAAAATTGCATTTAAAAGTACCCTGTTGGTCTCATTGCTGGCTGGAGCGGGCATCACTGCTCACGCTGAAGGCTTTAGTTTTTATGCTTTGATTGACGGCGGTATTGCGTCAACGTCCTTGTCGGGCGGCAAGTCTGGCAACACCACCACGTCAGAATTCATCACGGGCGGCGTTGCACCTAACTTTTTTGGCTTGTCTGCTGAAAAATCATTGGAAAAAGGTTATGCAGCCGGTATCAAGCTAGAAACTGGCTTTTTGCTCAACCCCACTTCTTCACAAGCGTATGCATTCGGTGGCAACACCGCATTCAACCGTCAAGCCAATTTGTATGTGACAGGTTCAGCGGGTAAATTGGTCGTGGGCACACAACCCAACTTCGCATTCAACAGCATTTTGATGGCCGACCCACGCGGTGGTTCCAACTACGGTAGCTCATTGGCTGCTGCAGACATCGATGGCAGCTTGAGCACCATCGAAACAGGCGCGATTTCTTACACTTCCCCTGCGATTTCTGGCTTCACCTTTGCGGGTGAGTTCATTCCCCAAAACAACACCTCTGGTGGTGGTGCCAAAGGCGGCAACGCTTTCTCAGCAACCTATTCTGATGCTGGCTTGGGCGCAACCGTGGCCAGCTACACAGAGCCACAAGCCGTTGCAGTGGCAACAGCCACCAGCGGTACTGTGGGTGGTTTGACCTACAAATTTGGCGACTTCACAGCCAAGGGTTTGGTTTTGTCACAGAAAAACAATACGTTTGCCAAGTTGAATACAACGGGTGTTGGCGGTGCTTATGCGATGAACCCAGCCACCACGTTTGACCTTGGTTTTTATAACACCAAAGACTCAGCCACCAACTACAACATCAACACAGCGGCTGTTGGCGTTTACTACAAATTCTTGAAGGATTTGACAGTGTACGGTCAATACGCCAATGTGAAAAACAGCGGCACGAAGTCTGGTTTCGCCAACTTCACTTGGTCTAGCGTCGCGTCCGACATGGTGACTGCAGGCCAAACAGCCAGCACCGTCAACGTGGGTTTGCTCTACGGCTTTTTCTAAATCGACGTGTCTAGGGTGCTTGGCTGAACTCAAGCGCCCACTCTCCTCTTCCTGAGACTTTTGCTTTGCGGCCAAAGTCTTGAGGAACTTCTCAAAAGTGCGCTTCGGCGCACTTTTTTGTGGGCCAACGCATTTGAAATGCATTTCACTCGCTTGGCCAATGCAGGGCCCACTTAAAAGAACCGCAGGGGTTGGAGCCCCTCCAACACGGGGCACTCGACCCCTTTGATGAGCGGGAGCGGGGAATCAAAAAAATCACCCTCAGACGGCTGGGATTGCCCATAAATGCGGACATATCGTACATAATGAAACATGTTTGATTCATTGGATTCATTAAAGGAGTTGAGAAATGCTTAAAAATGTTTTGGGATTGAAGAGTTCTGCACTTGTTGTGGCCAGTGCTTTGGTCGGTTCTTTGGCAACGGGCTCCGTGATCGCCCAAACCAACGACACCTTGGCCAAAATCAAAGCCTCGGGGGAAATTGCCATGGGCGTGCGAGATTCGTCCGGTGCGTTGTCCTATACCCTGGGCGAAGGCAAGTATGTGGGGTTTCACATTGACATTTGTCAACGCATCGTGGCCAATGCAGAGAAAGCCGTGGGCAAAAAGCTCGAGACCAAATACGTTTTGGTGACGTCACAAAACAGAATCCCATTGACACAAAATGGCACCGTGGACATTGAGTGTGGATCGACCACCAACAACCAAACCCGTCAAAAAGACGTGGCCTTTGCCATCAACACCTATGTCGAAGAGGTGCGCATGGCCGTCAAAGCCAACTCAGGCATCACATCGATCAATCAGCTCAACGGCAAGAATGTGGCGACCACCACGGGAACAACGTCAGTGCAGTTGCTCAGAAAACATGAAAAAGCGACTGGCGTGGATTTCAAAGAGGTCTACGGCAAGGACCATGCGGATAGCTTTTTGTTGCTCGAATCGGGCCGTGCCGACGCCTTCGTGATGGATGGTCAAATTTTGGCCGGCAACATTGCCATGTCCAAGAGTCCGGCCGACTACAAAATCGTGGGTGAGGTGCTCTCCGTGGAGCCCATTGCCATCATGATCAGAAAAGACGACCCCGCCTTTAAAAAGGTCGCCGACGACACCATTCGTGAGTTGGCCAAAAGCGGTGAATTGGCCAAACTCTACGACAAATGGTTTGTCCAGCCCATTCCTCCCAAGAACACCCGCGTGGGCTTGCCTGCCAGTGAAAACACCAAATCGGCTTGGGTCAACTTGAACGACAAGCCTTTGGAAGAGTTGCTCAAAAAATAATCGCCATCTCAACTCTGGGCGCCTTGCGTCCTGGAGCCTAGAAGCCAGGGGCCAGCTCGCTTGGCCCCTTCATCAAAGGCATTCATGCATTGGGATTGGCAGATTTTTTTAAGCGATGACGGAGGAGGTCGCACCTACTTGGAGTGGATGCTTCAAGCCTGGGGCTGGACCTTGGCGGTGGCGCTGTCGGCTTGGTGTGTTGCCGTGAGCGTGGGCACCTTGGTGGGTGTCTTGCGCACCCTGCGCTCCTCGCCTTGGATCAGTCGCTTGGCACTGGCCTGGGTGGAGTTGTTTCGCAACATTCCACTCTTGGTGCAAGTGTTCTTGTGGTACTTTGTGTTGCCCAAACTGTGGCCTGCCATGCAGCAGTTCCCCTCGTTTTGGTTGGTGGCCTTGGCGCTGGGGCTCTTTACCTCGGCACGCATTGCTGAGCAGTTCAGGGCTGGCATTGAGTCCATCAAAAGCGGGCAAACACAAGCCGCCTTGGCGCTGGGGATGACCCGCGCACAGATGTACCAATACGTGTTGATGCCCGTGGCTTTGCGGGTGATACTCCCCCCGCTCACGAGCGAGTCGATGAATTTGCTTAAAAATTCCTCCATCGCCTTTGCCGTGTCCGTGCCCGAGCTCACCATGTTTGCCATGCAAGCACAGGAAGAAACGTCCAGGGGCATTGAGATCTACCTGGCGGTGACGCTGCTCTACGCGGTGTCGGCTTTGGCGGTGAACCGCTTGTTTGCCCTGCTGGAGAAGCGCCTTCGCCTGCCGGGCGCGGGTGGTGAGGGCGGCGCGCGCACCCCTGGCGCAGCGCCAATGGCAACTCCCTTGGGCCTGGG
>CAIPFK010000039.1 GCA_903864315.1 uncultured Burkholderiales bacterium | reverse complement strand
GTTGCGCTATCAGACTGCATCGATCACTTGGTGATGCTGTTTGCAGTCGCCAGGGCTGGGGCCATCATCTTGCCCATGGACTGCCGTTGGTCTGTCACAGAAAAGCAAGCCCTGGCCCAACATTTCAAGCCTGTTCGGGTGCTCGTTCAAGAGGGTGACAACTGGCATCCTGACAACGCCGTGTTGGTGAAATCATTGACCTCTGACATCGGGCTGGAGGCACTCCAGCAGCATGAATTCCCCCGTGGACAGCACGGACTCACCTTGTCACTGTCATCGGGCACCACAGGCCGCCCCAAAGGGCCATTGGTGTCCCATCAGCAGTTCATCAACCGCTTCATGACCCACTGGATCGATTTGGGGTTTGGCTCCAGACAGACTTACATCAATGCCACACCGCTTTATTTTGGCGGCGGAAGAGCATTCAGTCTATCGAGCCTTTTCAGTGGCGGCACCGTGGTGCTTTTTCCACCCCCTTACACCCCACAAGAGCTGGCTCAAGAAATCGAGCGCACCCACTCCACTCTACTCTTTTTGGTTCCCACCTTGCTGCGGCGTATCTTGGCGGACATTCAAGACCAAGAGGCACGCGCACACGGACAAGACGTTCAACCAAGCCACCCCTCAGTTTTCAAGTCATTTCAACATCTCAACACCCTCATTTCTTCCGGCTCTGCATTGACGTCAGAAGAAAGACAAGCGATCAGTCAAAAAATCTGTTCGCAATTCATCGAATACTACAGCTCCACCGAGGGGGGTGGCGTGTCGGTCTTGTCGCCCCAGGACCAGGCCCACTACCCCGACTCGGTGGGTCGACCCATCTTTGGGGTTGATGTGGAGATCGTCAACGAAGAGCACCAAGTCTTGCCCCCTCAAACGGTGGGTCGCATTCGCTACAAAGGCATGGCCGTTGCAGATGGTTTTTACAACGATCCAGCATCAAGCCTGGAGTCCTTTCGCGATGGCTGGTTTTACCCAGGCGATTTGGGGCTCCTCAACGAAGAGGGCTATCTATTTTTAAAGGGTCGATTCAAAGACATGATCATTCGAGGGGGGGTCAATATTTACCCACTCGAGATTGAAAACACGTTGATGAACCACCCCCTGGTGTCTGAGGCCGCAGTGCTGGCGATGGCTTCCAAAGAATATGGCGAAGACGTCGTGGCGTTCGTGAGCTTGAAAACACCGGTCACTGTTTCAGAGTTGATCGAGTATTGCAAGACTCATCTGGCACCCTATAAAGTGCCCAAGCTCATCCATGTGATGGACCAACTGCCCAGAAATTCGGGTGGCAAAGTCATCAAAGCTGAGCTTGCCCAACTCTTGAACCCATGAAAGCCTGCGGGCCAGTGACTCCAATCAAACGGGCAAGCCCGCTTGATCAAAGAGTCCTTCAAACAACGCCGTGCTCAAGTACCGCTCGCCTGAATCGGGCAGGACCACCACGATGGTTTTACCCGCGTGCTGAGGATCCTTGGCCAAACGCAATGCCACCGCCGCTGCGGCTCCACACGAGATGCCGCACAAAATCCCCTCTTCTTTGGCCAACCGTCTGGCGACTTCAATGGCTTCTTCGTTGCTCACTTGCTCGATCAAGTCCACCAAGGAGAGGTCCAAGACTGCGGGCACAAATCCCGCACCAATGCCTTGGATTTTGTGGGGCGCGGGTTTGAGCTCAAGGCCGGCTCGTGTTTGGGTGAGCACGGGAGACGCGGTGGGTTCGACGGCCACACTCAAGATGGCTTTGCCCTTGGCCTTTTTGAGATAACGCGTGACCCCCGTGATCGTGCCACCGGTGCCAACGCCAGAGACAAAAATATCGATGTTGCCACCCGTGTCCTCCCAAATCTCGGGGCCTGTGGTGCTCTCGTGGATGGCGGGATTGGCGGGGTTTTGAAACTGCTGGAGCAAGACGTATTTGGGGTCACTCGCGGCGATTTCCTCGGCCTTGGCGATGGCGCCCTTCATGCCCTTGGCACCCTCGGTGAGGACAAGCTTGGCACCATAGGCCACCAAAAGTTTGCGCCGCTCAATGCTCATGGTGTCGGGCATGGTGAGCGTGATGGGGATGCCTTTGGCCGCGGCCACAAAGGCCAAGGCGATGCCCGTGTTGCCACTGGTGGGCTCAACAATCTCTTTGCCCGGTGACAGCAAGCCTTTTTTCTGGGCATCCCAGATCATGGCCGCTCCTATGCGGCATTTGACCGAATACGCCGGATTGCGACCTTCAATCTTGGCCAAGACCGTGGCATGCCCACCTTGGTTGATCCGGTTCAATCGAATCAAGGGTGTGCGGCCAATGGAGAGTGAGTTGTCGTCAAAAATATGTGCCATGTCAAAATTCTCCTTGAGTGATGCCTGCAATGACTTTAATGCCTTGAATGTCTGTGATGCATGTCTTGATTCACAGACTTGCCATCCAACGACTATAACAACTTCAGCGCTCTTGTTTCACGACGGGCCCCCAGCACCCTGCAGATCATGGGTTTTCCCTAGGTACTGAACGATCCATTTCAATCAAGATAGACTGACAACGCTTGGGGCTTGAATGACCGCACAGGTCCCCCCCATTGCAGCGGCTTTCTCACACAACCCTTTTCACCACACCAAGACCACATGATCACTCAAGAACTCACCGACTGGGGACGCCCGCTTCAACAAGCCATCCGTGACGATCTCGTGCCCAGTGGCACCGAGGTCTTGATTGGCGTGAAGTACTGTGGGATTTGTCACTCCGATGTGCACATCCGAGAGGGATTTTTTGATCTCGGCGGTGGGCGCAAATTCAACATGGCCGAGCGGGGGATGAAGTTGCCGGCCGTGCTTGGCCACGAGCCCTATGGCGTGGTGCTCTCTGCTGGACCCCAGGCCCAAGGGGCTCCCCTTGGCGAGGACCGATTGGTCTACCCGTGGACGGGTTGCGGGCACTGCAGCGTGTGCTTGTCTGGCCAAGACAATTGGTGCCAACAGCCCCAATACATCGGCATCCAACGCTCGGGCAGTTACGCTACCCAGGTCTTGGTCCCCCACCCCAAGTATTTGATCGATACAAGCGGCATTGAACCGAGTTTTGCGCCCATTTTGGCGTGCTCTGGACTCACCTCCTACAGTGCCATTCAAAAGCTCTTGCCCAGCGCACCAAACGACTGGATCGTGGTGATGGGCGCCGGTGGCTTGGGACTGATGGCCGTGGCCATCCTCAAAGCCTTGGGGCACGAGAACATCGCCGTGTGTGACATTGATGAACTCAAGTGGAGCAGTGCCAAAGAGATGGGCGCCCAACTCACCTTCAATCCCAATGCGCCCTCGTGCCTCCAATCCCTCAAAGCCCTGCCCTCAGGCATTGCGGGCGTGCTCGATTTTGTCGGTGCCCCCAACACCGCTCAGCTGGGCATTGCGGCCTTGAGAAAAGGCGGTCGCTACGTGATCGTGGGCCTTTTTGGCGGGGAGATCCCCATTTCATTGGTCACCTTGGCACAACGCGCTGTCTCCATCATCGGCAGCTACGTGGGCTCTTTGCAAGAACTCCATGAAGTGGTGGCGCTGGCCAAAAGCGGCAAGCTCAAATCCATCCCCACCCAAACGTGTTCCATGACAGAGATTTCCTCTGTGCTGGACCGGCTGCTGGCGGGCAGCGTGCAAGGAAGAATGGTGGCTCAATTCCCAGCGAGTGAGGACCACTGAATGTGAGCTTCAAGACGCGGCCTGGGCTTCATGCCGTCAAAACCACAGGCCAGCAAGGGCTTCGCCAATTGAACAGCTTGTCCCTGGGGCTGGGTTCTACAATGAAGGTGACCCTTTTCATTGTCAAGACCCTTCAAAAGCACAGACCCATGCCTTCATTGAACGCCCTATCACGCTCGTGCAGCACGCTCATGGTGGCGGCGCTTGCTGCAGTTTTTACCCAGTTGAGCTTGGCGCAAGCGTCAAACCCCGATTTGAAAGACCCGCCCCCCATCGATCTCTCGCGCTACGACCGACCCTCGGGACTTGACCTCACCGGGCGCGATCTGTCGGTGGCGGCCAGTCAAGATCTGTTCAAGTCCATGAATGGACAATGGATCAACACCACGGACATTCCCAGTGACAAGTCTTCCTACGGCTCCTTCATGGAGTTGAGAGACCTCTCGGATCAACAGTTGAAGACCCTCATCACCGAGCTTCAAGACAAAACCCGTCAGCACAGTCCTGCCGAGCTCAAAGTGGCCCGTTTTTATGAAAGTTTTGTGGACACCAAGACCATCGACCGCCAAGGACTTGCACCTTTGCGCTCTCAACTCAAGGCCATCGAACACATCCAAAGCGTCAACGACTTGGTGCGCTTTTTAGGTGCCAACCAGTACCGACTCAACAGTCCCATCGACATGGGCGTCTCCCCGGATCAAAAACAGCCCACCATCAACCGCACCATCATCGCGCAAGGTGGACTGGGGATGCCCGATCGGGACTATTACTTGAAGCCCGAGGATGCAAGACTCTCCAACGCCAAAGCGCAATACTTGGTGTATTTGAGCACCTTGGCCCAACTCCACATGGCCCCCCATCACGCCGGTCCTCCCAGCCCCGAGGCCTTGGACAAAGCAACGCGAGTTTTGGCGCTTGAGAGCAAGATCGCCCAAGTTCACTGGAGTCGCATTCAAAACCGAGACACGTTGAAAAGCTACAACCCCATGAGCGTTGAGGAGTTGCAAAAAGCCGCCCAGGCCTGCAACTGGACGCTTTACCTGAAAAGCGCCCAGTTGGGCAACGTGCGCCAAGTGATCGTGGCCCAGCCCGATGCCATTGAAAAGATCAGCGCTTTGCTCGCGAGTGAACCACTGCAAGACTGGAAGGACTATTTGACGCTGCAAGTGTTGAACTTGACCGCTCCCGTCTTGCCCCAGGCCTTCAGGGATGCTCGCTTTGCCTTTTATGGCCAAGTCCTCTCGGGCGCCAAAAAGCCCTTGCCCCGATGGCAGCAAGGCATTCAAGAGCTCAACCACACCTTGGGCGAAGAGATGGGCCGTCTTTATGTGGCGCGTTATTTCAGCGCGAAGGACAAAGATCATGTCAAAACCTTGGTGGCCAATTTGATGCAAGCCTACAAAGTCTCGATTGACTCGCTCACATGGATGAGCCCCGCCACCCGACAAAAGGCACAAGAAAAATTGGCCGCCTACAGCATCAAGATTGCATATCCCGATCGTTTTCGGGACTACTCGGCACTCAAAATCAACGCATCTCAAGCGTTGGCCAACAGGGAGCGGTCCATGGCCTTTGAATGGGCCAGGGCCGTGGCCAAGGTGGATGGGCCAGTCGACAAATCCGAGTGGCACATGAACGCTCAAACCGTCAACGCCTACTACAACCCCACGCAAAACGAGATTGTCTTTCCAGCCGCGATTTTGCAGCCACCCTTTTACAACGCCCGAGCAGACGATGCCGTGAACTATGGCGGCATTGGGGCGGTGATTGGTCACGAGATCAGCCACGGCTTTGATGACCAAGGCAGTCAGTACGATGGCGAGGGCAAACTCAACAACTGGTGGACCCCCGAGGACCGCGCCGCGTTTGAGAGGGTTACCCAAGCCTTGGTCAAGCAATACGATGCTTATGAACCCATTGCTGGCACGCATGTGAAGGGCCTGCTCACCTTGGGTGAAAACATTGCCGACCTCTCGGGACTGCAAATCGCCTTCAAAGCCTACCAAGCCCAACTCGGGGGCAAACCGTCTCCTGTGATCGATGGCTTGACGGGCGAGCAACGTTTTTTCCTCGGCTTTGCGCAAGTCTGGAGAAGCAAAACGCGCGAAGCCGCCTTGCTCAAACAAGTCACCACCGACCCGCACGCACCTGCAGAGTTTCGTGCCAACGGCGCCGCGGTCAATCACGATGCCTTTCATGAGGCCTTTAAAACCCAAGCATCTGACGGCATGTACAAAGCCGTGGAGGACAGGATTCGGCTTTGGTGAGCATCACACGTCACTTGAATTTCTGACTTGGGTCCTCACATAAGGAAGGATGTAGGATTGATTCATGAGCTCACCGTGGACAAAGCCATTGAGTTTGCATGAACCCAGTACCCCATGTGCCCCATGTGCCGCATGTGCCCCATGTTTACATGATCTACATGGTCTTCATGTTGAGTGCGCCCTACAATCAAACATCGTCTCCACGGCTTGATTTTTACAAGGAAAAAAATATGAAACACCTCCGTCGGCTTTCAAGTTTCACCCTGGTGGCCATGCTGTTGGGCTGCGCAGGCGCGAGCTATCGTCCCATCGTGGACACCCAAGGCCTTGACATGAACCGCTACGAGGCGGATTTGCAAAGTTGCCAGCAATATGCCAAACAAACCGCCGATGGGCCCAATTCGGCCGCAGTGGGCGCCATCGCAGGTGCAGCCCTGGGCTCCATCTTGGCCGGTGTGGCAGGCGGGGATCGCCGAGCCTCTGGGAGTGTGGGTGCCATTGAAGGGGGGATCTTGGGCGGTGTCAGTGGTGAGACCAATCAACGCAATATCATCCGCCGTTGCCTCTCGGGTCGAGGCTACCGAGTGCTGCAATAAGTAAAAAGAGCCATTGAACCGGTATTCAACCGGTATTCAATCGGTATTCAATTGCTCTTTTGTTGGGGCGCTTTGACCCCACGCCTGGAGGTGAGAGTTCAATGAAACTCAAACACCCTCGATGATGCGGATGTCTCGCTCGGCGCCGTTGCCCAGAGCAGCCAAAGCTTTGCCGTATTCCACTGAGTCGTGTGCCGCATTGGCCTGGGCAACGCTGTCGAATTCGATCACCACAACGCGTTGCATCATCCCCACTTCATGAACAATGCTGGGCATGCCACGGGCCAAAAATTTTCCCCCACCGGCTTGGATCGCAGGACCGGCAATTTTTGCGTATTCGGCCAAGGCCTCCGGGTTAGAGATGGAACGGTAGGTTGCAACCCAATAAGCTTTTGCCATGTCTGGTCTCCTTTAAAGAATGCGAAAAAACCCATTTTAACCAGATCCCCATCATCCACATGATCCAAGAGCGACGTGCCCTAGAACGGGGCGCATGGCCAAGGTAATTGTTGTCAAACACACCCTGTGCCTGCATCTCCTCTGACCTGGACCCAAGTGCTTGCGTTAAGATGATCCATGACCAATGTCTGGTCATGCGCCCACGAGACGAACTTGACCATGAATTTTTTATTGAAACGCCCCTGGATCTTGATGCTGATCTTATTAGGGATGTGCGCTGACAGCATCGCGTTCACCGTGCCTCTTCCAAAGGCACTGATTGACCAGGCCCTTGCTGCGAAGTTTCCCAAGGAGCGCTACGGCATCCAACTCGACTCTCCTGTGACAAGGTTCAAGCCAGACACACAAAGGGTAGAACTCTGCGGTGTGTGGCACCTCAACGCACCCCTCAAAAGCGGGGATTTTTGTCTGGACTTCAAGCCGCTTTGGAACAAGGACAAGGGTGAGATTCAAATGTCGGCGTTGAACATTTTGAAGTTCACCGCAGGCGCCGATCAAGTGCTCCCTGCCCCCACCCAACAAATCCTCAACGCCATGGTGCTGCCGCTTCTCGATGGCACCGCCATTTACCACGTGCCAAGCGTGGTGGGTCAAAGTTTGGACAATTTCAACATCGACACCAATGCCTTTGAACTTGTTTTTTAATCGCCATGCAGTCGCGAGCAGCCTCAGCGTAATGCGTTCGTTGGGGGTATGTTGGCCTCATTGGCTAGTGATCGCTGCACTCTTGCTGCTCTCGGGCAGCCGTGCCGATGCCGCTAAAAAATACACGCTTTATCAGTGTGGCAGTCAAACGAGGTTGGACAACTGCACCAAGACGTGTGTGCAAATGGACCGCTTTGAGCCCATCACCATTGAGTTCTCACCCCGAGAAGAGTCTGGCACGGTGATTGCCAAAAAACACGTGATGGGCGGCATTGTGGCCACCACCTTGCGGGGCTGCAGCATCTTTGACGAGTTCAACTGGAACTGCAAAGAAGAACTCGACATCGGCGACACGCACCTGAGCCTCAAAAGCAGTTTGGTCAATGAGCTCTACACCTCCATTGAGATCTCCTCGACCAAACGGGTGAGTTCTTTTTGCGCGAAATGATTGGAGTGCACGTGTGCACTCCATGGCCCCCACAAGCCGGTCTTGAACGTTTTTTAATTGGTGGGGCACATCTTTTTGATGACGTCGCTTTGTTCAGTCAAAATGGTCTCGATCGCTTTGGTGTCCACACTTTTGGCAAAATGTGCCGTGATGAGCGTGTGGGTGATGCCAATTTTGTTGTACAAATCTTGATTGATGGGCTTGCCCACGACAAAGTGCTGATCTTGCCAGATCACTGAACACGTGTCTTGTACGGACTTTTCTACCGCCACGTCCTTGCTGTACTTGTCCTTGCAATACTCGCGTATCACGGCCATTGCGGTCTCATTTTTGCTGCCATCACCCTTCAAGCTTTTAAAACGCTCCTTGAAGCATTCATCGTAATTGGAGTAACTCGCTGACTTGTTGATTTGTCCCCAAGCCCCTGGCGTGAACGCGGCCATGCACAAGCAGCAAGTCAAGCAACCCAACCAACGCAGTGTGTTGGGCCAAGAGACCACTAAAGCGTGAGCGTGTCGTGCGTCGATCATCAAAAACCCCATCGAGTCGTGAAAGTGAGCCATGTGTGACGTATGCCTGGGTATGCCTGGGTATGCCTGGGCATGCCTGGGCATGGCTGCCTGGATTGAGGCGTGCCTTGCAAAGGTGGATTATCGGGCAAAAACCAACTGCCAGACAATCTCATTGCTCAGCAGACCAAGATCTGGCCCCTCTTCCCCCAAAGGCGAGCGGCCCCCAGAAAATCCCCTGGTGTTGATCAATGAGGCTTGGCGATTCGATTCGAAGCCCGGCACTCACCACTGAAGTCCGAATCCACATGGATCTTGATGGTCTCGCTCTGAGAGATTTTTTGGGTGCTGACGGTGACCTTCATGTCACGTCGGTTGAGCGAAAAATCTTCAACATAACTTTTCTTGAACGTTTTATTCTTTGACTTGGGGTGGTCCTCGACCCAACAGTGAATTTGTCTCTCATCCCATTGGTCACACAAGACGGAGTTGAGTTCGTGCTGGATCAAAGAAAAGTGGCGCTTGACGGTGAGTGTCGTGTCCTCCACCGTCGCCACGCCATCGCGCTCGGTGAGGGTGTGACTTTTCTCCAGCCCTTGGCACTCCAGCTCAACACTCGCCTCATCTTGCGAGCATGCACCCAGACACAGCAAGACCCACCAGAGTGAGACACATCGCCATGGCGTTGGGCGTTTTAAGGCATTTAACAATGGGTGAATCCATGGTTGCACCAACGCCAACCAGCATCCACGGCCAAGGCGACCCACATAGGCTTTAAAAATTCAATCAAAACCCGAATACTCTTTTAGGGGTACTCCAAAAGAGTTGAGCTCGCTCGCTCAAACTCAAGTGTGACTCGAGCAACTTGATCATCGGGCCGTAGTCTAGGCGCGAGGTGGCCCTCAAGTAGGGCCAGTCCGAGGCCCAAACGCTTCTCTCCAAGCCAAAGGCCTCGAGCAAGGCGTCAATATAGGGCCGGGTGTCAGCGAATGGGTAGGACGTTTGACTGAATTTTGCATATCCGGACAATTTGATCACCGCTTCATGACCTCGCCCCAAAGCCAGCAACGCTTGAAAGCCCTGTTGACTCACCCCCCCCGCCGAGTGTTGCAAGTTGGGCCGACCGCAGTGATCGATCAAGACCTTGACCTGGGTTTTTTCAATCCAAGGCAAGATCTCTGGGAGTTGTTCGTCTTGGACTTGAAACTGCGCCCACATCCCCAAGCGCTTCAAGCGCTCCAGTAAGGGCATGATGTCAGCGTAAAAGTCCACGCCCTTGAGTGAGGTGTTGAATGCCACACCGATCACCCCTTGCGCTCTCAAGGCGTCAAGCGTCGTTTCAGCGCAGTCATTGGCCACCACCGCAATGCCTTTGAAGGCAGCTGGGTACTGGGCAATGGCCGCGAGCATGGCCCGGTTGTCCAAGTTGTAGCCCGAGTTGGGCCCCACCAGCAAAGCGTGTTTGACGCCATAACACGCCATCACTTGGGTGAAGTAATGCGCATCCCCAATCTCTTGCCCCTTGGGGTGATACGGATTGTCCACAGGATAAGGATGTCCCATGGGGTCCAAGATATGGCAGTGAGAGTCGATCTTGTTTTCTTCCAAAATCGAGATGGAGTGGGTCATGGGGGAGAGGTCCTACTTGAGCGGCGAGCACACGCACAGTGGGTGCTGTGGGCCAAGACGTGTTTTGAGTGCACCCCACATTGTCTCATTGTGAGGCCCTGGGCTTACAAGGTGGCCACGATCATGTGTCTGAGCTCGGGCGTGATCTCGGGGTTCACACCAAACCAGGCCTCAAATGCGGGGCGGGCTTGATTGAGCAGCATCCCCAGTCCATTGACCGTGGTGTTGCCCCTGAGTCTGGCGCTTTCCAAGAATGGGGTTTCCAGCGGGATGTAAATCGCATCGAAGACCAACGCCTGCGTGGGCAAATCATCCAGCGTCAACGCCAATGCACTTTGGCCATGCATGCCTTGGTTGGTGGTATTGACCAACAAGGCCGCCCCGGCCAAAGCCCCATGACGCTCGTGCCATGGGTGGGCGATCACCCGGCCCTGATAGGGGCCCAGGCCAGCGAACTCTTCAACCAACTGCTGGGCCTTTTGCGGGGTGCGGTTGAAGAGTCGAATCTCCTGAGCGCCTTGATCCAAGAGGCTCAAAATCACAGCCCGTGCGGCCCCGCCGGCCCCCAACACCACAGCCGGCCCCGTCTTGGCCGACCAATGGGGCATGGCATCTTTGAGGGACTGTATGAAGCCAAACCCATCGTTGTTAAAGCCGTGAAGCTCACCATTGCGTTGAACCACAATGGTGTTGATCGCGCCCATTCGTTTGGCCAGAGGATCGACATGGTCCATGAGCTCCATGGCCCTCACCTTGTGTGGAATGGTCACGTTGCACCCGGCAATGCCCAACGCCACCAAGCCGCGCAGTGCAGCTTCAATCGCCTTGGGCTCCACCGCAAACAAACCGTAAGCGCCTTGCAGGCCGTGGCGCGCTATCCAATGATTGTGGATGAGCGGTGACCTGGAGTGGGCCACCGGCCAACCCATGACGCCGGCCAAGGTGAAGGGCGACTTCTCACCCATGGCTTACTTGGCTTTGCCGATCGCGGGCAAGGTGGCGGAAACCACTTGTTGACCCTTGACCACCGTTGTCATGTAACTCTCACGGTCCAAGTCACCGTTGGCATCAAAGCTCAGGTCCAGCAAAATACCAGGATAGGTCTTGGCCGATAGGCTCAGGCCCTTCATGGCGAGTGCAAATGCTTTGGAGTCGAATTTGCCCAATTTTTCGGTCACGGCCTTGACAATGTACATGGCCGAATAGCCTTTGAGGCCATTGTGGTCGGTCCTGGAGTGGTACTCGGCTTGATAGGCCTGGTCGAACTTCTTGACGGTGGCTTGGGGTGCGTCGGCGGTGAGGCCCACGTGAGCAATGGCGCCGTTGGCTGCGTCGCCGGCCAATTCAATGACCTTTTGGCTGGTGAGCACCGTCTCGCCGATGATGGGCTTTTTGTAGCCTTCTTTTCTGAGCTCTCTCAAGGCGCGGGCAGATTCCTCTTCGTTGGTGTAAACAAACAAAGCGTCTCCATTGGACTGTTTGGCTTTGATGACCGCCGCACTGAAGTCGATTTGACCCGGTTCTGTGGAGATGTCAGCACCGATCTTGATGCCTTTGGCATCCAAGGCTTTGATGATGAGGTCTCGACCGCCTTTGCCGAAATCGTTGTTCACATAAATCAAG
>CAIPFK010000038.1 GCA_903864315.1 uncultured Burkholderiales bacterium | reverse complement strand
GCACTCCACGCCTCCCCCAACTCGTCGGGGGTCACGGCCACGGGCCCAAAGGAAGAAAACGGTTTTTCAATCATGGGGGCAAGCGAGGTCTGCGCCTGTTCCAGCGGATCGCCTTGGGAGTGCATCGTCCACGCGCATGACAACATCAATAGGCGCACGCCTTGAATGGCGTCGAGCTCGGACACCCCTTGTTCGATCTCATCGGTGATCACGGCAATTTCAGACTCAAAGTCAAAAAACCCCGTTGCATGCTGGAGCCTCACATCTTCAAGTGCACCCATGAGCCGGGTGCTCGAGCCAAACATCATTTGTGGCTGCGCTGCGAGTTCACTTGGGCTGTGGCCTAGACGCTGACTTTGGTAGGCATTGGCATGCACGCGCTGATAAGCCCTGGGCAAGGGGGATCGGCACATCGCTGGACTGAAGGGAAAAGCATACCGTGCACGACCTTGATTCAACGCGTCGTAGAGGTCTTGGAGTTGCGGCGAGAAAAAATTCCAGTCATCCAAGGCATCTTGCAAGGTGTGCGCAATGGCACTGGCAAAATGCGCCGTTTGCAAGTCTTTGGAGACCACCACCAATTGTCCGTCTTTGGAGCCGTCTTGATAACTAGCGAGTTTCATGGTTTTGATCAAAAATAGAAAATGATGCGGTTCAATGCTTTTTGCTTGAGGTTCATAGCTTGTGAGCAAAGTCCAACCGTCTTGGGGTGGTCCAAGTGTCATTCTAATGATTTACCACTGTCCAAACACTTCTCGTGATCATTACAATGCATCGAAACGACTCAATTCACCCATGAAATGGGCTAAAACGATGGTGCTCACCATGAAACGTCTTGCAGCATTGGGTCGATTCAATGGCCAACATCGGCGCGAGGAAATGAATGCGTCACTTCTTTAAAAGCATCCCACCACTGCGCCTTGGGCTTGGGCTTGGGTTTAGGTTTGGGCTTGGCCTTTGCTGGGCATTGGGCTTTGGACCCACCCAGGCTCAAGCCCCACCCCAGAGTTCCAGTCCACCCCCGACTGCAGCCCAGCCTCCTGCCACGGCTCCTGCCCAGCCTCCTGCCCAACTCTCACACCAGGCCCCATCGCCCAATGCGACCACGGGCCTTGCGCAGGTGCGCCAAGGCGCCTACGTGTGGCCGCAGGCGCAAAGCGTGGACTACAAAATTGAGCTCAAAACCCATGGCTTCACATTGCGCGCGAACGCCACCATGGCTTGGCAAACCCAGGGCTCGCGCTACCAAGCCCATTTGGAGATGCGACTGCCATGGGTGGGATCTCGCTCCCAACGCTCCAGTGGCTTATTGAGCGAGTCGGGTGTTCAACCCTTGAGCTTCACAGACAAGCAACGCAAAGAATTCACAGTGACCGTGGACCGCGAGCGTGGCCGCATTGAGTTGGCCGATCACGCGGGAACGGTTCCTTTGCAAATAGAACACCAAGACGCGCTCAGCGTGTACTTTGAACTCGCTGGCCTCTTGGCTGGCATGACCCCCCCTTATCCTGTCGGTCAATCCCTCACCTTGCCGGTGTTCATGGCACAAACCACGGAGAACTGGCCCTTCAAGTTGATTGCGCAAGAGAATTTAATGACCCCCTCTGGTGAGCTCAAAACCCTCAAAATTGAACGATTGAAACGCTTTGCATCAGACACCCAACACGTGGAGCTGTGGCTGGCCCCAAGCCTTGGGTTCTTGCCCGCGAGGATCTTGATTGACCAAGCGGGGGGAGACCGCATTGATCAATGGATCGAGTCGCACAAACCTTGAGTCTGAGGGTTGGGTTCAAGGCCGCTGATTGCGGTTTGCGGTCACTGCCGATTCGCCTCTCGGCCCTCGCCCCACCAGTGGTCCCAAAACCGGTACAAAGGCTCCACCAAGACCAAGACCGCCAAGAGCCTGCACACCTGCAGCGACGTGACAAGCGGCACATCGAGTTGCAAGACTTTGGCTGTGATGGCCATCTCGGCAATGCCCCCAGGTGCTGTGCCCAAAATCATGGTGAGAGTGGGCACTCCCGTGAGCATGGCGGTGAGGTAGGCAAACAAAGCGCACAGCACAATCAAGGCAAGCGACCCCAAGCCCACGCTAAAGAGCCATTTGGGAGCCATTTTGATGAATTCACTTGTGAAGCGCACACCCAAGCTGACCCCCAAAAACATCTGCGCCCAGTTGCTCATCCATGTCGGCACCGCCGACAAATGGATGCCAGACAAGGACAGCCCCATGGAGACCAACAAGGCCCCCAAAAACCAGGGGTTCGATCGTCCCCAACGCTTGAGCAGCCACACCCCCACACCACTCAAGAGCGCCAACTCCATGAGCCCAGTGAGCGAGACATCCTTGGCCAAGGTCATGAAGGCCGGGCGTTGATAGCCCAAGGTTTTCAAGGTGAAAGGGATGACAATGGCAATGACCAAGACCCGCAGACTGTGAGCCGCCGCCACCAAATCGGTTCTGCCGTGCTCTTTTTCAGCGAGCAGTGTCATCTCTGACGCTCCGCCTATGGCGCCCGAGAAAAAACACGTCGAGAGCGTCAAGTCAGGGATGTGGTGCCTGTGGGTGCGGTAGAGCACCACCCCGAACACCGCGCCCACGGTCAATGCCCAGACGATGCTGAGCAAGATCACCCACCACAGTTGCAAAATCTCCGCGCCAATTTGCGGGTTGAAATAAAGCCCCAAGGCCATCGCAATCACAAACTGCCCCGAGTTCCTGAGCGGCTTCCAGCTGCGCGTGGGCAAGCCCGCCATCGATGCCACCGACACCACCAAAATGGGCCCGATCATCCAGGGCAAGGGAGAGTTCAAGGCCTTGAAAACGAGTGCGGCGATGAGGGCCAGCGTGAAGGTCGCGAGCCTTTCGCGCACCTTGGCCACACCCTGCGCCTCTCGCCAAAACCCCCAGCCCCATTGATGCAACAGGGGTGTCATCTTGGCAGACAAAGCAACTGACCAGGTCTTCAAACTGGAAATGAAACGAGAGGGCGTCAAAACAACTTCTTTTTAGGGGGCACGCAAAACGGCAAACAGCGGGGTAAAACACCACAAACCCGGATGCCTGAAACGAGAAAGGCTGGGCAAGGAACCCGTTCATTATCCTTTGAAGTCTCGAGCGACACATTAGGGTGAGCGCCCAAGAGCCCAAGCGCTCTAGTGCTCTAGTGCACCAGACAAGATCGGGGGGGCAACGCAGCCAAGACAACTCTGGGAGGCGACAGGATCAATAATTTTCCCAATTTTCCCCAATTGGCCCATAAAACCCCCTTCAAATCTTACAATGCGAACATGAATGCATATATTTTGACCCTCTCATGTCCTGATCGTCCTGGCATTGTGCATGCCGTGTCTGGTTTTTTGCTTCAGCGTCAAGCCAATATTGAAGAGGCCGCGCAGTACTCAGACCCGGCGACGGGACTCTTTTTCATGCGCGTGCGGTTTTTGTGCGATTTGCCCACGCCCACTTTGTTGGCTGAGCTGACCCCTGAGGCCGACACCTTGGGCCTGAAGTGGGAACTGCACGAAGCCCAGCAACCCATGACCACGGTGCTCTTTGTGAGCAAAGAGGGGCATTGTCTGAATGATTTGCTCTTTCGCACCCAAAGCGGATTGCTCCCCATCGCGGTCAAGGCCATCATCAGCAATCACCGCGACTTTTATCAACTCGCCGCGTCTTACAACATCCCGTTCCATCACATCCCCGTCACGGCTCAAACCAAGGCGAGTGCGGAGGCCAAGCAAATGGAGATCATTGACGCGGAAAAAGCCCAGCTCGTGGTGCTGGCTCGCTACATGCAAATTCTCTCCAACCCCATGTGCCAGGCCTTGAGTGGCAAAGCCATCAACATCCACCACAGCTTTTTGCCCAGCTTCAAAGGTGCCAAGCCTTACCACCAAGCCCATGAGCGCGGGGTGAAGTTGATCGGTGCGACCGCACACTACGTCACCACCGACTTGGACGAGGGCCCCATCATCGAGCAAGACGTGGCCCGTGTTGACCATGCGCAAACTCCGGAAGACCTCACCCGCATGGGCCGAGACACCGAGAGTCAAGTCTTGGCCAGAGCCGTCAAATGGCACAGCGAGCACCGGGTGATATTGAATGGCCACAAAACGGTGATTTTTAAATAGACCCATCTCCCATCACCCGATCAAACACAACGCAATGAGCTTGGGGCAAACACCATGGCACTTGACTTCCAACACCTGATGGCTGACTCGGCGCAGACCGAGGTGAGCCTGTCGCGCAAAGAAGAGATCATCGAAGCACTGCGCCCTTGTGTCAAAACCCATGCGTTGCTCTACTCCCTAGAAGACACCACCCCCTATGAGTGCGATGGTTTGACCGCTTACCGCACCCGACCCTTGTGTGTGGTGCTGCCCGAGACACGGCAAGAGGTTCAAGATATCCTCAAAACCTGCCACGCCCATGGCATCCCCGTGGTGGCCCGAGGAGCAGGCACAGGCTTGTCGGGAGGCGCCATGCCGCACAAAGCAGGCGTGCTGCTGTCCTTGGCCAAATTCAATCGCATCTTGGACGTGAACCCCACTTGTCGAACCGCCAAGGTGGAGTGCGGTGTGCGCAATGTGGCCATCAGCCAAGCGGTGGCGCAGCACGGTTTGTACTACGCACCCGATCCTTCGAGCCAAATCGCTTGCACCATCGGGGGCAATGTCGCAGAAAACTCGGGTGGCGTGCATTGCTTGAAATACGGCTTGACCTTGCACAATGTCCTCGAAGTCCGGGGCTACACCATCGAGGGCGACGAGGTGAGTTTTGGCTCCAGCACTTGGGATGCGGAGGGCTTGGATGTACTCCCCTTGGTGGTGGGCTCCGAGGGCATGCTCGCCGTCACCCTGGAAGTCACGGTCAAACTGACACCTTCGCCCCAAATCGCGCGGTGCATCATGGCGAGTTTTGCGACGCTCAAAGACGCGGGCGAAGCGGTGGCACAAATCATCGCCCAAGGCATCATTCCTGCAGGGCTCGAGATGATGGACCAAGCGATGACGCAAGCGGCCGAGCGCTTCGTGCACGCGGGCTACGATTTGACTGCGGCGGCGATTTTGCTGTGCGAGAGTGACGGCACCGCAGACGAAGTGGAGGAAGAAATTGTTCGCATGAAAGCGGTCTTGAGCCAGTGCGGCGCCACACAACTCGCCGTGAGCCAAAACGAGGCGGAGCGCCTCAAGTTTTGGAGTGGACGCAAAAACGCCTTTCCCGCTTCTGGCCAGATGAGCCCTGACTACATGTGCATGGACTCGACCATTCCTCGCAAGCGCTTGGCCGATATGCTCGAAGCCATCACGCTCATGCAAGGCCGCTACGGTTTGCGCTGCGTGAACGTTTTTCACGCTGGCGACGGCAACCTGCACCCCTTGATTTTGTTTGACGCCTCCATTCCTGAAGAACTCGTCAAAGCCGAGGCCTTTGGAGCAGAGATTTTGGAGACCAGCGTGCAAATGGGGGGCACCATCACAGGCGAACATGGTGTTGGCGTCGAGAAGCTCACCAGCATGTGCGCCCAATTCACGACCGAGGAAAATGACCAAATGCGTCGACTCAAAACCGCCTTTGATCCCTTGGGACTCTTGAACCCAGGCAAAGTCATTCCGAGCCTGCACCGCTGTGCTGAGCGCGGCCAAATGATCGTGCGGGGTGGCGCCTTACCTTTCCCTGAGCTTGAGCGTTTTTAGGCGGCGAGCCTAGCACCAAAAATGGCCGTCCCAACCCTCAAGAGTGTGCTGCCCGCCTCTACCGCCGCCTCCAGATCTTGAGTCATGCCCATGGAGAGCGTATCCCACTCAGGACTCCCGGTTTCTTGTAAGACGTGATCGAACACGGCTTTGCCAATCTTGTGCTTGTCCACTTGCGTGTCGTAATCGGGATGAAAGTCGGGCATCGTCATGATGCCTTTGAGGCTCAGACCCTTCAATGACATCACCGCCTTGGCCAAGGGCAACACAGCGTCTGGGGCAATGCCTGATTTGGTGTGTCCTTGGTCGACGTTGACTTGGATGAGCACCTTCAAGGGGGCGAGCTCGGTGGGACGCTGATCACTCAACCGTTCAGCGATTTTGAAGCGGTCCAGCGTGTGCATCCAATCAAAGTGAGTGGCCACCCACTTCGTTTTATTGCTTTGTACAGGACCAATGCAGTGCCACACGGGATAACTAAAGGGTGCTTCTTTGAGGTCGGCCAATTCAATCTCGGCGGCTTGAATTTTTTCAAGCGCCTCTTGGATGTAGTTTTCACCAAAATCCACTTGCCCAGCGCGCGCGAGCTGGGCCACTCGAGCAAAGGGCACGGTTTTAGAGACCGCCAGCAGTTTGACGTCTTGGGGTCGCCTATTGCAACGCACACAAGCAGCGTGGATGCGCTCACGCACGGCCGTCCATTGTTCGATCACTGTATTCATCACTCCAATATACTCCTAGAATTGCACATTTGCATTGATCAGCTCGATGCTCTGAGCGACTGCAAAAACGCGTTTGGTGGCCGGGTGCTTGAACATGTCTGAACGGCATCCAACACCACGCCCAATTCTCTTCAACCTCAAGAACACTCACCATGCCCAGCACCAACCCCAAAACTTACGATTCCATCCCCTCCAAGCATGTGGCCTTTTTAGGGCTTGGGGTGATGGGATATCCCATGGCAGCCCACTTGGTGCAAAGTGGCCACCATGTCACGGTGTACAACCGAACCCCGGCCAAAGCCCAAGCCTTTTTGACAGAATATGGCGACACAAGACGCGTACAAACGGCCACGACGCCCAGGCAAGCGGCCGAGGGCGCTGAAGTGGTGTTTAGCTGCGTTGGCAACGACCAGGATTTGGCCCAAGTGATTTTGGGCGACGAGGGTGCCTTGAACGGCATGGACCCCCACACCATTTTGGTGGACCACACCACCGCGTCGGCCCAAATCGCCAGAGAGCTCTTTGAGCACTGCATCAAGGCCGGTGT
>CAIPFK010000037.1 GCA_903864315.1 uncultured Burkholderiales bacterium | reverse complement strand
GTGGCAGATCGCGGCCCAGGCGTGCCCGAGGCTCAACGAGACCGCATTTTTGAGCCATTTTTTCGCTTGGCGGGCCAACATGACAATGACAAAGGCGCGGGCCTGGGCTTGTCGCTCGTGCAGTCCATCGCCAAGCGACATCTGGGCGACGTGCACCACGAACCCCGGGTGGGCGGCGGAAGCCTCTTTGTCGTGACCTTGCCCAACACATGATCTGGCTTGATCGGCGGGGTCAGGCGGGGTCAGGAGGGGTCAAACGGAATCAGACCGGATCATGCGGGACCATGCATCTGCTCAACGACCACCCCACTGTGCTGCAGGCGCATCCCACACCTGAACCAGTGGGAGCACCCGTTTCACGCTCAGGTCATTCATGCACCGAAAATGTCCCAAAGGACACGTTCTCTTAAAGCAAGGGGCGCAGTCCAGATTGCCGCCATAGTCGCCTTGCGTTTTAAGCCAAAGCACTTGCGCTTGGTCACTCAAGGGCGGGGTGTGCAATGGGCTAGATGAGCCAAAAAGAGCCACTTGCGGGGTACCCAAGGATGCGGCCACGTGCATCAAGCCCGAGTCGTTGGAGACCACGCCACGCGCACTCGCAATGATCGCCATGGCCTCGAGCAAGGTCGTGCGCCCCGTGAGGTCGACAACGTGGCCGCGACCCACGCTTGGGGTGACCCCACTCGCGGTGAGCTCCCGCACTGCGCCAAGAATCTCTTGTGCGATACCCCTGTCTTTGTCCGAGCCCAGCAACACCACGGGGGTTTGCAAAGCAGCACACAACTGAGCCGCGTAGGGAGCAGGCCAGCGCTTGGCCGCACCATATTCCGCCCCCGGCGCCAGCACAATAAAGCCTTGCGCTTTGAGGCCATGGGCTTGCAAGGCACTTTGTGTGGCCTCACTGCTGACGTGCAGCCTGGGTTGCGCAGGCGTTTGCATGCCCACAACATCCACACCGAGGGCAACAGGGTGCAAGGGCCCGTCCAGGGCCAAGGCGGTATAAAACGCCACCATGCTCGTGCGCTCGTGTTGGTTTGGATTGGGCAAGGACTGGGTGAGCAAGCAGCGTCTCATCTCACCCACATAGCCCACGCGCACGGCAATACCGGCCCAAAGCGCCAGCAAGGCACTCTTGAAGGTGTTGGGACACACATAGGCTCGGTCAAATTGACCTTTGATGGACCGGGCCCACCGCCATCGGTTGAGCAGTTCTGGGGAGCCTCGCTTGAAGGGCAAGACCAAGACTTGTTCGCACTCGGGCATGGCCTCATAGATGGGCGCCACCCAGGGCAAGGCGGCCACCGTCAATCGCTCGCCCCGAGCCTGGAGTTGCGCCATGAGCGGTTGGGTCATGACCGCGTCGCCAATCCACTGGGGAGCAATCAACAAGCTCTTGGTCATCGCTTCATGAAGGTGTTGAGCACGGGCATGCCCGCATCCCTAGGTGGTGCCACCAAGGCTCAACCCTTGGCGTTTGAAGTGGCGTGGGGGGGGTGAGCATCAGAGCTCAACACATACCGGGTCCCGCAATATGCACATTGCGCCTGACCTGTGGTCAAGACGTCCAAAAACACCTTGGGGTGGTGATTCCAAATGGGCATGTTGGCCAAGGGGCTTGGACAAAACACGCCGCCATGGGAATTCAAATCCTTCTCAAGCACCAAGATATCGGTGGATGCAGTCATGGGAGCCTCCAAGTGTGGGTCAAATCGTCAAAGTCCACGTGCACGTCAATGAACACGAACACGTTGCGGTTTTACACCAGGGTCAACCAATGCGCGTATTTTGGATTTTTACCATTCACGATGTCAAAAAAGGCCGACTGCACCTTCTCCGTGATGGGGCCACGAGAACCCAAACCGATCTCAATGCGGTCGAGCTCGCGAATCGGGGTGACCTCGGCAGCCGTTCCCGTAAAGAAGGCTTCATCGCAGATGTAGACCTCGTCTCGGGTGATGCGTTTTTGCACCACCGTGAGTCCCAAATCCTCGGCGATGTGCAGCACCGTGTTGCGGGTGATGCCATTCAAGGCGCCAGCGGATAAGTCAGGCGTGTAGATCACCCCGTCTTTGATCACAAAAATATTCTCTCCTGCACCCTCAGACACAAAACCGCTGGGGTCCAAGAGCAAGGCCTCGTCATAGCCGTCGTCCACCGCTTCCATGTTCGCCAAGATGGAGTTGGTGTAATTGCTCACTGCCTTGGCCTGGGTCATGGTGATGTTGACATGGTGGCGGGTGTAGCTTGAGGTTTTAACGCGAATGCCTTTGGCCAAACCTTCCTCACCAAGGTAGGCACCCCAGGACCAAGCCGCCACCATGGCGTGGATGGTGTTGCCTTTGGGGGAGACACCCAACTTTTGTGAGCCAATCCAGGCCAAGGGACGCAAGTAGCAGCTCTTCAAAGCGTTCTCGCGCACCACGCTCAAATGCGCTTCATTGATCTCTTCTTGGGTAAACGGGATGTTCATGCGCAAGATCTTGGCACTGTTGAAGAGCCGCTTGGTGTGCTCTTGCAAACGAAACACCGCGGTGCCCTTTGAGGTGGGGTAGGCCCTCACGCCTTCAAAAGCACCACAACCGTAGTGCAAGGTGTGGGTGAGGACGTGGATTTTGGCGTCGCGCCAATCCACCATGTGGCCATCCATCCAAATTTTGCCATCGCGGTCGTCCATGGAAGGGGGTAAGGTGCTCATGCTGTATTCGGGTCCTTGTTAATTGAAGGGTCAATCGACACCGTGGATTGTCATTGACGATTTGACGTTTTGGCAATTCTAACCATGAAAGCGCAGCCCCAAGGTCTCGGCTCTGGACTCGAATGGCGTCCCCAACTCGGGCTTTCTCACTGGCTCACTTCAAAGCCGACGGATTTTCTGGTTGAGCATCTTGCTCGGGTCGAGTCAAGGTCCAGGCCTTCAAGCGCCCACCTTCAAACTCACAACGCACGAAACTGTCTTGCGCATCTCGCCAAATGAAAACCTCTTTGACCGCAACGCCCAATTTGGCACTCAAGGGCTTGAATTGGGCCTGCGCGGGTGTGAGCATGCCCTCCACGGCCTCCACGGCCCCCAAGCTTTTGGTGCGCGCAATGACCTTGATCAACGGCATGTTGGGTTTGAGTTTGACGTGGAGCATGACCGCACTGTCGACGTGACCAATGGGCCGATTCGAGGCTTGTTTGAAAATATGCATGAGCCGGGTGTAGTGCAACAGCAACCACATCACCATGGCCGTCACCGTCATGGCCAATCCCATCCAACTCCAACTCATGTACGCCCAAACCAAGAAGGCCAAGGAGGCGAGTGGGACGGCAATGTTTTGAAAAAGCGTTGACAAATTGATTCTCGTTTCTGTTGCAAGCGACTTGGCCCGGATGGTCTGCGCGGTAATCTCTGAATTTTAACGGCCAGACTGAGGTGGCCCCCGCTCAGAGCCCCAACCCACTAGGACCACTGCTGTTCGCGCACCCAGGACATGGCTTGCTCGACTCGGTCAACCGCCATGATGTCGATGCCGTCAATGGTCCCCTTGGGGGCATTGGCTTTGGGAATCAAGGCATGGGTAAAGCCCAATTTGGCGGCTTCTTTGAGCCGTTCTTGTCCCCGGGGGGCCGGTCTCACCTCCCCCGCCAAGCCCACTTCACCAAACGCGATCAAGCCTCTGGGCAAGGGTTTGCCGCGCAAACTGCTGTGGATCGACAAGAGCACCGCCAAGTCGGCCGCAGGCTCACTGATGCGCACCCCGCCAACAGCGTTCACAAACACATCTTGGTCCATGCACGAGACTCCAGCGTGGCGATGCAACACGGCGAGCAGCATGGCCAAGCGGTCACGCTCCAAGCCCACCGAGAGTCGCCTCGGGTTGGGCCCACCCGAGTCCACCAAGGCTTGAATTTCCACCAAGAGCGGGCGACTGCCCTCCAAGGTCACCAACACGCAACTGCCCGCCACGGGCTCAGGGTGTTGGCTTAAAAAGATGGCGCTCGGGTTGCTCACCCCTTTGAGACCTTTTTCCGTCATGGCAAAGACGCCAATTTCATTGATGGCGCCAAATCGGTTTTTGATGGCCCTCACCAACCTGAAGCTCGAATGCGTGTCCCCTTCAAAATAAAGCACCGTGTCAACCATGTGCTCGAGCACACGCGGGCCCGCCAGCGCCCCTTCTTTGGTCACGTGACCCACCAAAATGATGGTGATGCCCCGCGCTTTGGCCAGTCTCGTGAGGTGCGCAGCACACTCGCGCACTTGAGAGACCGAGCCTGGCGCACTGGAGAGCATCTCCGAATACACCGTCTGGATGGAGTCAATCACGGCCACCCGGTGGGGGCTCTGGTCCAAACCCGCCACCATGCGCTCGAGCTGGGTCTCGGCCATGACTTGCACGGGGCTCCCCACCAGCCCCAAGCGTTTGGCACGCAAAGCCACCTGAGGGCCCGACTCCTCCCCGGTGACATACAGGGCATTGATGCCGCTGCGCGCCAAGTGATCGAGCGCTTGCAGCAAGAGCGTCGATTTCCCGATGCCTGGGTCTCCCCCAATCAATACCACGCCTCCAGGCACCCAGCCGCCTCCAAGCACCCGGTCCAATTCGTCTTGGCCCGTGGGGATTCGGTCGAGTTCACTCGCCTTGATGTCCGAGAGCACACTGAGCGGGGTGCTGGGCGCCAAGGCGCTGGCTTGGTAGCGGTTTTTACCGCCCCCAGAGGGGCTCTCCCAGGTCTCCACCAAGGTATTCCATGCTTCGCAATGCGGGCATTTTCCAAGCCATTTGGGACTGATGCCTGCACACTCGGAGCACACGTAATGGGTTTTTTCTTTGGCCATTGCCGGATCCTACCTGCTTTTGAGGTGGGGCATGCGCCCAAGGCCACATCGTGTCCTGTTTCACTTTTTGACTGAATTCCACCAACTTGGGGACGGCTGAGCGCTAAAATCGATGGTTTGAGGCCTTTTGTGACGACTTGATGAAGTCGCTTGGTTTGTCGATTGAGTTGACCCCTTTGTCGATTGACCGATTGTTGACCCCATTCCTCCCTAGGGCCTTTGCACCAACTCAGCACCTCCTATGACCTTAGATCCGAAATTGATGGCCAACGCACTTCGCGCCCTCGCCATGGACGCCGTCCAACAAGCCAACTCTGGCCACCCTGGCGCCCCGATGGGCATGGCCGACATGGCGCAAGCCTTGTGGCACGATCACTTGCACCACGCCCCAACTGACCCGCTGTGGCCCAATCGAGACCGCTTTGTGCTCTCCAACGGACACGCCTCCATGCTGCTCTACGGTTTGCTGCACCTCACTGGGTATGACTTGCCCATGAAAGAGCTCAAGAATTTTAGACAACTGCACTCCCGCACCCCCGGTCACCCCGAAGTGGGCATCACCCCTGGGGTGGAGACCACCACTGGGCCCTTGGGCCAGGGTCTGGCCAATGCGGTGGGCATGGCCTTGGCCGAAAAACTGCTGGCCCACGAGTTCAACCGAGACGGTTTTAAAGTGGTGGATCACCACACTTACACGTTCTTGGGCGACGGCTGTTTGATGGAGGGCGTGAGCCACGAAGTCTGCTCCTTGGCGGGCGCTTGGCATTTGAACAAATTGATCGCTTTGTACGACGACAACGGCATCTCCATTGACGGGCCAGTGCAGCCTTGGTTTGCCGACCACACCGCCGAGCGCTTCAAAGCCTATGGCTGGCAGGTCTTGGGCCCCATCGATGGCCACGACGCCGCGGCAGTGTCAAGCGCCATCGCCAATGCCAAGTTGCAGGCCACAGCGCCCACCCTGATCATTTGCAAGACCCACATCGGTCAAGGCAGCCCCAACCGGGCCAACACCGCCAAAGCGCACGGGGAGCCTTTGGGAGACGCAGAAATCGCGCTCACGCGTGAGTCCTTGGCTTGGCCGCATGCGCCTTTTGAAGTTCCCCATGAGGTGTACGCCATGTGGGATGCCAAGGCTCAAGGCGAGAAAAAACGCTCAGCGTGGTCGCATCTCTTTGCCACTTACGCCCAGAAGCACCCTGAGCTTGCCGCCGCCTTTGAGCAACGCATGAAGGGAGCCGTCTCGGCCGAGTTCAACGCGCAGCTGCAAGCCGCCTTTGCCCACAGTGAGTCCGAGGGCAAATCGGTGGCCTCTCGCATGGCCAGCAAAATGGCATTGGAGAGCTTCACGCGCACAAGCCCTGAGTTGCTCGGTGGCAGTGCAGACCTCACGGGCTCCAACCTCACCCAAGCGTCCAACCAGTGCTCCTTGCGGTTTGATGCCCAAGGGCATGTTCAAACCCCTGGCGCCCATGCATCCACCTCTTGGCACATCAACTACGGTGTGCGCGAGTTTGGCATGGCCTCCATCATGAATGGCGTGGCGCTGCATGGGGGCTTCATCCCTTACGGCGGCACCTTCCTCACCTTCAGCGACTACAGCCGCAACGCCATCCGCATGGCCGCCCTCATGAAACTGCGCGTGGTTCATGTCTTCACCCATGACTCGATTGGTCTGGGAGAAGACGGCCCCACCCACCAATCCATTGAGCACGCCGCGAGCTTGCGACTCATCCCTGGACTGGATGTCTGGCGGCCATGTGACACCAGCGAAACCTTGGTGGCTTGGTCCAGCGCCATTCAAAACCAGCACCGCCCCAGCGCTTTGCTGTTGTCCAGACAAACACTCCCACATGCGCCCAAGAAAAAGTCAACGGCCATTGAAAAAGGCGGCTATGTCTTGACCGAGCCCAAGGACGTGGGCCTCAAAGCCGAGGCCGTGGCGGTGTTGATGGCCACTGGCTCAGAGGTCGGCTTGGCCTTGAGCGCACAAGCGCACTTGGCAAAACTCGGTATTGCAACCCGTGTGGTCTCCATGCCTTGCACCCAGGCCTTTGATCGCCAGCCCATGTCGTACCGCCAAAAGGTCTTGCCCGCCCATTTGCCCCGTGTGGCCGTTGAGATGGGGGTGAGCGACTATTGGTGGAAGTATGGTGCGAGCGCGGTGGTGGGCATCGACACATTTGGCGAGAGTGCCCCCGCCAGTGTTCTCTTGCCGCTCTTTGGCTTCACGCCAGAGAACGTCGCCCAAACGGTGCAAGCGGTGCTGCTGCAACACGGTTGAGCCAAGAGGCGTTGTTTGGCCCTTTCTTTTTGCTTTTGCTTTTGCTTATCTTTTTGCTTTTGTTTTATTTTTCACTTTCAAGGGATTTTTCATGACCATCAAAATAGGAATCAATGGCTTTGGACGCATCGGTCGCATGGTGTTTAGAGCGGCTGTCGAGAACTTCTCAGACATCCAAATCGTGGGCATCAACGACTTGCTCGAGCCCGACTACTTGGCCTACATGCTCAAATACGACAGCGTTCACGGTCGTTTTCAAGGCCACATCGAAGTCTCGGGCAACACCTTGATCGTGAATGGCAACAAAATACGCTTGACCGCTCAAAGAGACCCCGCCGCCTTGGCCTGGGGAGATGTGGGTGCGGACTTGGTGGTGGAAGCCACCGGCCTCTTTTTGAGTGCCGATGTGGCCCAAAAGCACGTGGACGCTGGCGCCAAAAAGGTGATCATGTCCGCCCCCTCCAAAGACGACACCCCCATGTTCGTCTATGGTGTGAATGACAAAACCTACAACGGCCAAGCCATCATCTCCAACGCCTCTTGCACCACCAATTGCTTGGCCCCCTTGGCCAAAGTGCTGCATCAAAAATGGGGCATCAAGCGCGGTTTGATGACCACCGTGCACGCCACCACCGCCACACAAAAAACCGTGGACGGCCCCTCCAACAAAGACTGGAGAGGTGGGCGTGGTATTTTGGAGAACATCATCCCCAGCTCCACCGGTGCCGCCAAGGCCGTGGGCGTGGTGATTCCTGAGCTCAACAAAAAGCTCACCGGCATGTCGCTGCGTGTGCCCACCTCCGATGTCTCGGTCGTGGACTTGACCGTGGAGCTCACCAACGGGGCGAGCTACAAAGAAATTTGCGCTGAAATGAAGTCTCAAAGCGAGGGTGCACTCAAAGGCGTTTTGGGGTACACCGAAGACAAAGTGGTCGCCACCGATTTCAGAGGTGAGAGTTGCACCAGTGTGTTTGATGCCGAAGCTGGACTCGCCCTTGACGACACCTTTGTCAAAGTCATTGCTTGGTATGACAACGAGTGGGGCTACTCCAACAAGGTGCTGGAGATGGCTCGGGTGGTGTCGCACCACAAAGCTTAACGCAACGACCACACTGGCTCTGTGCAGTTGCACCCACCCTTCACGCCAACACCATGTCCTTCACACATGACACTCCCGTGGGCTTGCAAGGGTGGCAAGAGCGCATCCTTCATGCCTACCATCACGGCGAAGCACTCGCATTGAGGGGTCTTCAGACCAAAGACTTCTTCACGCGCCACAGACTTCAGCAACCCCTGAGCGTTCTGAGCACCGCTGGCTTGGGGGCGTTGATTGAGCACGAGCCCAGTGAGCTTTATGTGCGAGTGCAGTCCGCTGCGAGCTTGTCCATGGTCGAAGAGGTCTTGGACCAAGCGGGCCAATGCCTGGCCTTTGAGCCACCTCGTTTTTTGCTCAAGGACAGCCCAAGCGTGGCCAACGCCAGCATTGGCGGCATGGTGGCCAGCGGCCTGTCAGGCCCCGCCCGCGTGAGTGCTGGCTCCTTGAGAGACCACGTGCTGGGTGTCTCCCTCATCAATGGACGCGGTGAATACTTGCAGTTTGGTGGGCAAGTGATGAAAAACGTCGCGGGCTACGATGTATCGAGACTTCTGTGTGGATCCTGGGGAATGCTTGGGTTGATCACCGAGGTCACCTTCAAAGTGCTGCCCAAAGCGCCCTGTGAACAAAGCATTCAAGTGCGCGCAAGTCAGTCTCAAGCCCTCGCATTGTTGGCGCAATGGGGCACCCGGGCTTGGCCCCTGAACGCAAGCGTTTGGGCGCCTCCGAGCCACGATGGCCATCATTTTTCAGACCCACGTCACCATGACCAAGAGAGCGGAACATGGACGTTGCGCTTTCGCGGGGCCGCGGCCTCGGTCAAGGCGAGCGTTGAGAGTTTGCATGCTGAATTCAAACGCTTGGGGCTGGTGAGTTTGGAGCTCACCGCCATGCAGGCGCAAACGTTGTGGTCTTCGGTGAAAGATCAAACGCACGGTTTTTTTGTGTCCCCACCCGGTGTGGACTCTTCTGCAGAAAATGCGTCGAGCTTCAACGTGTTGTGGCGCTTGAGTTTGCCACTGACCCAACAACACAACACCCAAGCCCTGCCGTCCAGCCCCCAAGCTTTCATGGAGTGGCATGGCGCGTTGCGTTGGTTTTGGGCGCCCTTGAGCCAAGGACTCGCTTTGCGCCAAGAAGCCGCCACCATCGGTGCGCAACTCACGCTTTGGAAAACACCCCCCGGCTTGGAGGCCCAGGCGCTGGCGTCTTCATTGACGAGCTCCGCTACCGCGGCTTTGCTTCGACCTGCGTTGTCCCACGCCAGTGCCAAACTCAACACCCACATTCAACAAGCATTCGACCCCAAAGGGGTGTTTTACAACGGATGTCTGTTCTAAGATGAAGCCCACTCTTGCCTGAGCTTGCCATGCAAACCACACTCGCCGCAGAATACGAACACTCCCCCCTCGCTTTGAGCGCCCAAGACTTGGTGCGTCAATGCGTGCATTGCGGTTTTTGCACGGCCACGTGTCCCACCTACCAACTCCTGGGCGACGAGCTGGACGGCCCACGAGGGCGCATCTATTTGATCCGCCAAGTCCTGCAAGGTGAAACGCCCACCAGGAGCACCCAAGAGCACCTGGACCGCTGCCTGACTTGTCGCAGTTGTGAGAGCACTTGCCCCAGTGGGGTGCAGTATGGTCATTTGATCGATGTGGGCCGCGCCTTGGTCGATGACAAAGTCCAACGACCATGGCTCGAGCGTGTGCTAAGAGGCGTGTTGGTGCACTTTCTCACCTCCCCCCTCTTTGCGCCGGCCTACCGCGTGGGGCAATGGATGAGGCCAGTGTTGCCCAAGCCCCTACAGGCCAAGGTCAGCCCCTGGGTGAGCCGCCAACCACACGCTGCGCTCGAGCGCATTCAAGACTCCCCGCTGACAGGCCACAAAATTCTGTTCTTGGAAGGTTGTGTGCAACCGGCCTTGTGCCCCAACATCAATCATTCGACCCGCCGAGTTTTAAGCGCCTTGGGTGTGAGCGTCATCACGCCAGAGGATGCGGGCTGCTGCGCCGCCTTGGCCCAGCACCTTGGACACCTCGAGCGCGCCCAGGCCCAAATACGCCGCAACATCGATGCTTGGTGGCCCCATGTGCAATCGGGCGTGAACGCCTTGATCAGCAACGCTTCGGGTTGCGGTGTCATGGTCAAAGACTATGGGCACGTGATGCGTGAGGATGCGCTGTATGCGCAAAAGGCCCGCACCATCAGCGAGTTGTGCAAAGACTTGAGCGAGCTGTTGCCCACCTGGGTCAATCTCCTCAAGCCGCAACTGCAAGAGGAGCAAGTCAAAGCGTTGGGGCCCATGGTGTTTCACCCGCCTTGCACTTTGCAGCACGGTCAACAAATCAACGGCGTGGTCGAGCGCGCTTTAAAGGAGTTGGGCTTTGACATCACCCCACCTGCGCACGATGCACACTTGTGCTGTGGCTCGGCGGGGACGTACTCGGTGCTCGAGCCCGTGCTCTCCAAGGCGCTTCAGCAACGCAAACTCCAGCACCTGATGGCCCAAGGCCCTGAGCAGATTTTGTCGGCCAACGTGGGATGCATCACCCATTTGCAAGAAAAAAGCCCTGTGCCCGTCAAGCATTGGATCGAGGCCTTGGACACCGCCTTGACCCAGTCTCAATTGCATTCAAGCCCGCACCACTCAAGCGCAACTTGACAACTCAACGCAGTGCTGGCGTGAAGACTCCAGGGCCCGAGCTCACGCTGCTGGGCCAACGCAGAGCGTTTGCCGCCATGGGGATGGGTCTAAGACGCCAGCAACGCCGCTTCAATGTCCTTTTTCATGGACTCTGGCGTGTCTTGGGGTGCAAAGCGGCCAAGAACGTGTCCGTTGCGAGCAATCAAAAATTTGGTGAAGTTCCATTTGATGGATTCGCTGCCCAGCAAGCCTGGGGCCTCTTTTTTAAGCCACTGAAACAATGGGTGCGCCTGTGGGCCGTTGACCTCGGTTTTGGCCATCATTGAAAAACCAACGCCATAGTGGGTCTCGCAAAAACTGGTGATCTGTTGTGCAGTGCCGGGGTCTTGTGCGCCAAATTGGTTGCAGGGAAAGCCCAAAATGACCAAGCCCCGCTCGGCATACTGTTCATGCAAGCTCTGCAAGCCCTTGAATTGGGGCGTAAAGCCACAGGCACTGGCCGTGTTGACCACCAACACCACCTGCCCGGCAAACTCGGCCATGCGCCGCGTTTCACCCTGGAGGGTTTGAAGGGTGAGGGAGTTGAAAACGTCCTTGTCGCTCGATGCTGCCATGCTCAAACCACCTGTCGTTGAATGTCCATCAATCCTCAGTTTGCTCATGCAATGAGGTCTGCTCTAGGAGTTTTTGCATCTCCTGCGGGTAAAGCGCCAAATTGGAGTCATGCCAGCGCTTGATCCACCACATCATCAAGGCCACCAGGGTTCCAAAGCCGGTCAAGGCTTCGTAAGCGCTGAGCCCAAGCCCCGTCAACAAGGCATACCCCCCACCCAAGGCCAAGATGCAGGCTTGCTCGTTGAAATTTTGAACGGCGATGGATCGTCCACCCCCCATGAGGACAGCGCCACGGTGCTGGAGGAGGGCGTTCATGGGCACCACCAAAAAGCCACCCAATCCACCCAACAGCACCAAAAAGGGAGCCGCGATCCAAACGTTTCGAATCGTGTTCATGCCCAGCACCATGAGCCCCATGGCAATGCCCAACGGAATCACGCGGGTGGCTTGCCCGAGCTTCATTTTGATGGAGGCCAGCACGGCGCCCACGGCCGTGCCCAAGGCCACCACCCCGACCAAGCTGGAGGCTTGGCTCGTGCTGTAGCTCAATGCAGCGGCACTCCAGGCCAAGACGATGTAGCGCAAATTGCCACTCACCCCCCAAAAAAGCGTGGTGGTGGAGAGCGATATTTGACCGAGTTTGTCGCGCCAAAGCGAGCGGTTGCACTCCAGGAAATCTGGCGCCAATGTCCACAGATTTTGCAGGCGGTTTTTTGCCGGATCGTTCGGTAAAGGACGCAGTGGCACGTTGGTGACGGGAATCATGGTGTTGAGCCATACCGCCACGCCATAGAGCATGACGATGATGACCACCGCGGCAAGTGCCGGCGTATCAATGTGCGTGTCAATGAGGGGAAAGTCCCAACTCAAGAGCCAAGAAGAGACGTTCACACTCAGGAGCTGGCCTCCGAGCATGACCCCCAAAATGATGGATGCGATGGTCAAGCCCTCAATCCATCCATTGGCTTTGACCAACTGTGAGGGGGGCAAGAGCTCGGTCAAAATACCATATTTGGCCGGGGAATAAGCCGCCGCACCCAAACCGACCACGGCATAGGCGACCAAGGGCTGCAGGCCAAAGAGCATCAACAAGCAGCCCACCACCTTGATGGCATTGCTGCTGAACATCACCTCGCCTTTGGGTTTTGCGTCGGCATAGGCCCCCACGAAGGGCGCCAAAATCACATAAAAGAGCGCAAACATGGGCACCAAGGCCGCTGGCTGCCAAGCTGGGCACGCGCTGGTTTTGAGCAACTCCACCGCCGCCACAAACAAGGCGTTGTCGGCCAAGGAGCTCACAAACTGAGCCACCATGATGGTGTAGAACCCGCGTTTCATCGCACGCCCTTCAAAGCAGCACGCTTGAATGTCATGCTCGGCTCATCGGTGTGTTGTTCAAAGAAATTGAAGTCTCCAACGCATTTTCTTTCTTAGAATGCCCCATGCAGTGTCATGATCAGCACAGACTTAGGTTATAACACGATACAAAGTTCAGGCCCATTCAGTTTTTTAATTTTTCGCATGACCCGACCCATCCAAGCCTTGGTGCACCGCTCTGCGCTCAAGCACAACTTAGCCCGCATCAAGACCTTGTGTCCCTCCACCCCCATCTTGGCCGTGGTCAAAGCCAATGCCTATGGGCACGGCATCGAGAGAGTATACGAGGGTCTGCGAGGCGCGGAGGGCTTTGGTGTGCTTGAAGTGAGCGAAGCCTCGCGTTTGCGCGCTTTGGGCTGGAGGGGTCCCATCTTATTGCTCGAAGGCGTTTTTGATGCGCGCGAGCTCGAAGAGTGCTCGCGGCTCAAACTGTGGCACACCGTGCACTGTCAGGCCCAAATCGATTGGCTTGTGCGCCACAAAACCCATGAGCCACACCGGGTTTTTCTCAAAATGAATTCGGGCATGAACCGCTTGGGCTTTGGCCCGGAGAGCTTCAAGGCCGCGTATACACGCCTTGTGGCCTGCCCTCAAGTGCAGGAGGTCTCGCTCATGACCCATTTCAGCGACGCCGACGTGCCCGCGGGGGTCAACGCTCAACTCGCCACGTTTCAAACCCATGCGAGCGACTTGGGAGGAGAAATCAGTTTGTGCAACAGTGCGGCGGCTTTGATTCAACCCAAAGAACTCGATCTGGGCCAAGACTGGGCCAGAATTGGCATTGCCCTCTACGGCGGCTCGGTCAACCCGCAAGCGCAAAGCGCCCAAGCGTGGGGGCTTTTGCCCGCGCTCACCTTGAAGAGTGAGGTCATCGCCCTACAAACCGTGCGCGCTGGCCAAAGCGTGGGATACGGCTCGACCTTCACGGCAAGTCGTGACACGAGAATCGGCATCGTGGCGTGCGGCTATGCCGATGGCTACCCGAGACACGCCGAGAGCGGGACCCCGGTGCTGGTGCACGGGGTGAGGAGCCAGACCGTGGGGCGCGTGAGCATGGACATGCTGGCGGTGGATTTGGAGCCCTTGTTGAGCACTAGCGGCATGGACTCTCACAACATCGGTGTGGGCACTGAAGTGACGCTTTGGGGAGAGTCAAGCTTGGGCACGCGCTTGGAGATTGATGAAGTGGCACAAAGCGCAGGCACCTTGGCCTATGAACTCATGTGCGGATTGAGTACTCGCGTGCCAATCAGCATGGACGAGGGCAGCGACGCCTGATATTGAGGTGCTTATTCAAAGGCGCAAGAAGTCAAATAGCCAGGGCGCCTGGGCCTGGC
>CAIPFK010000036.1 GCA_903864315.1 uncultured Burkholderiales bacterium | reverse complement strand
TCACCAAGCGAATGGCGTGATCCGGATATGCGCTTTGTGCCCATGTCGATGCATGCCAAGACAGGGTGGGGGTGACCCAGGCCAGGCCCAACGCCTTGAGTGTTTTTCTCCTGAGGCGGGAGTGTGGCGGGGTGCTGTTGTCGTGCTTCATGATCGCAGCGCAAGCGCTTGAATGTCTTGCTCGTCAACACCAAACTCTTGCAAGACCTCTCGGGTGTGCTCACCCAGCGTTGGAGGTGGGGTGCGGATTTCTCCTGGGGTGGCTGAGAAGCTCACCGGGATGGAAGGCGTCACCATGTCGCCGGCCATCGGGTGGGAGTAGTGGTGAAAAAATCCTGAGGCCTGCAGATAGGGGTCTGTGGGCAAATCGGCCAACATCCTGACCTTGCCATTGGGCACGTCGGCTCGGTCCAAGGCCTCTCGCCAATGGGCGGTGGTGTTGGTTTTGAGTTGTTCTGCAACAAACGCGTAAAGCTCAGGGAAATGCAAAGAGCGATCCACCAATTTTGCAAATCTTGCATCGTGTGCCATCTCAGGGTGCCCCAAGGCGCCAAAGAGTCGTTGCCACTGATCGTCGCTGGTGGCCATGAGGCAGACAAAGCCGTCTTGGGTGGCAAAGGGTTTGCGGTCTTTCATCAAGACGCGCTGATAGCCCAAGTCGCCTTGTGGGTTGTCAAATTGTCCAGTCCACAAGTGCTCAATCAGATTGAACGACATGACGGTCTCTAGCATCGGGACTTCGACTTCTTGTCCAACACCGGTTTTTTCTCGATGATACAAAGCCATGGCCACCGAGGAGGCCAAGACATAACCACAAAACTTGTCACAAAATGCCATTGGAAAATAATGGGGCTCGCCATGAAAGAGGTGATTGATGCCACCGATGCCACTCTCACCTTGGATCACGTCGTCATAGGCCGGTCGCTCTGAGTCTGTGCCCTTTGAGCTGTACCCTTGGCCGGCAGCATAAATGATGCGCGGGTTGATGGCGCTGATGTCCTTGTACGAAATCCCCAAGCGCGCCGTGGCACTTCTGCGCATGCTGTGGATAAAGACATCGCAGTCTTTGACCATGGTGTAAAGTGCTTGGAGCGCTTTGGGATTTTTAAGATCAAGCACCACCGAGCGCTTGTTGCGGTTCATGCCCAAAAACAGAGCCGACATTTTGGGGTGGCGTTGTGGCCCAATGTCACGGTTCATGTCGCCTGCAGGTGTTTCCACCTTGATCACGTCGGCCCCCATGTCACCCATGATTTGGGTGGAGACGGGACCCAAGATGAATTGACTCAAATCAAGCACTTTGATGCCCTTGAGTGGCCCCGTGGCTTTGGCTTGGGGCTTGGAAGAGGCCTGGGTCTCAGTCATGGCTCGCGTCGCCTTTGCATTTGATCATCCTGAGCGGCGTGTAGGTGATCACCGCCACGCCGTGCTGATTCACCACCTTGTTGCGAGTTCTCACCAAGCCCCGGTTGGGACGGCTTTTGCTGCGCCTGGACTCGATCACTTCCACTTCCACGTGGATGGTGTCACCCGCCATCACGGGCGCGTGCACATCGAGTTCCATGTGCAAAAAAGCAAATCCAGTGTGTTGCATGGTGGCTTGGACCAACAAACCTTCGGACATGCAATAGGTCAACGGCGCTGGGACCGGACGGCCTTTGAGGTCAGATTCTTCGGCTAAAAAAACAAGGTTGGTGAACAGCACCTCGGTGTTGCCCGTGGCGTTGCAAAAATTGGTGATGTCCGTTTCGGTGATGGTGCGTCCGATGGTTTTGAATTGACGGCCCAACGGCAAATCTTCAAAGTAAAACCCGAGCCCAACGGTTGGCATGTTCATGTTGTTGATCTTTCAAATGGAGTTATCTGGGTGCACGGCCCAAGAGGCTATCGGCAATGATGTTGCGCTGAATTTGATTCGTCCCCTCGACAATTTGCAAGACCTTGGCGTCTCGCATGTAGCGATTGATGGGGTAGTCGGCAGAAATGCCCGCCGCGCCAAAGAGCTGAACCGCATCGGTGGCGACTTTCATGGCCGTGTCGGTGGCAAAACATTTGGCCATGGCCGCAAAGGGGGCAAGCTCGCTGCCGTGGATGCCTTGATCCACCATGCTGGCCGCGTGGTAGACCAGTCCTCTGGCGGCGTGGGTCTGCATTTGCATGTCTGCCAGCATCCAGCGCACGCCTTGAAACTCACTCACTTTTTTGCCAAAAGCTTGTCGTTTGCTTAAAAAGTCAGCCGCCAAGTCAATGGCGCCTTGTGCCAAGCCCACCCCTCTGGCCGCATGCAGTGGTCTGGCGGTGTTCATGGCTTGCATCACAATTTTGAAGCCTTGCTCTACGCTGCCCAAAAGCGCTGTTTCTGGCACCAAGACATCGTCCAAAAACAATGGACATGAAGGAATGCCACGCGCACCGATTTTGTCTTCCTTTTTACCAATGGTCAGCCCTTTGGCTTGGGTGTCGACAAAAAAGAGGCAAATTTTCCCTTTGGGGCTGTCGTCCTTGACCTTGGCGGCGACCAAAATGAAGTCTGCCACCGAGGCTCCTGTGCACCAAATTTTGGAGCCATTGAGCAAGTAGCCGTCGCCTTGAAGTTTGGCGCTTGTCTTGAGACCCGCCACATCGGAGCCACTTTGGGACTCGGTCATGGCAATGGCACCGCGGATTGCGCCACTTGCCAGGCCATGCAGGTATTGATCCTTTTGCGCTTGGGTCCCTCCAGCTTCTATGGCGCCAAAGGGAGTCCACTGCACGGCCAACAAATAGCCTGTGTTGTAGCACACGCGCACGAGCTCCTCGATGGCCAAGCAAGCGCACAGTGAGCTCGACATCCCGCCAAATTCGCTGGGAAAGGGCAGCGCAAAGAGCCCAATCTCGCGCAAGAGTTCAAACATGTCTTGGGGGTATTGCGCCAAGCGGTCAATCTCGTGGGCGCGTGGGGCAACTTTTTCGCGGGCGACTTTGCGAACGAGGTCTTGGATGGCCACTTGATCCTCGGTCAGCGAAAAACTCATGGATGCACTCCGAAAGGGATGGAATTGGACAATGGCAACGAGGGCAGCAAAGAAGACTTTGTTCCCCCAATTGGATTTAGATCAAGGCTGTCGGGGTCTTGGTGTGATGCCTGAAAATTCTAGTCCTCATTTAGTTATTATTCATTAGTAAATCTACTATGGCTTATTTGTAGGAAATTCCTACAATGGTCCTATTTATGTTTGATTTGCAAAAAGACCCGCAAGGGATCTATACCCTCTACTTTGACAAGCCTCCAGCCAATGCATTCGATGATGAGGCATTGAGGGCGTTGAAGCGTGAAATCGAATCGATGGCACAAGACGCGCAATGCCGGGCCTTGATCTTTGCGGCCAAAGGGCGATTTTTTTCCGCCGGTGCGGATATCGCCTTCATGGGCCGGGCAATGCAAGGCAACGATGGCCCTGACAAGCTTCGCCATTTGGCGCAAAACATGCAAAATATTTTTCGCGCCATTGAACTCTTGGGTGTACCGACCCTTGCGTGCTTGACGGGAATCGCCACAGGTGGCGGCCTTGAGTTGGCCCTGGCTTGTGATTTTCGGGTCGCCGAAGCAGGCATCAAACTTGGTCTGCCTGAATGCAAAATTGGTCTCCTCCCGGGTGCTGGGGGCACCCAACGCTTGAGCCGTTTGGTCGGTGGGCAAAGGGCCAAGCGCCTGATCATGACGGGTGAGATCATCTCGGCCGAGCAAGCCCATGGCTATGGATTGATCGACGATGTCGTGCCAACGGGTCAAGGAGAGCGCTTTTGCCGTGATTTTTGCGCGTCCATGATTTCGGTGCCCAAAATGACACTCGCCAGTATCAAAAAATGCCTTGACCTGGCCCCCTCGAGACTGGGCTTTGAGTGCGAAATTGAAGAAACCTATGCTTTACAAAAAAGCCCTGAGACTCAACAACTGATTACTCATTTTTTACAACGCTCCAAACAAAGGAATTAATATGCAACTCAACGCAAGAATAGCGCTGGTCACCGGGGCTGGCTCAGGCATCGGCCAAGCCATCGCTGTGACCTTGGCTGAGCAAGGTGCCAAAGTGATCGTGACGGACATGAGCGCCGAGTTGGCTGCTCAAACGGCCAAACTGATTCAAGATCAACATGGTGTTGCATTCTCCTACGGGATGAATGTGTGTGAGCCTGAACAAATTGCCCACGTGCGTGAGCAACTCCTTGCACAAAATATGGCCCCCAATGTGCTGGTCAACAATGCGGGATGGTCCACATCACAAGCGTTTTTGAAAAACACGCCAGAATTGTGGGATAAGTTGATCGACATCAACTTGATGGGGGTGATTCGAGTCACCCGCGCTTTCTTGGAGCCCATGGTGCAAAGTGAGAAGGGTGGCAGTGTCGTCAACGTGAGTTCTGATGCAGGGCGAGTGGGCAGCTCTGGCGAGAGCGTCTATGCCGCGGCCAAAGGTGGTGTGATCGCTCTCACCAAGTCCTTGGCACGTGAGTTGACGCGCTACAAAATCAATGTCAACTGCGTGTGCCCAGGACCCACGGAGACTCAACTGCTCAGAGCCAATCCAGAAAACTACGTCGAGGCATTGCTCAAGGCCATCCCCATGCGCCGTTTTGCCGACCCCAAGGACATTGCCCAAGCCGTGGCTTACTTTGCAAGCGAACCCGCTTCATACGTCACCGGACAAATCATGAGTGTGAGCGGTGGCTTGACCATGGCGGGCTAAGGTACTCACTCGCCATGTTGGATCAAGCCCGGGTGAGTCGGTTGACAAACCCTTGGGTTGCATTATTTCTTTTTTTATCGTGATTAGGAGTTGAACCATGAAAACATCGGATCGTTTTGCCCCCGCAGGCGTTGATTTTGCCAATTTCCATCCCAAGCACTTCGCTTGGAAGCTCGAGGGAAAGGTTGCCACCATCACGCTCAATCGTCCCGAGCGCAAGAACCCACTGACCTTGGAGTCCTATGCAGAACTTCGGGACACATTTCGCAATCTGCGTTATTGTGATTTCATCAAAACCATCGTGCTCACGGGAGCAGGCGGCAATTTTTGCTCCGGCGGCGACGTGCATGAGATCATCGGCCCACTGGTCACGATGCAAAAAAATGATGACATGGACGGATTGTTGAAATTCACCCGCATGACCGGGGACTTGGTCAAAGAGATGCGTGCGTGTCCACAAATCATTGTGGCTGCCATTGATGGCGTGTGCGCTGGTGCTGGAGCCATTTTGGCGATGGCCTCTGATTTGAGATACGGCACACCAAACTCCAAGACGGCTTTTCTGTTTGTGCGCGTAGGCTTGGCGGGCGCAGACATGGGGGCGTGTAATATTTTGCCACGCTTGATTGGTGCTGGACGTGCTGCCGAGTTGCTCTACACCGGACGATCGATGGATGGTGCAGAAGCCGAGCGCTGGGGCTTTTTCAATAAGCTGTGTGAGTCTGAGCATTTGCTCGCTCAAGCGCATGAATTGGCTGCTTCGATTGCCAGTGGCCCCACATTTGCTCACGCCATGACCAAGAAATGCATACACCAAGAGTGGAGCATGGGGATAGATGATGCGATTGAGGCAGAGGCTCAGGCCCAAGCCATTTGCATGCAGACCAAGGATTATGAGCGTGCCTACAACGCTTTTGTGGCCAAGCAGCGCCCTGTATTTGAAGGCAACTGATCCAGTCGGGTTGGGTGAGCATCTGGGCCAGCGCTGCCCAGTGCTG
>CAIPFK010000035.1 GCA_903864315.1 uncultured Burkholderiales bacterium | reverse complement strand
GAGCAACTCGCCCCCAAGGTCTTGGCCAAGGGTGCGTCTTATATGGACTTCCCGGTGGGTGGCACCGTGGGTCCGGCCAAAGCGGGTCAGCTCTTTGGATTGGCTGGCGGCGACCCAGCAGACTTTGAGCGCATTTCACCCTTGCTCAACACCTTGTGTCGGCGAGTGGAGTACCTGGGCCCAGTGGGGTCGGGCGCACGCATGAAACTCGCCATGAATTTGATGATGCAAATTTGTTGGCAATCCTTTGGCGAGGCTTTGTCTTTGTGCAAACCCTTGCAATTGACGCCCGACAGGCTCATGGACATCATGGGCGAGAGCTCAGGCATGCCCCATGGCCTGAAACTCAGACTCCCCATGATGGTCAAAGCATTGCACGGCGAGCCCATCTCACCCGTCAATTTTGATGTGAAATCGGTGAGAAAAGACATCAACTTGATGCTCGACGAAGCCCAAAACATGGGCATCCAATTACCGATGGCCGAAATGGCGTTGAGCTTGTTCAACAAAGTCTCTCGCGAAGGGCGTGGTGACGAGGACTGCGGGATGCTGCCCATGCGTTGGTATGAGTTCTCTCAGGATATGCGCCAGCAAAAGCGCTCCCGCATGAAACTCTACATGGGCGATGTATCAGGGAACTCCTACAAGCTGAGAATTTTGCTGAGCTTGATTGGACTTGACTACGAGCCCATCTTCATGGACTTTGAAGCGCATGAGCACAAAAAAGAGCCCTTCACCCTTTTGAACCCCAGAGGCGAGGTGCCGGTCTTGGATGACAACGGCACGGTTTTGTGGGACAGTGCGGCGTGTTTGATCTACTTGGCGCGGCAGTACGGCGGTCACCAGTGGTACCCAAGCGACCCCATGCAAATGGCTGAAATCACGCAGTGGCTCTCATTGGCCGCAACAGAACTTCAGTGCGGACTTCAATACGCAAGGCGTGGGGTGTTGAGAGGACGCTGGACCTTGGGGCCCATTGAAAAAGCCCAAGCATTTGGAGCGATTGCCTTGAAGGCGATGGAGAGCAGACTCAGCACACACGATTGGTTGGCCTTGGGTCGCCCCACGTTGGCCGACATTGCCTGCTTTCCCTATGTGGAGTCTGCACCGGAAGGTCACACCCAGTTGAGTGACTATCCACACATTGGTCTTTGGCTTGAGCGTTGCAGGCAAATCCCCAATTGGCCTGAGCGTTTGGTCCCATTGACGAACCCGCCATAAGAACCAATAATGGTTTGGAGCCGAGTGCCAAGGTCAAGGCAAAACGACGACCTCCAAGCCCATGGGCGTTAGCCCACAGTCCCGCACACCAATTGCACTGAAAGTCACCATGAATAAAGCGTTTCTCCTTGGGTTGATCGTGTGTTTGAACTTGGCACCGCCCTTTCACGCAGCGTTTGCGCAAAGCGCTTACCCCAGCAAAACTGTCGAGCTGATCTTGCCCTATGCAGCAGGTGGAGGCGTCGACGCGATGGCGCGTGCCTTTGCCAAAGAGGCTGCCAAGATCACCAATTCCTCATGGATCGTCAACAACAAAGATGGTGCCGGGGGCTTGATTGGATTCAGCACCTTGGCCAATGCCACACCCGACGGCTACACCTTGGTTTTCTCGCCAGCTTCTCCACTGGTGGTGGCCCCCTTTCTCACCAAGTCAATGCCATTTGAGTTGACCAAAATCCAACCGGTGTGCCAGGTCTTTGAAAATGTCTTTGCCATAGCGGTGAGGAATGAATCTTCCATCAAAAATTTTGCCGATTTGCTCAAACTCGCCAAAGATGCGCCTGGCAAACTCAACTATGGACACGCAGGAACGGGCAGCGTTCCGCACTTGTCCGTGGGCACCATCGAAAAAACGTTGGGCGTCCAATTCAACGCCATTCCTTACCGAGGAGACGGGCAACTGTTGCCCCAACTGTTGGCGGGCGACATTGATTTTGGTGCACCAGCCCTCTCCTCCATCGTTGGGCGCAATCTGCGGGTCTTGGCGGTCCTCTCAAGCCAGTCCCAGGCTGGGGCGCCAGACGCGCCCACCATCACCCAACTCGGAGTGGGCAGTGTCACACCAGGGCTCAATGGCATTTATGCCACCTTTGGCACACCCAACGCCATCGTTGAGAAACTGCAAGACATTTGCGCCAAAGTGACCAACGAAGAAGAATTCAAGAAAACCGCCACCACGATGGCCCAAACCCCAGCCTATTTGGGCACTCAAGCGTTCGCCAAGCGAATTGCCGACGTCTCCAAAATCAACGCCGACATTGTCAAAACCATGAAATTGGAAAAAAACTAATGGACTTCTCTCGCCTTCAATTCATCGACATCTCCATGCCACTTGAAAATGACATCAAGAGCGATCCTGAATTTGTCAGACCCAAAATTGAATATTTGAAACACGATGAAACCGTGGCTCGCATTCAAACGTTTTTTCCGGGATTGAAGGCGGAAGATTTACCCGATCAAGCCGGTTGGGCTTTGGAGAAGATCCAGCTCACCACCCACAACGGCACACACCTGGATGCGCCCTACCATTTTCACCCCACCATGAACCACGCCAGCGGTCACGCCGTTCGCGCAAGCACCATTGATGAAATCCCCTTGGACTGGTGCTTTAGACCTGGAGTGAAATTGGATTTTCGCCATTTTGGCAATGGCTACGTGGCCACGGGCCACGATGTTGAGCAAGAGCTCAAGCGCATAGGCCATGAGCTCCAGCCCTTTGATATCGTGTTGGTCAACACAGCTGCTGGCAAGCGCTATGGACACGACGACTATGTGAGCACCGGGTGCGGCATGGGGCGCGAGGCCACATTGTATTTGCTCGAGCGAGGCGTCAAACTCACCGGCACCGATGCTTGGAGTTGGGATGCCCCGTTTGTGTATACGAATGAAAAAGTCCAAGCAACAGGCAACAAGCAATTGATTTGGGAAGGCCACAAAGCTGGGCGTGACATTGGTTACTGTCACTTGGAGAAACTCCACAACCTGGAGTCACTTCCATCTCACGGCTTTGTGGTGAATTGCTTTCCCGTCAAAATCAAGGCCGCCTCTGCAGGCTGGACAAGGGCAGTGGCCTTGATGGGTCTTTGAGCATGGAGGGAGTGTGAAGCCGGCGAGCTAAGCATCAAGCTCTTTTTCCAATGCGAAAAGCTCAGACTTGGGTATTTTGCGCAAATGCGCTTGAAGAATCTTGTAAATATCCAAATCAAAGTCGGGCCTCGCACGGCTCAAAAGACTGCCAATTTCATCGGGGCTCTTGGCATACCCATGGTAAAACCAATGATCCACCACATGAAGGCCCTCCCCCTCCTTGATGCCGATGGCACCTGGGTGGGGCCAAGTTTTGACCTTCATGGCTCCCAGTGCAGTCAAGAGCCGCAAGTTGTACAGCTGTGCCGACTCCAAACCAATACAAGCACCCTGACACTGTTTGAGTTGGTGGGCAAAACAAGACTGCGATTGATTCAACTTCTCAAGCCCCATCAAGCCCTCACACAAGGCGTGTTTTTGGCACAATGATTTGAGTGCATTTTTGGCCATGCGCGCAGACGCAAAAAGCCCATACAAGTGCTCCTGGCGACCCACATCCAGCTCGCTTTCACGCAGCATCTGGGCCCTCATGTAGCCCTGGACATCGGCCTTGAGCGTCCAAGCGCAAAGCTCTCGACTTCGTCTCAATTTGACATTGAGGCTGGGCAACTTGTCCTTGATCATCTTGGACTCCAAGATCAAAGCGCCCAACTCACCCGCGGTTTCAACCCACTCAATGTGCTTGACCTGAAGCGCGATCTTCATCTCTTTGGCCTTGGATTTTGAGCCCTGAAAATGGCTCAACACTCGGGTGCGCAGCGTGTTGCTTTTGCCAATATAAAGAGGGAGTTGTCCATCACCGTAAAAAGTATAAACGCCATGCGTATCGGGCATGGCATCGATCACGCTTTGATCAATATGAGGAGGCAGCGTGGCCTTTTTGGTTTGCTCGAACAATTTCTGCTCGAGAGCGTCTTGGCCAAAGTGCCGCTCGCACACTTGCCAAAATTGCCACAACACGTCTGCGTCACCCATCGCTCTGTGACGCTGGTGAATCACCAGTCCATGCGTGGCGATCAAGGTGTCCAAATTGTGTTTGGCTTGGAGTGGAAAGAGTTGTCTAGACAACTTCACCGTGCACGCCATGGGCGCCTTGAAATCCATCTCCAGGCGTTTGAAGGCCGCCTTGATAAAACTGTAATCAAAGTTGGCGTTGTGAGCCACAAAAATCTTACCCTCCAACTCGTGCCACAACTCACTGGCCAATTCATCAAACTCAGGAGCACCGTGGAGCATCTCAGGGCTGATCCCCGTCAAGCGTTGAATGAATTCAGGAATGGCAACTCCGGGGTTGATCAGTCTCTCCCAACGCGTCAATGTCGTGTAATCCCACGTCACCACCGCAATCTCGGTGATGCGGTCGCGCTGGGAGTTGGACCCCGTGGTCTCGATATCCACAAAGGCCAACGGTGCACGGGTCATTGCAAGGGACTGAATAAGGAACTCAATCCAATTTGATCTGGCGCAACTTGATGATGTTGCCCAGTTGCAAAGATTCTTCTTGGACTCTCGCCTTGAAAGCCTCACCACTGGAGCCCACCGCTTGCCAGCCCAAAGCAAACAATTTTTGTCGGAAATCTTCTTGCGCAAAGATCTTGCTCACTTCTTGAGACAAACGCGCTTTGGCCGTCGCAGACAAACCAACCGGGGCCACCAGACCAGTCCACACCTCGAGTTGAAAGTCTTTGACACCCAGTTCAGACAATGACACCACATCAGGCACCAAGGGACTTCTGGCACTGGTGAGGCCGATGGCTTTCAATTTACCTGATTTCACTTGGGGCATGGCCACGCCAGGCGGGACCAAGGCCATTTGAATTTGACCACTGAGCATGGCCGTGATCACCTGTGGGTTGCCAGAATAGGGAACGTGCACCGCTTGCACCCCATTGATCTTGGACTTCAACAACTCCATGCCCAAATGGGCCACCGAGCCATTGCCCACCGAGCCATAATTCCATTGGCTGGCGCTGCTTTGGGCTTGATGAATGTATTCAAGTCCATCGGGTAAATTCGCTGGAGAGAGCAAGATCAAGGGGGAAGTGGCCAGCAGCGAAATAAAAGCGAAGTCGTGTGACGGGTCGTAGGGGAGTTTGGGGTCGAGCAGTTTGGCCGAGGTCAAATTGCCATTGATCACCACACCCAGGGTGTGATCATCGCTCGATTTGGCCACGGCATCGGTGGCGATGTTGCCCGAGGCGCCGGTTTTGTTGTCCACAACCACCGCTTGACCCAGGGCCTTGCCCAGTGGCTCAGCCAAGGTCCTGGCCACCATGTCTGGGGTCGATCCACCAGGAAAACCCACCAAAATTTTCACAGGACGGCTTGGCCACATCGTGGTGCTTGACGATTTGTCTTGAGACCAAGCTGCTTGGGGTGCGAGCCAAAGCACACTGCTAGGCAACATCAACGAGACGAAAGATGAGATACACAATGAGATAAAACTGGCACTTTTTAAAAACATGATTTTGATTCCAATGGAAAGAGTCAGCCCAAATAAACACCTTGGGCAAGAAGCCGCTGATGCAGAGCGTTGAGCGAGATGGTTTTGGGACTGAGGCAGTCCTCTAGGACCAAAGAAGCAGCCACGCCAGCGGCTTGGCCCATCACGAAGCAAGCCCCTGAAACCCTCGCTGCAGATTGCCCCCCGTGGGTCATGGACGCGCAGCGACCCACCACCCACAAATTATCCACCACTTGGGGGCAAATCATTCGATACGGGAGTTGGTTGAACCCTTGGTTGGTCTCGGCATGGGGCCACTTGAATAGCACGTCCCCTGCGATATGCTCTTCGACCATCCAGGCATTGACGCCAATGCTGTCATCAAAGCGGCGACATGAAAGCACATCGTCCTCACTCAATTGGTAGTCACCCACGATGCGGCGCGTCTCACGGATACCGAGTTGTGGCGCAATTTCAAGCAAATAGGAGGCCTCAAAACCTGGAACCCGAGCTTTTAAAAATTGCATGAAGTCGGCAATTTGCTCACGACCCAGCACCTCTGCGCGGCTGACTTGCCAAGCATTGCAGCCGTCAACCGGTGAGCCATCGTCGTTGGAGAGTTGGGTCACGTTGGCGCGCCACTCCGCCGTGTTCTTTTGCGGCTTGATGATGGGGCTGCGACGGGCGAATTGAGTCCCCTCCAGGCGGGCTTGGTCCATGAAGTCATCGATGTGGGGAAGGCTCGCCTGAGCCAGGTCTGAATGCACGCCATTCACGCGAAACATGCTGGTGGGGTACATCATGTCTTTGGCACTGGTGCCTTTTTCAAACTCAACACCCGCGTGGAAAGCCAAATCAGCGTCCCCCGAGGCGTCGATGAACACCTTTGCCGATACAGCAAATCGGCCCGATTTGTTCTCAATCAACAAAGCCTTGATTTGGTCTTTGGAGTGCATGAGCACGCCCACACCGCGGGTATGAAAGAGCAGCTCCACCCCGGCTTTTCGGGTGATTCGATCGGCTGCAATTTTATAGGCTGCGTTGTCATAGGCCTGGGCCGCAATGCGCCCCCCAAAAAGCATATGGGGCGCATTGAGTCCACCCAACGCATCAATGTGCTCCAACAGCTCGGTGGCGAAACCTTGCACCACCCGCTCAATGCGGCCATGAATCAAAGCGTGCAAACCACAAAAGTTGGTCACCCCAGCCGCAGTCCCCATGCCGCCTAAAAAACCGTAGTGCTCAATCAAAATGGTTTTAAGCCCCAATCGAGCCGCACTGCTGGCCGCAGCCATCCCCGCGGGTCCACCGCCCAAGACCGCCAAATCGTACTCACCCCAGAGCGGTGTTTTGCGCTCGGCTTCGACGACATGCCCATGCTCACTCATGTTGACTGCTCACTTCAAACATCATGGAGTTAATCCAATTGGATATTGGCCGTTTTACCAATTTTGCCCAGGCGCCCCATGTCCAACGCAATTCGCTTGGCAAACTCTTCAGACGTGCCCCCCAGGGTATTGAAGGTATAGGTGCCCAAGGTCTTTTTTACATTGGGATCTGCTACCGCCGCTTGGACGGCAACATTGAGCTTTTTAATGATCTCTGGGTTGACTCCATTGGGAGCCACGAGCCCAATCCAGCCCGTGATGGAGAATTCTGGGTAGCCAGCATCCACCATGGTTTGGTTGTTGGGGAAATCGGCCATGCGATCAGGCCCACCTGTGGCCAATAGCCGTAGCTTGCCCGTGCTGACAAATGGCTTGGCCGCACCAGAGGCGTACATGTAGTCGACTCGTCCACTCACAATATCGGCCATGGCCAACGCTTCACCCTTGTAAGGCACATGGGTGGCGTCGATATTGGCCAATTGTTTAAGCCACTCGCCATAGAAGTGAAAGATGCTGCCAATGCCAGAGCTGGCAAAATTGAGCTTTCCAGGATTGCTTTTGGCGTAGGTCACCAAATCTTGAACTGATTTATAGGGCGAGTCTGCACTCACCACCAACCAGCCCATGGCGTCACACAACAAGGCGACAGGAATGAAATCGGTGCTTGGGTTGTAGGGAGGCTTGGGGTTCACAGCCGCCAGGGGCAAATTGTTCAAAGACATGATCCCCAAGATGTAGCCCTCTGAATGGGCATTCTTGATGTATTCCATGGAGATCTTTCCGCCCCCCCCTGGCCTGTTGTCAACGACAATGGTTTGCCCCAAGGTTTTGGTCATGCTTTGCGCAAACACCCGGGTGATCAAATCCAGTCCATCCCCTGGCGCACCGGCGGTGACGAACACGAGGGGCTTGGATGGCCAAGTTTGCGCATGCGATTGAAAAACTGCGCAATACGCCAAGACCATCCATGCCAAATTGCGGACAAGGCGTGTATTTTTTTCATGGAAATTTGAAATCATAGCAACCTCTGATGAGAATGTTTTTTGATGCTGTCACACCAACGCATTGTATTCCTCAAACATTCCCTTGAGGGTGATCATGGACAAATGGACCACTGAGCAAGACGTGTGTTTCTCACTGGTTTGGCTGCAATCAAATAGACAACGGTCCCTTCAAAAAAAGAACGAATGCACTCTAAAATATCTGATTCGTTGAATCGATCGAACCAGGGTTCATCCATGGATTTGTTCAATTTTTCCATTCCCTCCCACAACGCCAAGAAAGCATCACCATGACCATCCAAGTCAGAAGAGTCGTCACCGGACACGATCAACACGGACACGCCAAGGTGGAGATCGACGAGATCTCTCAAAACGTCATCTCTCCGCGTGCCGGCCAGTCTTCAACAGTGGTGTGGTCCACGCAAGGCTTTCCAGTCAACAACGATGGATTTCAAGACCCCACCAAGACCTCCTTCAAAACCACCGTTGACAATGGAACCGTTTTTCGCGTGGTGCGCTACGAGCCAGGCGTCGCCCCTAGAAACCACCGAACAGACTCCATCGACTATGCTGTCGTGATCACGGGTGAGATTCACATGGAACTTGACAATGGCGTGATTGCAGTGCTCAAAGCCGGTGACGTGCTCATTCAACGCGGCACCATCCATAATTGGGTCAATAAGGGGACCGAAGTCTGCATCATTGCGTTTGTGTTGATCAGCGCCAAACCCGTCCACGTTGAGGGTAAAAGCTTGGATGCCGTCAATTGATCACATCGAGATTGGCCATCAAACTCATGTGCTTGATACACGCTTGATACACCCTTGATCCATGCTTGATCACTGAGTCAAGAATGAAGCACTTGCATTCATCCCCCATTAAGAAATCGCTCTTTCGGTATTTAAGGGGCTCGTTTGTCACTTGCTCTCTGGTGTGCATGACAAGCTATTTGGCCATGGACTGCGTTCGCGCACAAAACGCCAACGACATGTACAAAGACTCGGGCAATGATCGGCGCCGCTACGACGCCATTCAGCAACAAAACAAACAAATCATTCAAGGCGTTTTTTATCAAGCGCTCTTGAATGGACGGCTTTGGCGGTGCGAGAGCAACGTTTATTTATTCTACGACGGTCGTGTCTTTGTAGGCTCCAAGGACGACACGAGCGACATGGGCCAGGTGCCTTTCAACATCGTGGGCAGCTACATTACCAAAGAGGAGTTCATCACCTTTGTTTTTCCGGCCCTGCCCTACGACAATACGTTTGAGCTCAACACCCGAACCCATGACTTGTACACCTTCAAGTCCACCAACAACAAGATCACCAAATCCAGTTGTAAAACCATTGAGCGTGAAAAAAAATGATCTTTTCATGCAAGTCTGGCTGGTTTTGAATGCCGAGTACTCGCAACTCAAAGGATGTCCGACGTACAGGTGAACATCCGAGACGCTCACCCCTATACTCATTGATCACTTGAGACCAAAACCAGATCTAAACCTTGATCTCTTCAATCCCAAAGCCCATGACCAAAGCTCAATCATCGCGACATGCACTCTGGAGCTTGCTTGCATTGGGGATCGCAATCGGTCTTTTTGTAAGTTGGGGACCCAAAAATTCATTCGGACCGGACACGCCCACGGTGAGGCCGGCAAGCCCAGACCAACTGGGGGAGTTGGATTCATGGCTCGCTCAAGTGGAGAGTCGCGTGGATCACTTGAGGCAGGGGACAGAAAAAGAAATCGTTTGGTTCTCCACTCGGCATGAGAAAACACCTTGGTCCGTGGTCTACATCCATGGATTTTCTGCAAGCAAATTAGAAACAGCGCCTTTGTCCAACAAACTCGCCACAACACTCCATGCCAATGCGTTTTACACTCGACTTACTGGCCACGGACAAGCGTCCACTGAGCTTGGCAATGCAAGCGTTCAAGACTGGATGGCCGACATCAATGAGGCCATCCAGATTGGAAGCACAATTGGAGACAAGGTGTTGGTCGTGAGTTGCTCCACCGGCTCCACCTTGGCCACTTGGTTTGGTTTGACGGCCAACGCCCAACAGGCCTACGCACACGTTTTCATATCGCCCAACTTTGGTCCCAAGGACAAGCGGGCTGAAATGATCAATTGGCCGTGGGGCCAACAAATCGCCTATGCCGTTCAAGGTGAATCAAGGGGAGTACGCGCCGAAGATCCAAAACGCAACTTGGGATGGACCACCGTTTACCCAACCAAAGCTCTATTTCCCATGATGGCATTGACCCTAAGAGTCAGACAGAGCAATTTGACCCAATTCAAGCAACCCGTGCTTGTGTTTTATAGCGAACAAGACCAAGTTGTTGACCCTGAGATGATCAAACATGCGTTTGCCTCGATGGCCAATGCGTCCAATCAACTCTACAGAGTCGATGACAGCGAGAGTGACAATCAACATGTTTTGGTTGGAGACATCTACGCACCAAAATCTGTCGAACCCATGGTCAACCACATCGTGAAGTGGTTACAAACAATTCCCACACCAAGTCCAGTCTTGAGTAGGCCAAGACTGAACCAGTAATCAATTAGGATTCATTTGTCAAATTCCTCTGGGGTCTCGATGGATAGACTGTTCGATTTGCGATTTCGAATTTGAAAAACCAATCAAAAGAGTGTATAAATACACTCTAAAAAATGGAAAGAATGCGGCAGATATTCAACAACACCAACTCAGAGGGACAATCATGAACAGCACAAAATTAACAGGCTTGGCGATCTTCTTTTTGATCAATTTGTTCGCATTTCACACCATTTTCAGAGGTCTGGCAGTCCAATCGAGCGCTGGAGCTTGGTTGGTGTCCATCTTTTTTGGCGCGATAGCGACCTATATTTTGAAATTGACTGCCATTGGGGATCAAAGCTCATCCTGAGGGCATTGACCGACTGGGCATTGGACTTCAAGCCCAGTCAGCCTTCAAGATAATCCCAAGACGAGTGAGCACGGCTCAAACCGGTTGAACCCCCTCGTAGCCCTCCCTCAATGAGAGGACTGCAGCTTTTTTAATGCCGCAGCGTAATACGACAGATCAACATACTGCTCTGGCAAGTTCACGCGATCGTTTTCTTTGCGCTCAATTTCTGCGCGAAGTTTGAGCATGTTTTGAAAGCCCAATTGATTGAACTGCGCATCGGGGGTGAATCCGAAATTTGGATCGATCAACAACTCATAGGTTCTTTGTGCAGACCAATCGGACAAGTTCAGCTTGTCTTTCAATAAGCGGATGCAGTCAGACTTGTTTTGTGGGTCTCTCACCATCCGAAGTGACTCAATGTAGGCTTGCAAATAAGTTTCAAGCAAAGTCCTGTGACTCGACGCCCAGTCGCGCATCACAAACGTCCCCACCGCTTGGTAGGCGCCAAAAATATCCACCAATCGACCCAAGCTTTTGAGGCCATGCTCCTGGGCAACCACATTGAATGGAAGATTCAAAATGGATGCCGAGTTGTCGTGGGAATTGATCATGGCTTCATAGCGATAGACCACTGCACCAACGGGCTTGACGGTGTAGTCCACCCCCTCACGCAAACCATATTGCAGCAATATCTTCTTTGCTTGCAAGGCGTACGCCGTATTGGGCGCATCGACGACCAAAGTCTTGCCTTTCATGTCGGCAAAGCTCTTGATGTCTGCTTGAACAATGAAGTCGTTCATGCCACTGTCACCACCGCTCACGATGACAGCGTCCTTTTTGGCCACTTCAATCATGGCCAAGGCGTTGTCAACGGCCGAGTGCACCACATCCACCCGGGCGCTTGCCAAGTCTGCTCGTTGGCTATTGGAGTTTTCTGTCAAGCTCAAATTGATTTTGAGACCATGCTTTTCAAACACACCTTTGGCCAAGCCCAAATACAGCGGGAGCGCTTTGGCGTTGGGAAAGGCACTCACGCGAATCTCACCGCCGGTCTGAGAATGCACCTGCATGGACGTGATGCCCAAGAGAAGGATCAAGGAAAGTGAGAGTTGGCGAATCCAGGAAGGACAAGTGTGGTGCATAGGAGAAGGTGAAATAGAAAGTAAAAATGAGGCCTGCCACTCACCTGGCCTCGGGCATCAAACAGCCCAAACTTGAAGCTCGGTCATTGGTTGACGTTCAAGCCGTATTCGTTGACCACTTTTAAAGTTTGGTCATAGGTATCCATCATGATTTTTGACAATTCTTCTGGCTTGGAGGCCAGGGGAATGGAGCCGGCCTTTTCAATCATGTCTTTGTACTCGGGCATTTGAACAATGTCGGTGATGGCGTGATTGAGCACGTTGATCACGTTGCTCGGCGTCCCGCTTGCCGCACAAATGCCCAGCCATCCAAACCTCACAAAGGGCACGCCCTTTTCTTGCATGGTGGGCGCGTCAGGCAAGACAGCAAGGCGCTCTGGACTGCTCACGGACAGAATCTTCAGTTTCCCGGTTTTCACCATTGGAATGATGGGGCCCGTGGGGGATACATACATTTGCACCCTGCCCGCTAGCAAGTCCCCCATCATTTCAGTCCCACCCTTGTAAGGCACGCCCACCATTTGTATCCCGGCGAATTTACCCAATTCAAGCGCCAACAACTCTTGGGCTGAGCCTCGTCCGATCATGCCATAGTTGAGTTTTCCTGGATTGGCTTTGGCATACGAGACAAAGCTCTCCCAATTGTTGGGGGGCAGCTCACTGGTGAGGACCACGGCGTAGTAATAGCGCGATATTTGTGAAATCGGCGCAATGTCAGACAATTTGTAGTTGATATTGCGATAAACGGCAGCATTGATCGCCTCAAAATGCGTGCAAAGCAATAAGTTGTAGCCGTCCTTGGGCTTGCTGAGCACATCTTGTGTGGCGATCTGACCACCTGCGCCAGTCTTGTTTTCAACCAAGACCTTTTTCCCCAGATTGTTGGTCAGATGCTCGGCAATGAAACGTGCAGGCAAATCGGTGGGCCCCCCAGCCGAGAACCCCACCACAAGCCGTATTTGCTTGTCAGGGTATGCATTTTGAGCCCAGCTTGAAGAGGCATGGGTCAAACCCAAAACAGCAGCCAGGTAAACCACAAACATGTTCATGGACAGTGCATGGCCTGTCGTGCGAAAAAATGAATGGTGCATTGAAGAGTTGAGATGGTTCAAAGTGTTGTGGCAACAGTGATCCCGTCTGGTCATGGGCCTAGGATCTGGCCTGACTGTAGAGAGTTTGCCCAAGTGTGTGTACCCTTGAAAACCCTGCCCACTCGAGCACGGCTTCAACCCTAGAATCTGGTGCACTTGGTCAATTGTTATCTCCACAAATACTGAACTCAACAATGAAACGCAGCACTTCAACCCATATACGGACAACCCACACCGGTAGCCTGCCCAGGCCCGAATCCATCTTGGAAGCTGTAAGAGCTCAATTTGAAAAAACAGGACGTCCCGACCCCAGAGGAACTCAAGAATATGAGGACAATCTTCGGCAAAGTGTTTTTGAGATCGTCGAGATTCAATCCAAAGCAGGCCTCGATACTGTGGGAGACGGTGAATGCAGCAAGCCCAGTTTCAGAGGCTACATTGCCCAACGATTGGCTGGTTTTGAGCCCAGAATTCCGTCGGGTGGCATACCCGTCCCGGGTCCCGTGTCTCCCAACAGTGAAGATGCCAAACTTTTTCCTGACTACTACGAGAGCGTCAAAAAGAACAACCCCTTTGCCAATACGATTCGAGTCGCCCCTCGGGTTTGCATCGCTGCCATTGAATACGTTGGCCACAAGGACTTGGCGCGCGATATCAAAAACCTCAAAGACGCGATGACCCATCACCACTGCGACGAAGGCTTCATGCCAGCAGCGGGCCCCATTCCAGTCGATGGCAATGAGTTCTACAAATCTGAGGCCGAGTACTTTGAAGCCTATGCCAATGGCATGCGCGAGGAGTACAAGGCCATCATCGACTCTGGCTTGGTGTTGCAAATCGATGACCCCAGAATGGTGAGCTCTTGGGACGCCAGGGGCAGCTTGGACCTCAAGGCGTATCGCGAAGGCATGGTCAAACGCATTGAAATCATCAACCACGCCCTCAGAGATTTGCCCACTGAGCGGGTGCGTTTTCACACCTGCTATGGCGTCAATTTTGGACCCCGAGTGACTGACTTGCAACTCGAACAAGTGCTCGATTTGCTCTTGACCATCAAGGCCGGCTCAATCTCCTTTGAGGCCTCCAACCCCAGACACGATCACGAATGGAGGGCAGTCAAGGGCTTGGACCTGCAAGGCAAGATTTTGATCCCTGGCGCCATCACACATTCCAACGTCACCATTGAGCACCCCCAAATCGTGGCCGACCGAATGGACAAGTGGATACAAGCCGCAGGTGCAGAGAATGTGCTTTTTGGCAATGACTGCGGTTTTGCTTCAACCGCTGGAAACTGTGAAATCCCAACCTCGGTGGCTTGGGCCAAGCTACAAGCCTTGGGGGCCGGTGCAAGGCTCGCCTCGGCCAGTCATTGAACAGCATGCTGAAACCAGCCATCAAGGTTGCAGTGATTGGCTATGGGTGGTGGGGTCAAACCATCACCAAGCTCCTTCAAGACTGCCCACTCATCGATGTTGGCCTCGTTGTTGAAGTGAGTATGGCCATGAAAAGCCAGGCCTCAGAGGACGCCAAAACCATGGGGTTTAGAGTCGAGCAAGATCTCCAAGCTGCTTTGCAAGACTCACAAATTGATGCGCTGATTTTATGCACACCCCATTCAGAGCACGCCCAACAAATCATGGCCGGTGCCAAGGCCAAGAAGCACATCTTTTGTGAAAAACCATTGTGCTTGAGTTTCACCGATGCCCAACAAAGTATCCAAGCGTGCATCGACAACCACGTGGCCTTGGGGCTTGGGCACGAGAGGCGGTTTGAGCAGGCCATTGTCGATTTGAAAAACAAGGTCAGACAAGGAGAGCTGGGAACCTTGTTACAAATCGAGGCGAACTTCAGTCAAAACAAATTCTTGACTCTTGCGCCCGACAATTGGCGACTATCGAAGGAGTTGGCACCTTGCGGACCCTTGTCGGCGACTGGCATCCATTTGGTGGACTTGGCCATCTCTTTGCTGGGACCCGCCAGTTCTGTGTATGCCAGGCTCAACACATTGGCCACATCGTTTGCCAATGGCGACACGTTGGCCATCGCATTGAATTTTCCATCAGGAGCGACCGCGCTCATCAGCGCCATCTTGACCACTCCGTTTGATGGTCGGTTTTGCGTCTATGGCTCCAAGGGGTGGATTGAGGTGAGGGACCGCACGCACCCTGAACACCCCACGGGATGGGACGTGACGCACAGCAATGAAGCGGGTGAAGTGAGCAAGACTTTTTACGCCCCCGCCTCCAGCGTACGCGCCAATTTGGAGTCCTTTGCACGCTCCATCCTAGACCCTCAGCATCGATACCCGGTGAGCTTGGCTGAAATGCTGGCCAATGTGGCAGCCCTTGAAGCCATCATGAAGTCGGCACAAAGCCAACAAATTGTTCCCATTGAGCAATGAATAACACGGCTCTGCAATGCGTTCGAAGACTCCCCTCAACTCCTAGGCGGCGCCAATGATGAAACCACTCCCGGTGTTTGGAATGTTGCTGCAAATGGCGTTGTCCATTGTTTTGCCGATTGTTTTGCCCATTGTTTTGCAAATGGACCGTGCTTTTGCAGCCCCTGCCGATGATTATCCCAACCGACCCATCACGCTTGTTGTGCCCTCAACGCCAGGCGGTGGGACCGATACCTCGAGCAGAATCATTGCACCCAAATTTGCTGAAAACCTCGGCCAAGCCATCGTCATCGCCAATAAACCAGGGGTGAGCGGAAACATTGGCGCGGCCTTTGTGGCCAACTCTGCTCCTGACGGCTACACATTGCTCACTTTGATTTCTTCTCATGTCATCAACCCCCACATGTTTGCCAAAGTAGGCTACGACATCGACAAAGACTTCACACCAATTTCACAAACAGTCACTGTCCCCGACGTGTTGATTGCCAATAAAAATTTGCCTGTACAAAACCTGGCGGAATTGATGTCTTATTTGAAGGCCAATCCAGAAAAAGTGAATTTTGGCTCGGCTGGCATGGGAAGCTTTTCACATTTGATGATGGAGTTCTTTGCGCTCAATGCGGGTGTCAAAATGTTGCACGTCCCTTACAAATCAACCTCACAGGCCTTCAATGACGTGCTCTCCAACCATGTGTCGATGATGGTGGCAGACATCGCCTTGGCCAACCCCTTCATCAAAACCGGCGCGCTCAAAGCCTATGGCGTGAGCAGCTTGGGGCGCTCAGACATCGCACCCGATATCCCGAGTCTCTCCGAGTTGGGACTCAAGGGCTTTGAGGCCAACCAGTGGTTTGGTTTGGTCGGGCCCGCAAAGCTGCCCCCACAAATCACAGAGAAAATATTCAACGCGTTGAAAAAGACGCTCGCCGACCCAGAGCTCAAAGCCCGATTGGCTGCGGATGGCATGACGTCTTCTTCCAACTCGTCACCACAAGAGTTTGCAGGATTCATACGCTCAGAAGGCCTCAAATGGTCAAAGATCATCAAGGAAGCGAAAATTGAAACCGAGAAAAACCAATGATCCAACACAAGATTGAGTCGACATGAGTCACAAGCCCGTCGCCTTGATCACCGGGGCCTCCTATGGCGTTGGCGCACAAACTGCGATTGATTTTTCCAATCTGGGATTTGACGTGGTTCTCACGGCAAGAACACTCGACAACCTTGATGCGATCAAATCCGCTTTGCTGAGTAAGCATGTGAGCCCGTTGTGCTTGACCCTCAATCTTGAGGATCAACACAGCATTGACAATTTGACTCACGATATTGACCAACACTTCCATCGCTTGGATGTCTTGGTCAACAACGCGGGGGCGAATGTGCGAGAGCTCGCCATTGACGTCACTGAGGATCAGTGGGACAGCGTTTTCAATACCAATTTGAAGGGGACTTTTTTCTTGACCCAGGCGGTCGCCAAATACATGATTGACAAAAAAATCCATGGCAACATCGTCAATGTGGCATCAGTTCACGGTCTGCAAGGTGCTCTCGAGCGCTCCACCTACGGTATATCAAAAGCGGGTTTGATCCAGATGACCAAGATGTTGGCCATTGAATGGGCCCAACACTCGATCCGTGTGAATGCAGTGGCACCCGGTCGATTGATGACCGACTCACCCTCACGCAGCAAAACCAGCAACAATGCCGAGTACATGAAAGCCATGCTGGCCAAAATCCCATTGCACCGTTTGGCCACGGTGGAGGAAGTGTCGGCAGCGATTGTTTTTCTTGCAAGCGCCAGTGCAGCGTCAATCACAGGTCAAACCATGGTTTTGGATGGTGGCCTTACCGTCTCATAGGGCAAGCGGATAAAAACCAGGCGCAGTGATCAAAAACCAAGCACGGACATGGCTTGGATTCAAGCCGCCTTCTTCGCTGGCAGCCTTGTCCTCACCTGAGCGCTATTGCCGAGTTCGCTCAATCTCGGCAAGAAGGAGTAGTTTGCGCTCAGGATCGCTTTCCGTGGCCAGTTGATTTTCCAGCTCATGACGGTAGTTGAAGTTGGCGGCCTTCATCCGAACACGCTGATTTGCTCTCTCTCGGTCGTGACCAGTCACGGTCAAATAGGGTCTGACAAGCACCATCACCGCCATCAACGCAAAACCCAGCAAAACGGGAATCATCATGCGCCCATGGATCTTGATGTTTTTCCAGAAATGGTTTTTCATGCGAATGATTGGACAATTTTCATCAAACAACGCAAGCACAGTGATTTTGCCGCCTGCGAGAACTTGATGGGGAGTTTGACGAAGCACCATCTTGTGATTCAAGATAAAATTATCCCAAATTCAGCGCACAATCCAATCGTCTCCAATTCAAAGAATTCACCATGTCAGAACATCAAGAATGGGCTTTGCCAAAATCCATTCAAATCAAACCCAAAACCCTTGACTTCGATCTGAATGAAGCCTTGGATAGCCTGGTTTTCATCCGAATGGAGGCCTTTGAAGATGGACTCACCGCCGCGACCTTGGGAACACAGAGAAACGGCTACGGCGTGGTGATATCACCCGATGGTCTCATTTTGACCATTGGCTATTTGATCACGGAAGCGTCAAAAATATGGATCACCACCAACCAAGGCGTCGTGCTCCCTGGCTTTACATTGGCCTATGACCAAACCACTGGATTTGGTCTGATTCAACCCTTGGGCTCACTAGGAGCACCCCACTTGGAGATGGGCTCCAGCGCATTGAGCGAAATTCCACAAAAGGCCTACGCTCTCGGTCACGGTGGCTTGGCACACTCCATGGAGACCCAGATCATTGCCAAACAAGAATTTGTCGGTTATTGGGAATATTTGGTCGAGAACGCTTTGTACACCACACCGGCGCACCCACATTGGTGTGGCGCAGCACTGGTCAACGAGCGCGGAGAGCTCATTGGCATCGGCTCGCTGTTGGTGCAGCAAGAGTCAAAGGGCCAAGTCGTGGAGTGCAATATGTTTGTGCCCATCGATTTGCTCAAACCCATCTTGGATGACTTGATCCAACAAGGCAAAACCAAAGCGCCGCCAAGACCGTGGCTGGGCATGTACACGGTGGAAGCCGAGGGGCAACTCATCATCAGTTTCATCACCCCGGGCTCTCCCGCCGAAAAAGCCGGCATCAAAGACGGGGATCAGGTAATCAAGGTGAATGAAAAAAGGGTGTTCACCTTGTCTCAATTGTGGCAAACCATCTGGGGATTGGGCGAAGCGGGTGTCAAGGTACCATTGTCCTTGGCAAGAGACGGAGAATTGATCTCCATCACGCCCACGTCCATCGATCGCAATACGCTTTTGCAAAAACCCGTCATGCATTGACACGTTTTGTTGAAGGTGCTTTTCATGTATTATCAAAGACCTGACCCAATCTTCATCCCTATCGCTCCCCTTTACACACGTTGGCCTAGGAGCTGTCATGGAAAGAATTGATCCGCACAATTTGCATCCAGAAATGGAGAGTGCAGAGCATTCTTTGGTGGAACACTTGCCTTCCTACAGCAAAGAATGGATGAATGCGTTTTGGATGCCCTACTCGGGAAACCGGGACTTCAAAGCCACCCCACGCATGTTGGTGGGGGCCAAAGACTGTTTCTACACCACCAGCGACGGCCGACAAGTGTTTGACGGACTGTCTGGAATGTGGACCAGTGGACTAGGCCACTGCAGGGAGGAAATCACAAAAGCCATTGCCAAGCAGTCATCGACTTTGGATTTTTCTCCCCCTTTTCAATTTGGCCAACCTCTCGCCTTCGAGTTGGCCAACAAATTGGTCGAACTCACCCCCACAGGCTTGGATCATGTGTTTTTCACAGGTTCCGGGTCGGAGTCCGCCGACACCTCCCTCAAAATGGCCAGGGCCTATTGGCGTTTGAAAGGACAGGCCTCAAAAACCCGTTTCATTGGCCGCGAAAAGGGCTACCATGGTGTGAATTTTGGCGGGTATGCCGTGGGTGGAATGGTTGGCAACCGCAAGATGTTTGGTCAAAGCATTGACGTCGATCATCTGCCCCATACCCAGTTGGCCAGCAATGCATTTTCAAGGGGCATGCCCCCACACGGCATTGAGCTTGCTGATGAACTCACCCGAATCATTGGACTCCACGATGCGAGCAACATTGCTGCGGTGATAATCGAGCCCTTTTCTGGCTCAGCCGGTGTGGTGATCCCACCGCAGGGATATTTGCAAAGAATTCGTGAGATCTGTACAGCCAACAACATCCTTTTGATTTTTGATGAAGTCATCACTGGGTTTGGCCGTTCAGGCGCTTACACCGGGGCCGAGGCTTTTGGCGTCACACCCGACATCATGAATGTGGCCAAACAAATCACCAATGGTGCACAGCCCATGGGTGCAGTGCTCACCAAGGCAGACATTTACCACACTTTCATGGACAACGGTGGCCCAGACTACATGCTCGAGTTCGCCCATGGCTACACCTACTCGGCCCACCCCATTGCCTGCGCTGCAGCCTTGGCCGCACTCGATGTGTTGGTGCGCGAGAACATGATTGAAAAAGTCAATGCACTGGCCCCTCATTTCGAAAATGCAGTGCACACACTCAAGAGTGCAAAACATGTCTTGGACATCCGAAACTATGGCTTGGCGTGTGGCATCACAGTCGCCCCCCATCCTGGTGAGCCTGCCAAACGACCTTATGACATCGCCATGAACATGTTCGACAAAGGTTTTTACGTTCGCTATGGTGGTGACACGATACAACTCGCCCCACCCTTCATCACCACAAGGGCGCAAATCGACTCACTGGTCAATGCGCTTGGAGAGACACTCAACTCGATTTGATGGGGCTTGCGTGACCCAAGTTGAATGGGTCCAATGTGATTTCATGGTCATTGAATACATCACCGCTCCCATCGATGTGAAGCAACACTCAGGCAAGCTTCATCACAAGTGGCCATCGCCTTGGATGACACGGGGAACCCATGCTCAAACTAGGGTTTCCATCCGTTGAAGGCAAACACAAGACCTGTCAAACTCGCGTGATGACCAAGAGTCTCTTGATCCACGGCCCAACTCCGATACCACAACTACACTGCGTCCCCAAGCACAATGGCCCAAGAATTTCAAACTCTCTTTGCTGGCGATTCTAGCCAATGCAAAAACAAAGTGAACCTCAAAGAGCGCTTCACACCCGAATTTTTTAAATTAGAGCAAGAAAAAATATTCAAAAAAGCTTGGCTCGTGGCGGCAAGCATGACCGATCTGACGCAAAAGGGCAGCTTTTATGTGAGCGACATCCCTCCTTTGAAGCTCTCACTGCTGATTGTGCGAGGCGAAGACGATCAAATCCGCGCATTTCACAATGTCTGTCGCCACCGAGGCGACAAATTGGTGCAAACACAAACCGGCAACACCCGCGCCTTCACCTGTGCATTTCATGCGTGGACTTTTTCAACCAGTGGCAAATTGGTCAATATCACTGATGCGACCCAATTCAATGGCATACAAAAAGAAGACTATGGCTTGGTTCCCGTGAACTGCGAAGTTTGGGAAGATTTGGTGTTTGTGTGCTTGGATGAAAAACCCCAAGAAAGCCTTGAACAATATTTGGGCCCCGAGATTTACCACGGCTACAAGGGCTTTGCAAAAGGACGGGTCAAGATCGCCGACCACAAATTGGTCTTGAAAACCAATTGGAATTTGGGCACCAACGCCTTCAGTGAAGGCTATCACAATTTGTACATCCACAAAAACACGGTGCCTGACTACCAAGGTGGGGCCGGCAATCCAGACAGGCACCGCCCTTATCTGGAGGTGGGACGCCATTTTGGACGCTACTCCACCCATGGGAACCAAAATCACAAAAAAACCCCAACCGAAGCCGCCGTTTACGCACACTCACGCCCCCTATTTCCGTGGTTTCCACCACTGGACATGAGCAACTACCCGCCTGGGATCAACCCCTCACGCTTTGATCAATGGGGCTTTGATATTGTTCATATCTTCCCCAACTGCATCTTTGGTCCTCAGGCCAACTCTCATGCGTTCATGACCTTTTGGCCCATCGATCACGAGACCACAGAGATTCGCAACTGGCGTTTTGCCTACGGCAGTGACAACCCCACCGACGCCATTGCTCAGGCGTATTCAGTGACACGCGCCAGAGAAGTGATTCGCGAAGACATGAACACCATGGAGACCACACTTCAAGGGATCAATTCAGGCGCCTTTGAACACATCGTTTTATCGCAGCAAGAGCTCTTGATTCAAAACCACTACCGAGCCGCTGACGCCATGCTCGCCAAGGACTGAGACATGACACAAGAACACCTCCCACAGGCCTTTGGCGACCTGCAAGTCTGGGTGAAAGACTGGGCACTCAAGTGTGAAGAGGAGCGTTTTGTGCGCCTGCACAGCGTGAGTCACCAAGAGCTCTCAGACTTTTACCACGCCATGCTGCCCAGAATGCCAGCCATTTTGGCGCATCTCTCAACTTGTCGCTTGAGTGCACTCTCGGCAGAAGACTTGACCCTCTTTCACCTCACTTGCACGATGGCCGAGACCTCCCACCCCATGGACTTGGGCTGGGGGGCGACCGATTTTCCAGGTGCGTACCGCTGGCAAGCTTTTCAATTCGCAACGGCGAGTCAATCGAGCCGCGCCAAGCTCGCCTAGCGCTGCGCTCAGCCAAGACCCTTGGCCACTAGGGCTGTGCGGTGATACCGGCGGACTTGATGATGCCGCCCCAGCGCACGTACTCATTTTGCATATACGTCTTGAGCTCAGGCACCGTGCTGGCTCCAAAATTGGACACGCTCACGCCCGCTTTGTTCAAGGCCACCTTCGCCTCGGGGTTGCTCAGCACAGCTGCCATCTCTTTGTTGAGCAAGTTGACGACCTCATCGGGGGTTTTGGCAGGCACCATCACCGCTTGCCAAAATGTGAGCGTCAAGGGGATGCCTTGCTCGGTGAAGGTCGGAACATCGTTGGAGCTTGGCACCCGTTGAGGCGTGTCAACCCCTAATATTTTCACACGTCCAGCCTGCGCATTGGCCAAGGCCAAACTCAGTGGAACAATGGTGGCATCCACTTGGCCACTCACCACCGCCGCAAACGCGGGCGCTGAGCCCTGATAAGGGATGTGCAGCATTTTGATCTTGGCGTAGTCATTGAAGGCCTCGGTGCGAATATGACCCCCACTACCGATCCCCCAGGTGGAATAGGTCAACTGTCCAGGCTGACTTTTCGCGTAGGCAATGAATTGAGTCAAATTGTTGACAGGCACTTTGGGGTTGATCGCGAGAACACTGGGCATCGCACCGACCACGGCAATGGGGATGAAATCCTTCATGGCATCGTATTTCACATTGGAGAACACGTGCGGATTGATCGAGTGAGAATCGGCCACGGTGTATTGAATGGTGTAGCCGTCGGGAGCAGCTCTCGCCACGTATTCGGTCCCCACCAAGCCGCTGGCCCCAGAGCGATTCTCCACCACCACTTGCTGGTTGAGCCTCTCCCCCAGGTATCTCGCCACGATCCTGGCCACATTGTCCGTGCCCCCACCTGAGGGCCAAGCCACCACCATTTTGATCGGATGATCTGGATAATCGGCCCAAGCCGGGAGCGAACCGACAAGCGTCATGGACAAAACCGCCACTCTCACTGCATCTTTGATCAACATATGAATTTTAAGAAGTTGGATAGATTTGATTCAAATCAAACCATAACTCAAAATGATCAAATGCGAATCAGGGTTAGGCCTAGAAACGAGGGCTTTCCGAGGGAACTCACTCAAGCAGATGACAGTTCAGCACAAAAAAAAGCAACACTCAAATTCAATTGAATGCTGCCTCGGGGTCTTCAGACCCAAGATCGCTCGAATACGCTAGGCCAAAACGCCCCAACTAAGCGGCTATGCTCTCGTAGTGAAATGTCTGGCTTGAGGCCATCAGTTTGGAGTCGTCCCTCACGGCAATGCCCCAATGGTCAGTGCGTTTAGGGGGCCATTTCCAATCGTCAGGAGTCCCAGTGACGTAACTGTCGTCCACGCGTTCAATTTCACTGGTGAATTCAATGCAAGCGCCAAAGGGACCGATGAAGTAAGCAAAGGCATTGTTGCCTGGGCCGTGACGCCCAGGACCCCAGACGGTCTCAAATCCATTGTCTTTCATGCGACCCATGCCAGAGAACATGGTGTCCATGTCTTGCATCTCAAAAGCAATGTGATTCAAGGTCGAATGTTCAGAGTCGGCATAGGCCACGACATGGTGAAGATCGTCGCAACGCAAAAAATTCATGACCTTGGTTCGATCCGTCACCTTCAAGCCCAACACATCGATCAGCAACTTCGAGGCCGCTTCGCGCTGCTTCGTGTTGAAGACCACGTGCGCAACGCGCAAGGGGTGTGTTCCGTCCGACACCAAGGCAGCAGGCTGTGGATCCTTCTCGCAAATCACGCGAAACGGCTCTCCATCTAGCCCACCAAAGGTGAAGCCCGCTCCATGGCCGGGTTCATCGAATTGTGCCACCCAAGCGCTGTGCTTGAGACCCGCAGCCTTCACCCGCTCAAAACTGGCCTTGACCTCGTCCATGGTGCCGATGAGTGTGGCCGACTTGACGAGTTTTTCCGCGCCCTCGGTGATGGACAATGCGTAATGGAAATTGTCTGAACCTCTGAGATACGTGGTTGCTCCACGCGTGTCCACTTCAACCAAGCCCCAAGGGCTCTTTAGAAAATCAACCGCTTCTTGTCGGTTGGGCATTTGCAATTCAACGCTTCTTAAATGCATGGTGTTTCCCCTGTAACTAAAAAAATATATCGCTAAAACCAAAAAAAATCAAGTCAACCCACAAAAAGTCCATGACACCCTTGGCATGGATCACGCCCCTTGGTAAGGCTCCAGGCCCGTTTGTCGAATGACCTCACGCGCTTGGGCACCACTCAGCAAGGCCAAGACCTCACGCGCTTGTTGAGTGTCTTCACTCCACGCCGATACACCGGCCGAGAAAATGGAGATTTTTTGCAAGTCCCCTGGCAGTGGTGTGATGTGCTCAATGCCTTGAACCGGGTAGAGCTCGCTCAACTGCTGACAAGCCAGATCGGCCTCTCCACGTGCCACCACATCGCCAGTCCTCTCACCTCCCCCGACAAATCGGCTCTTGGGCAAACACGCCTCGGCAATCCCCAAGCGCTGAAAAAGCACCGTGGTCAAATATTTCCCACTCTCACTGGCCGAGTAAGCAATGCACTGGGCCTTGAGCAACGTTTGCCTCAATGCGTCAGCCGTGCCCATGTCGGGCGCGGGCGCACCGGCTCGCACGGCCAGGCCAATCCCAGACGAAGCAACCCTCACCTTGGAGCCCTGCACTATATAGCCGGCTTCGATGAATTGATCGAGAACGGTGTCGGCCACAATCACGATGTCCACTGCTTCGCGCCTTGACAAGCGCGAGGGAATGGAGATGTCGCCAGTACCGATGGAAGTCGTCACCGTCACGACCTTCTTGCCTGTGAGTTGCTCCACCAAAGGCAACAATTTGAAGTGCGCAGCAGTGAAGGCCCCTGAGGTCATCACGCGAAACTCTGTCTTGGAATCAGTCATCGAGGGTTTGCTCAGTTAAAAAATACAAAAAATATCAGACAGGCATCCAGTTCGAATCATCAAACCGACAACTGTGACCCAACATCACAAGCTCAGGACTTGGCCTGAGATTTCAATTGAGCATCGAGTTCTTCCACCATGGACCACACTCGTCTGAATGGACCACGCGACGCGATGAGTTCTAGACCCGCCTGAGTGGCCAGATCGTCTTCAATCCAAACGGGCTGCCCCAAGGTGGCACTGATACACGCGCGATGGGCATTTTCTTCAAACAAAAATGCCCCGGCCACCGCCTCCTCGACGCTTGAACCCGTGATGGTGGCCCCGTGCGCACACATGAGCACAGCGCGGGCTTGCCCCAGCGACTTGGCCAATGCTGCACCCCGGGTGCGGTCACTCACGAGCTTGGGGTCCGGGTACGTTGGAATACCACCGTGGAACAAGGTCCCCATCAAATGGATGGGCTTCAAACTCGGACCGTGGGTGGTGGTGAATGCGGTGGAGTACATGCCGTGATAATGGATCACACATTGAACATCGGGCCTGGCGGCCAAGACTTCCAAGTGAATGGGGAATTCACCCGGTGCATCCCCCGATCCTTGCAACTTCTTGCCCTGAAAATCCATGACCACAAAATCCTCGGCACTCACTTTGAGCCCCAGCGAGTGGCGAGAAATCAGGAACTGCTGGGGATCTTCAGCGCGCACACTGATGTGACCAAACCCCTCAATGAAACCTTGGGTGTATAAGAATTGCCATGCTTTGATGGTTTTGTCTAAAACGGTGTCATTCATGCGCTGTGCAGCCAATCGATCAAGGTGTGGTTGAATTGTTCGGCAAGTTCGATGTTGGGCACATGCAAACCTCCGGCAAACTCAGTGTAATGCCCATTGGGAAATAATTTCGCAATGGCTTGCGAAGATTTGGGATTGTTTCTCTGATCGAGTGAACCACACCCCACCATGGTGCGGATTTGAACGCCGCTCAATCGAGCCGTGTGATTGAAGTTGGCGATGGCCAAGGCACACCCAACATACCCCTGCACACTGCAACTCGCCACTGTTTGTCGAACTTGATTCCATCGGTGGGGATGGGCCTTTTGAAACGCCGGACTCAACCAACGGGCCATGGTCGAGTCGGCAATTTGCTCCAAGGTTCCCGCCGCTTCGATGGTGGCAATCAGTGGCCCCCAAAACGCTTGGGCGTCAGGAGGTGACTGAGACTGACAGTCGCAAATGAAGAGGGACTCCAAACGCTCAGCGTGGTGAATGGCAAACGACTGTCCAATCATGCCCCCAATCGAGAGCCCCAGATAGTGGCATGTTTTGATGCCCAAAAAATCGAGCAACAGCACCAAGTCATCGGCCAAGGCATCGATGGTGTAGGCCCCTGGCAGGGACGAGCTTGCACCGTGACCACGCAAATCCATGCGCAAAACGCGAAACCCAGCACGGATCAAGGCCGGCACCTGCTCGGCCCAAAGCCCCATGTCTGCCGCCAGCGAGTGCACCATCAAGACCACAGGAGCGCCCTCGTCGCCGACCAAGTCGTAGCTTATTTTTCTGTTTCCTTGGGGGAACAACATCCGAAGCTCCTTTGTAGACTCAATACCGTACATCCAACACTGGGTTGGCAGTGGTCAACACGACACTCAAGCCTGGTCAATCACATGTAACTTCATCTCACCAATCTTGCTGATGGTGCCGCTCAGCAAGTCTCCGTGGGCCAACTGAGAAACACCAGCAGGCGTGCCCGTGGTGATCAAGGTGCCAGGCTTCAAGGTCGTGACACTGGAGAGGAATCGAATGAGGGCGCGCAGGCCATTGACCATGTCAGCGGTGTGGGCTGTCATCACGGTCTTGCCGTTTTGCTCCACCTGGATGTGAAGGTCTTGTGGCTCGCCAATCTCGTCGGCCGTCACGACCCATGGACCCACGCCGCAAAAGGTGTCAAATCCCTTTCGAATGTTGCGCGTGTTGTGCTTGCGACCCCAGGGGTCGCGCACACTGATGTCCCAGCACATGGTGTAGCCATAGACATAGTCCAATGCATGTTCCTCAGACACGTTGCGCGCCTCCTTGCCAATCACCGCACAAAGCTCACATTCGAAGTCCACGTGCTTGGCAATTTTGGGGAGAATCACGGTTCCACCAGGGCCCACCAGCGCGGACGTGGGCTTTAAAAACACTTCGGCCATCAACTCATCGGGCGAGAATTGTGAGCGGTCATAGGACCCCACGCGCTCAATCATCTCGGCTTGGTGGGCGCGGTAGTTGGATGCCGCGGCCCAAATCGCAGGGGGGTTGTCCAGTGGGGACTTGAGTTGCACAGTGGACAAGGGCAGACCTTTGCCCAAACGGGCCTGGGCAATGGCGTCTTTGGCTTTGCTGGAGTTGGACAAAGCGTCAAAGACTTCGGCCATGGAGGCACCCACCCGGGTAGCACCCACGGCACTCAAAGCGTCGGCCAAGGGGTAGACCCAGTCGCCTTCAACAAGTCCGGGCAATGCGTTGTTGTATGAACAAATTTTCATGATGATTTTCTCCTGATTAATCGTTGGGTTGGATTTTAGCGGCACGGGCCAAGCGACCCGTGACCTCGATGTCGCGTTTGATTTGCAAAGCGAATTGCTCTGGTGAGTTGCCGATGAATTCAAAGCCATCGCTGGCAGCTTTTTGCTTCAAGGCTGGATTGGCCAGGCCTTTGAGAGCGATGTCGTTGAAGTAGTCAACATATTTTCTGGGCAAACCTGGTGGACCAAAAATGCCCGTCCATGTCGGTGGGGGTTCAAATTTTGGAACCACCTCCCCCACCGTGGGCACACCGGGAAATGCGTCCATGCGTTTATCAGCCGCAATGGCCAAGACACGCAATTGACCCGCACTCACGCCTTGCATGACAAAAGGCACAATGCTCAGGGTAAACGGCGCTTGACCAGAGATCACGTCCAACACTTGACGCCCATTGGTATAAGGGACATGGACCATTTTGGTGTCGGTCAACAACTCCAGGCCAGCACCCGCGAAATGCGCCTGGGTGCCGATACCCGATGTTGTGTACGCCAACTGCCCAGGATTGGCTTTGGCATAGGCGATCAGATCCTTCAATGTTTTGGCGGGAAAAGAAGCATTCGATGCCACCAGCAAGGTGGAGCGCCACAGCGCAGCAATGGGCGTGAGGTCCACGTTGGCATCAATTTGATGACCCTTGGACAAAAAGAGGCGCGTGACGGGCACATTTTGCGAAGCCACCAAGATGGTGTAACCGTCGGGCGTGGCCCGAGTTGCTGCTTCGACGGCCAACATGGCGCCTGCACCGGGTCGGTTTTCCACCACCCACGTCTGTCCACTCAAACCAGAGAACTGGGTGGCCAGGGCTCGAAAAAAAACATCCCCCCCTGAGCCGGGTGAGTACTCGCTGATGATGCGGATCGGTTTATTGGGAAAGTCTTGTGCGCTCACCAGCGTGATCTGGCTCAAAGAAACACCCAAGCACAAGATCGCGTAAATTCCAAACGTCCTTTGAAAACGCGAGAGTCGACTCCATGTTGAAAATATCATAGTGATCCTTGAGTAATTGGGAGAGACAAATCAAACCATTCCATTTTTGAATAGAAAACCGAAGTCTGAAAATGATCAGCTTTTCAATTTTTGCGCAAGGACCTCATCGATCCAAGTCGGGTGGTAGGCCTTGGCATGGATTTTTTTCAAAATCTCAGTCTCTTGGGTCTGTTTTTCGATGGCCGCCTTGTAGACCCAATCGGTCTGATCATAGGGCACACACAGCACCCCGTCATCGTCTCCCATCACCAAGTCACCTGGCTCGATCACCATGCCGCCCAGAGCAATGGGGACATTGATCTCGCCGGGTCCATCTTTGTAGGGACCGCGGTGGGTGACCCCAGCAGCAAAGACCCCAAAGTCTTGGGTGCGCAAAAAGCCGGCATCCCGCACAGAGCCGTTGATCACCATGCCGGCGATTTTTTTCGACGCCGCAAAAGACGTCATGATCTCGCCAATCAGTGCATTGGTCAAATCCCCGCCCCCGTCCACCACGATCACATCCCCGGCTTGGGCCATTTGAATGGCTTTGTGAATCATGAGATTGTCACCCGGGCGAGTCTTGACCGTGAGAGCTGGCCCCACCATGGGGTGGCCATTGTGCATGGGGCGCAAATCGGGACTGGCCGAGAACATTCTCGACATCGTATCGCTCACGATGGCCACTGGAACCGATTTGAATTGCTCCACCGTGTGCAAGGAGACGGTGCGTTTGCGCTCAAGGATTTGAAAACCAATCATGCTAAAACCTCATTTGGATTTGAATTTGGGGTGATTGCCAAGGCGCTTATAAACACCCAAGGCATTGTCGAGGTAAATGCTCTTTTTTTGCGCTTCACTCACCACTTGCGTTTGATCAATGTAGTGATGGGTATCGTCGAAGTTTCGACCGGTTTTGGGGTCCACAGCCCTCACCGCTCCAATGGTCTCTGAGGCAAAGAGCACATTGTCGGAGGGAATCACTTTCAAGAGCAAATCAATGCCGGGTTGGTGGTAAACACAAGTATCGAAATACAAATTTTTCATCATGCGTTCATTGAGATCCCCAAGCTTCATGTCCAAGGCGATGCCCTGGTAGCGCCCCCAGTGATAGGGTGCAGCCCCACCGCCGTGGGGGATGATGAATTTAAGAGTCGGGAAGTCTTTGAACAAATCGGAGGTCATGAATTGCACAAACGCCGTCGTGTCCCCATTGATGTAATGCGTGGCCACGGCATTGAAATGCGGGTTGCATGAACCACTCACGTGAATCATCACGGGCACATCGTGTTTGACAAATTTTTCATAGAGTGGATACCACCAATCCTTGTCCCAAAGGGGCGGGTCACTCCATTGACCGCCTGATGGATCAGGATTCAAATTGGCTCCAATGAAACCCAACTTGTCAAGACAACGCTCGAGTTCATCAAACACCGCTTGGCCGGGTTTTTGACCCGCGACTTGCGGGAGTTGGCACACACCGACAAAATAGTCTGGAAACATCTGGCATGCCCGGTGCACCAAGTCATTGCAATAGACAGCCCACGTCACGTTGGTCGCCTCGTCACCAAACTGGTGATCCATCCCCAAGGCTCTGGGCGAGAAAATGGTGAGATCAATCCCCCGCTCCTTCATGACTTTCAATTGATTGTCATGGATGGCGGCGTGGATTTCCTCGTCAGTGATGTGGGGTGCGGGGACAGAAGCCGCACTCCCGGTGGCTTTGAATGCAGCAATTTGTTGGGCGCGAAATTCCATCACCCTGGGTGGGGTGGTGGTGAAATGTCCATGGCAGTCAATGATCACAGTGGGTCCTTTTTGAATTCAATGTTGACGAGTCATCGGGATTGGAGGGGGTGGGATCTTGATGGGCACAGGGCCATGGAGTCAAGCATCTTCATGACATCAGCGCCTTGCCCACAATCAACTGCTGCACCTCGGTGGCGCCTTCGTAGATTCTGAGCGCACGAATGTCGCGGTACAAACTTTCAATTTTTTGACCGACCAAGACGCCCTTGCCGCCATGCATCTGAAGCGACATATCAATCACTTGCTGGGCGTTTTCAGTGGCGGTCCATTTGGCCATGGCAGCAGCCTGTGTGTAGCGTTGGTGCTGAGTTTTCCCCTCGGGCGTCTTCAAATCGAGGTTGTGCAATTGAGTGTCGCGCATCCAAGCGGCTTGATAGGTCAGCAACGCGGCCGATTCAATCAAGGCCTTCATTTGACCCAATTTCACTTGAGTGAGCTGAAAATCCACCAATCGTTGATTGAACATCTGCCGATTTTTGGCATAGCTCAAAGCTTCAAAAAGCGCGCGACGCGCCATCCCGAGTGCCGCTCCCGCCACCGAAGCCCTGAAAATGTCCAAGGTTTGCATGGCCAACTTAAAGCCCCCATTCCAAGAGCCCAAGAGTGCTGAACTTGGCACCTGACACTGATTGAGCTTGATCGTGGCCAAGGGGTGTGGCGCCATCACTTGCAAATGTGTCGAGTCATCCAGCCCGGGTGTTTTGGCATCAACAATAAAGGCCGAGATGCCCCGAGATCCAAGGGCTGCATCGGTTTTACAAAAAATCACATAAAAATTGGCAATGCCCCCATTGCTGATCCAGGTTTTTTCGCCATTGAGGAGAAAGCCATCTGCATTGGGGACAGCGCTACAGGTCATCCCCGCCACATCCGAGCCCGCGCCTTCTTCACTCAATGCAAAGGCTGCAATTTTGTGCCCTGAGCAAACACCCTTCAAATAATCGCTTTGTTGTTGCGCACTCCCCCCTAAGGTGATGGGGCCACTGCCAAGACCTTGCATTGCAAATGCAAAATCTGCGAGAGGGGAATATTGGCTGAGGATTTCACGAATGATCACCAAGGAGCGTGAGTCCAAGTGCTCCAATTGACCGCCATGGGCGCGGGTCACACAATACTTGAGCCAGCCATCTCGGGCCAGTCGAGTGACCCAGTCTAGGCACGCAAACCGATCGTCTCGCTCATCGACCGTTTGTGCCTGTGCCCATGCATTGAGCGCCTGGGCCAATTGCCGATGTTCGTCAAGAAAAAATGGAAGATCCCAACGATCCGCATTCACATCCAAAGGGGCCTCCAAGATCATTCCTTCTCCATGTTCAAAGCAAATCATGATATCACTGCCAGAGTGAACCCACTACGAGAGAATGCCCTAATTGCCGCTTGCAATCGGTTCATTGACCAAGCCAAGTGGGGACCAGTGAATTGCGTCTAATTGCGTCCAATTGAAGCGCATTTCATCGCATTGCACACCATTGCCCTTCATCATTCAAAACCATTGCCACGGGTTCCTCTGGGATGATGAATTGATCGGTGCAGCATTAGAGCAGGATGAAATTAGCGACTTTTGAATCGATGCAAACAATAAGTCACAACCCCCCAGATCGCTTGATGATCATCGAACATGGGGGCATCTGAAGATGCGCTCTTGTTGAGCGCGTTGGGTTTACCCAAAAAGCCCAGGCACAACTCCGAACCTTGATGGGCCACCACGATTTGGGCACCCGCAGGCTTTATCGAGCGATCCACCAACAACAAATCCCCTTTGAAAACTCCCACACTTTGCAATCGATCGTCTCTGGCACGAAACAAAACCGTGCTGTCTGGGTTGGGGACCAAAAACGCATCCAAGCCCAAAGCATGCTGCACACCTCCCCCCAAGCCCTCGGAAGAACCAGAATTCTGTTCGATTGGCTTGCAATAGAAGTCATGTGAAGTGGCATTCATGACTCAATATTACTGTACAAATATACAGCCGTCAAGTCAAATGACCCAGAATTTCTCAATTCTTCGGAGGTATTTTGAGGTGTATCAACTGCAAGCCCAAGCGAGCTTATAAAGTCATCAAAATTAAACTGGATGGCGCAATGCAATTTGTTGAAGTGCTTTTCCATGCGCCTTGTCTATGCGCCTTGTCTATGCGAAAAACAGTTTGATTCACCTCAATTCCAATCAAAAGCGCTCCACCCAGATCAATCCCGAGTAATCACCGACACCGATGGCGAGACATTTCTGCTATCTTTTAATGTAGTCAAATCATCAATTCGTAAAAATTCAACATGGATGAATCCCTGTTCTCATCCCATTTGCCTTGAACACCTCAGCTTGATCCTTTTTGTCCACACATGATTCAGGAAGCCAGAACATGATCTCTATTTTTGACCAACACCTCGATCGCAATGACGCCAACCATGTGCCACTCTCCCCAGTGAGTTTTGTAGAGCGATCGGCAGAGGTGTTTGGCGACCTTTGGGCAGTGATCCATGGCAAGCGACGCTTCACCTGGGCTGAGTGCCGAGAGCGCTCGGCGCGCTTGGCCAGCGCCTTGCAGCATTTGGGCGTCAAAAAGAACACCACCGTGAGCGTGATGCTGGCCAACACCCCCGAAATGGTGGAAGCCCATTACGCCATCCCCGCCATCAATGCCGTCATTAACACGCTCAATATTCGCTTGGATGCCGCACTCTTGGCCTGGCAACTCAATCACTGCGAAGCCAGTGTCCTCATCACCGACCGGGAGTTCTCACCCACGATCACCCAAACCCTCGATATCTTGAAAAAAGAGTATGACAAAGAGTTGATCGTGATCGATGTGTGCGACACGGAGTACACGGGAGCCGGAGAGCGCCTGGGTCAGTATGAATATGAGGCTCTCTTGCAAGCGCACGCCCCCGTGGCCCACCTCCAAGGGCCAAACGACGAGTGGGATGCGATTGCGGTGAGTTACACATCGGGCACCACCGGAGACCCCAAAGGCGTGGTCACCCATCACCGGGGCGCCTACCTCAATTCGGTTTGTCAAGCACTCACCTGGAACATGCCCCACTTCCCGGTGTATTTGTGGACATTGCCCATGTTTCATTGCAACGGCTGGTGTTTCCCGTGGACCATCGCCATGATGGGAGGAACCCACATTTGCTTGAGACGGGTGGATGCCAACAACATCTTGAGTGCCATCAAAGAGCACCAAGTCGATCACTTTTGCGCCGCACCCATTGTCTTTAACTTGATTTTGGCTGCTCCTACTGAGCAACTCGCAGGCATCCATCACAAAGTCAGGGGCATGGTGGCTGGAGCGGCACCATCAGCGGCCATGATTGAGGGCATGGCTCTCCTTGGTTTTGATGTGATCCACGTATACGGCTTGACCGAGGTGTATGGTCCCGCTGCAGTGGCAGTCAAACGCAACTCCTGGGCAGACGAGCCCTTGTCCGAGCAAGCCCGACTCAATGGTCGCCAGGGAGTTCGCTACAGCTTGGAGGAAGGCATGACGCTCAAAGACTCCGACACCATGGCCGACTTGCCCGCCGATGGAAACACGATGGGAGAGATCATGTTCAGGGGCAATATCGTGATGAAGGGCTACTTGAAAAACCCAAATGCCACGCAAAAGTCCTTCGCAGGCGGTTGGTTTCACACGGGGGACCTTGCCGTCATGGAGACTGACCGTTACCTCAAAATCAAAGACCGCAGCAAAGATATCATCATCTCAGGTGGGGAGAACATCAGCTCATTGGAAGTAGAGGATTGCCTTTATCGCCACCCCGCCGTCATGGCCTGCGCGGTGGTTGCCAAAGCTGACGAGCGTTGGGGGGAAACACCAGTGGCGTATGTGGAACTCAAAACCGGCAAACAAGTGAGCGCTGAGGAGTTGCTCGAGCACTGCAAGGCCCATCTGGCCAACTACAAAGTGCCCAGGGATTATCGTTTTGAACCCATCCCAAAAACATCCACCGGTAAGATTCAAAAATTTGAACTCCGCAAGCGAGCCGCCAGCCAAGACTAGACAGAGCAATGGGAAGGCTCAACGTGCTGGTGAGCGCCAAACCAATTGCCGTGGATGCGCGTGTCTATGATGAACGTTTGCGAGTGCCCAACTTGATCACCACACCGACCACCAAGAAGGCTCCGATCAGTTGAGATGGAGAGATGTTTTGGTTCAAAATGGCCCAGGCCATGGCCAGCGCAAAGATGGGCTCCAGATTCAAGATTGCGGAATTTCCAACCACACCGAGCTTGGGCAATACCGTGAACATGAGGGTAATGCCACTCGAGTAAAACAAACACAAAAACAAAAGACCCCACCAACCTACAGTTTCTTGCGGCCAATGAAAAGCACCAAAATATTGCGTCGACCCCATAGTGATCAAAGTGACCATCCACATGGTGAGTGAGGTTCTCAAACGCCCATCCAAGCCCTTGGTTTCAAACTCAATGAGCACAAGGACCAAGCCAAAAGTCGCAGCCCCAATCACTGCACAGAGCACCCCCCAACCGATCAAGTCCCATTGAGCCTTGGCTCCAAGGCCCGAGGCCGAGCCCGTGACGTCGAGCGCCAACGCCAAACCCAAGAGTAGCAGTGGCATCAACACCAAGACTTGACGCTCACTCTTGTGTTTGTAAATCACACGGGCCCAAAACGCAGCCCACAAGGGATAGCTATTGAAGGTGAGCAAAGCCAGGGACACGGGCAAAACAGCCACAGCGCTATAGAGGGTCCAACTTTGAACCGAAATCAACACAGCAATGACCGCCAAGACTCTCCATTGTCGAGGCTCGACGTTGAAGCGGATCTTTTGCGCAACAACCAATCCACTCACCATGATGGCCGTGAAGGCACTCCGAATCACGACAGCAGTGGAAACATCGAGTCCATGATTGAAAGCAACCCTGGCAGCCACATGGTTGGAGCCCATCAAAAGGGCCACCAACATCAAACTCAAGAAAGCCGCCAAGGAGATGGAGGATGCCGCTGAGCGTGGTGAATCACTCATGGAACAGATCCATGGGTCAAAATTTCTTCCAGCAACTTCACTGGAGAGACCGGTGCATGTTTCAAATGAATCTTCCAATCCCCCAAGGCATCATCGATCGCAGAAAAAATAGTCGCCACCACCGGTACGGTACCGCTCTCTCCCACACCCTTGACCCCCAAAGGATTGAAAGGCGCAGGACTTTCGTGAAACAAGATTTCAAAATCAGGTATCTCGGTGGCCGTTGGCAAAAAATAGTCTGCAAAAGTGGTGGTGAAGGGCTGCGCTTGTTCATCGTAGCCCATGAATTCAAACAACGCGTTGCCAATACCGTGGGTGATGCCACCATGCAGTTGACCCTCCACAATCATGGGATTGATCAATTTGCCAGAATCTTGGCTGGCCACGTAGCGCAATAGTTTGACGCCACCGGTCTGCACGTCCACCTCGACCTCACAGGCATGAAACGAATGCGAATAGGCCAAGACCTCGGTCTGCCAGTGTTCGGAGTACTCAAGACCTGCCTCCACACCTGGGGGCAAGGCGTAGCCTGGAACACCCCTGAGTTTTCTGGAGATATCCCCCAAGCTCAATTGCTTGTCCGTGCCTTTGACTTTGACAAAACCGTCCCGAAGTTCCAAATCATCTTCAGAGGCTTCCAAGATTTGGCTGGCCACTTTCAAGGCTTTTTTTCTCACTTGGATGGCGGCCAAATGCACAGAGGATCCTGCTGTCACGGTTTGCCGACTGGCAAATCCTCCGAGTCCCATGGTGACAAATCGGGTGTCTCCGCAGACCACCTCAACGTCACTGGCAGACACTCCCAGTTGTTCTGCGCATATTTGTGCAAGCGCAGTCTTCAGGCCCTGACCCATGGCCAATGCGCCAGTGTAGACACTCACCAAACCAGCGGGTGAGACTTTCACAGTCCCTGACTCAAATGGGCCCCGCCCCGTGCCTTTGACGCCGTGCGCAAACCCCAAACCAATGTAGCGGCCTTGTCCCTTGGCTGCCAATTGCCGAGCCTTGAAGCCCTCTAAATCGATGTGTTTGAGCACCATCTCTTGGCAGTGCAGATAGTCACCGCTGTCCAAAATGATGGGCGCTCCAGCTCTATTTTTGATTTGTTTTTCATAGGGCATCTGCGCTTTGGAGACCAAATTTTTGGCCCGAATCTGCTCTCTTCCAATGCCAAGCTCAACGCTGGCCAAATCCAATAAGCGCTCCATCACAAAAGCTGCCTCAGGGTAACCCGCCCCTCTCACCGGGATGGTGGGCACTTTATTGGTTTGCACCACACTGACCTCCAAGTGATACGCTCCCACCTTGTAGGGACCCGTGACACCAGTTGCGGCGTTGTAGGGACAATTGATCCCTTGGGGGGTGTAAGCCCCTTGGTCATGAAGCATCTGTCCCCGAATTCCCAGGATCTCTGCCTGTGGCCCGAGGGCCATCTCAACATCCCAAAATTGTTCACGCTCTTGTATCGCAGACACAAAATGTTCGCTTCGGTCCTCAACCCATTTCACCGGTTGGCCCAGAAGTTTGGCGCATGCCGCCACTGCAATTTCCTCTGGGTAGACCAAAAACTTACAACCAAATCCTCCTCCCACATCGGGAGCGATCACGCGCACCCGATCTTCATTGAGACCCAAGAGCTCACAGAGCATCTGCCTTAAATCATGCGACATTTGCGTCGACGACCAAACGGTGAGCTCAGCTTGCACAGAAAAGTCGGCCATCACACCCCTGCCCTCGATGGGATGGGCCGCACCGCGATGAGTGGACAAGGAGGCTTGAACCACACGGTGAGCTTGACTGAAGGCCGCGTCCACATCACCATAGGCCACTTTGAAATGATTGAGCTCATTGCTTGGGCTCTCCAAGCGCACAGAGGGTGCATTGGCCTCCAAGGCTTGTCTACAATCGTGCACCATGGGCAAAGGCTCATACTCCACAGCGATGAGTTCAACCGCATCTTCTGCAATGTGCCTTGAAGTGGCCACCACCACTGCAACAGCCTCCCCCACAAAACACACTTCTTTGGGACACAGAACAAAAGGGGTGATGTTTTGCGGCAGGGCTGTTGTTGGAAATCCCAAAGGCATGCGAAGTTTGACCAACACCGACTCAAGCTCTTTGGCCGTGTAGACCGCGTGAACACCTGGCAACTTCAAGGCGTGTGTGGCATCGATACTGACCATGTGGGCATGGGCATGTGGACTTCTCACAAAGGCTGCGTGCAGTGTTCCAGGCAGTTGAATATCATCAAGAAAGCAGCCTTGACCTTTCAAGAGACTGGGGTCCTCGACCCTTGGTGAACGCGCACCAATGATCCGAGGTTCATGGCCAACGGAGTGATCATATTCAATGGCCATCTTTGACCTCATGCAACACCGGTGCCTGCGCGCTGGCAAGTTCATCTCGCATGCGCTTTGCAGCCACCATGCACGCCTTCACCATGTTTTGATAGCCGGTGCACCGGCACAAGTGGCCCGAGAGCACATCGCGGATTTGCTCAGGACTTGGACTGGCATGGTCTTTGAGCAGCTGAGTAAGAGAGATCAACACGCCTGGCGTACAAAAACCACACTGTAACCCGTGCTCACTCCAAAAGCTCTCTTGCAAAACAGACAAACCACGCTCGGGCGTGATGCCTTCGACGGTGGTGACCGTCTTTTGATCAACCTGCACGGCAAGCATGAGGCATGCGCGAACGGCCCGACCTTCCACCAAGACCGTGCAAGCGCCGCATACACCATGCTCACACCCCACATGGGTTCCGGTCAAATGGCATTGTTGGCGCAAAAAGTCTGCCAAGTTGAGCCTGCTTTGAACATCCTCTTGGACATGTTGGCCGTTCAAGTTGAACGCGATGGTTTTGACTGGATTGGAAATCATACTCAATGGTGCTTCACCAGATCAGAAGTTGAACAACGTTCATGGGCAAGCGCCAAGGAACGGACCACCAAACTCTGGGCCAAGCGGGCTCGGTACCAAGAAGGATAAAGCTTGTCGCTCAAGGCATCAAGGCTTGACAGGACCCCTGCGACTTTGACGAACAAGTCATGGCTGGGCTTTTGACCCAAAAGTTCTTGCTCAACATTGGGGAGTTTTTGGGGTGTCGCCCCCACACCACCCAAATGGATCGATACCCGATCAATCAAGCCCTGAGGGCCAAGGGTCATCAGTGTTGCAACCGAGACAATCGCAAAGTCTCCATGGCGCCTGGCAAACTCCACAAAGGAGTATCCATGGTCTTTGGGCCAAAGTGTCATTCTGACCGCAACCAACAGATCATCGCTTTCCAAGGCGGTGGTCATGAAATTTCGGCCAAAATCAGACATGGACAAAATCCGAGAGCCGCGGGCATTGCGAACCACCAATTGTGCATCGTAGCTGTAAGCCACCAGGGCCATTTCAGCCGACGGATCGAAATGACACAAACTGCCTCCCAGGGTTCCCCGGTTTCTGGTTTGCATATGACCCACGTAATGAATGGCTTCATTCATCAAGGGCAATCGCTCTCGAATCAGATCAGATTGCGCAATGGTGTACTGCCTCACCATGGAGCCAAACTCAATAAAGCCAGTGCCCTGCGTGATGGAGTTGAGCTCATCAATCCCATTGATGTCGATCAAATGATCGACGCCCACCAAACGGTAATTCATCATGGGCATCAAAGACTGCCCACCGGCCAAGACTTTGGCATTTTCACATTGCCCCAACAACACCAAGGCTTCTTGCAAGGTTTTTGGGCTGTGGTGGGTAAATGCGGCAGACTTCATCAGATTTTAAATTTTGGACAAATCCAGCGATGCTGGATGAAAGAGTTGCCGGGGATCGACCTTGACCTTGGAGAGACCTTGTTTGTGGTGATAGGCGGTGAAAGTCTCAAGAACATGTCGATTGGCTTCAAACCCATAACTCCAATAATCCTCTCCCATGAGGGCCTTGGCCGATTCGAACTCAGAAACTCCCCATGGCAAGGAATTGAACAAATGCCCAATTTGTCCCAACTCATACATGCACAACTCTTTGGCTTTGATGAAAGACTTGAACACACTCACAGGCAACCAAGGCTCGCGCTCAGCCAATTCACGACGGATACCAATGATGTGCATGATGGGGAAAATATTTGTTTGCTGAAAATATTCTCTCTCAACGCGAGGATAGTCTGGGAAGAGTCGATCAACACCAGGACTTTTGTTCAAATAGCATGAGGGCGCTCGCGCACTGATGAGCGCATCGATCTCGCCATTGGCCAACATGTCACTGAGCGTTCTATCGCTGGGGATGGGAAGCAACTCAACGCCTGGGATATCGCTCAAGCGGGTTCGCTCTTCGCGCCCTGCTTCTTCCAAACCACCACCACGCCAAAGCACATCGGTGGGCTCCAAGTCATGAAACTCCGACAAGATGCCGCGAATCCAGACGTTGGCCGTGATCTGATATTCGGGCACACCCACCTTCATGCCCTTGAGATCGGAGGGCTTTTTAATACCGCGATCGGTACGAATATAAATGCCTGAATGTCGAAATAACCTGGAGACAAAAGCTGGAATGCCAACGTAAGCGTTCTCGCCACGTGAGGTCATCAATGTGTGACTTGACATGGAAATTTCGCAGACATCGAACTCTTGAAATTTGAAGGCGCGGTGAAAACCCTCCTCCGGCTCAATTGCCACAGCCGAGACGTCACAGCCTTCAATGGGCGCACGGCCGTCAAAAATCGCACGGCATCGATCGTAGTCGCAGCATGAAAGGCTAATTCTTAATTTGTTCATGAAGTCAGTCCATCAATTGGAAAAGTAAGAGCCATTGTAAGAACGAGCCTATTCTGGCTTGATGTTGGCAATTTTAATGGCCGCTTTGAATTTCTCAATGTCAGAGCTCAGGAGATTGGCGAATTGCGCAGAGGTACCCCAAAACTCATCCATACCCGCAGTGGACAATTGTGTCTTGACTTCAGGCGACTCCAATGCTTTTTTCAGGTCTATCTCCAATTTGGCCAAAATATCTTTGGGCGTATTGACACTGGCCATGACACCATAATAATTCTCCACTTCATAATTGGCCAACTCAGGAATGCCAGATTCTCTGAACGGGACCGCACTGGGCAATGAAGCAGAGTGCTCGCGAGAGGTGAGGCCGATCACGCGCAATTTTTGATCTTTGGCAAAGGGCAACACCGTGACCAAGGAGGAAATCACCACCTCCACCTGGCCAGATACAGCATCAATCACCGCAGGCGTGCAGCCTCGCTCGGGGATGTGCACTGCAAAAGTGGAGGTGGCATTTTTATACAACTCCATGGCAAAGTGATGAGCGGTGGCGACCCCGCAGGTGCCATAGGCAATTTTGCCGGGTTGAGAGCGCAAAAGAGCCGTGAATTCTTTGAGGTTTTTAACTGAAACTTTGGGGTTGACCGCCAAGGCAATCGGAGAAGACGTCAGTGAAGCGATGGCAAAGAAGTCTTTTCTCAAGTCAAACGGCAAATTGTTGTACAAGGCTTGATTGATCGCGTGGGTATTGCTGGCGAGCAACAAGGTGTACCCATCGGGCTTGGCGCGAAAAACTTGCTCTACTCCAATTGAGCCACCTGCGCCAATTTTGTTGTCCACCACCACTTGCTGGTTCCACATGCGCGACAAATGCTCACCGATGATGCGAGCCGTCAAATCGGCGGCACCACCAGGGGTGAAGGTCACCATCAACTTCACCGGCTGACTGGGATAGGAAGACGTTTGAGCAGTGGCTGAAAATCCCGACGCCACCCAGCTCAAAACCATGAAAAATTTAATCATTGAATTCATTGAACACCTTCCGTTGTTAAACTAAAACACAATTACCACGCAGTCATCAAACATCGTGAATCATTTCCCAAACCCGCATGGGTGACAAGGGCAGTGAGGTGGGTTCAAGATTCAATGAACCCAACGCATTCGCAACCGCGTTGCCAATGGCTCCACCCACACATATGGTGCCACCCTCGCCGGCACCTTTTGCACCCAGAGGGTTCAGTGGAGAGGGATGTTGCTCGAGTACGACTGCACGAATGACTGGAAAATCAGTGGCCGTGGCTATCAAATAATCTGCCAAAGAACCTGTCAACAATTGGCCTTGTTGATCGTGAACAATATGCTCGAGCAAGGTGCCGCTCATGCCTTGCACCGTGCCACCCACCAATTGACCATGGACTGTCAAGGGATTGATGGCGCGCCCAACGTCCTCAACCACCAAATAATCCAAGACTTTGATGCGACCAGTTTTGGGGTCCACACTCACATGGGCTGCAGCGCAGCCATAGGCATAGGTGTGATGGTGACTTGCAAAGGTGCCCATCACCTCGATGGGGGTTGAGCTCACGAGCTCATTCCAACTCACAGATCCACCTTGGCTGGAAGTTGCCAAACCCGCGGACACATTCACTTGAGATGGATCACATTTCAACACCGTACTGGCTCGAAGGCGGATTTCCTCCTTGAACAAATCTGTCGCATTCGTCACTGCAGAGCCCCCCATGACGGTTGAGCGAGAGTGATACGAACCCCACCCTTCGTGCAAGAGCGTGGTCGATCCATGCAGCATGACGATGTCTGACATTTCAAGATCGAGCTCATCGGCTGCAATTTGCGTGAGAACCGTCTCCACCCCCTGACCCACCGACGTAGAGCCCACACTGAAGGTGATCAAGCCATCTTTTTCAAAACGCAATTTGGCATTTTCGCGTGGCCCAGCTGAACCACCCTCGATGAAACACGACAAGCCTAGGCCATGGTAAACACCATCCACCATTTGACCCTGGAGATGCTGCAACTCGTGCCACTTAAAATCTTTCACACACCGCTCGAGCGTTTCTCGGTAGTCACCACTGTCACACTCGGTATCGGCCGTGTGATCAATCAATGACGGACTGATGGTGGGAAAAGGATAAGGCATGTCCCTTGGAGTCAATACATTTTTACGCCTGATCTCAACCGGATCTACGCCCAAGTCTTTGGCGGCCAACTCCAGTAAACGCTCACAAAAGAAATTGCTCTCAAATCGACCTGGAGCACGCAAGGTACCACTCGGTGTTTTATTGGTAAAAACGATATCACAACTGAGATCCACATTCTCGACTTTATAGGGGCCAGTCAGAAATTGCGTGATGTTTCTAGGCGCAACCAAACCATTGGTTCTAGGATAAGCACCCAGGTCATAATTCATGTGCCCACGAAATCCCAAAATTCGACCCTCACGATCACAAGCAATCTCGACTTCCGCGTCACAATCACGCGCTTGATTCATGGAAGTCAAGTGCTCAAGTCGATCTTCAATCCATTTGATGGTCGCCCCCAAAGTCTTCGCCGCAAAGGGAATCAGGAAATCCTCTGTATAAAACTCACCTCGAGCCCCGAAACTGCCACCCACATCGTTCTCAATCAATTGAACGTGGTCGCGCTCCATGGCCAACATCTGCGCCAAGGCGGCTCGATTCCAAAATGGAACCTTGGCAGCACCAAAGACAAATAACTCTTGGGACTCGGATTTCCACTGCGCCAAGACACCTCGAGTCTCCATGGTCATGGCGGAAATTCTTTGGATGACGAATTTTTCTTTTCTGGTGTAGGCCGCATTGTCAAAGACCAGCTGTGCGTTTCCCTTTTTAGAGTGATATCTGAGCGGTGAGTTTCCTCTGGGGTCAGAAAACAATTTAACCTCATTCATTTGCGCAGTTTTGATATCGGCAGCGACCTCCAAGCTCTCAATATCGAGCTCGATGAGGCCCATGGCATCCTCAGCGATGGCAGGTGTTTTGGCGACCACCAACGCAATGGCTTCACCCACAAACCGTACTTTATCACTCGCAATCACGGGCTGCTTGTAGGAGTCAAGGATTGGGTTGTGGTGCAAGCGAATGGGGATGAGTGGAACCGAACCACAAAGATCCACAACGTCCTTTGCCGTCAATATGGCCACCACACCGGGCAGCTTTCTGGCCTCATCGGTTTGAATGCTTTTGATCAAGCCATGGGCTATGGGACTGCGAAGAATACTGACGTGCAATACGTCATCTTTTTTCACGTCATCGACATAGATGCCTTTGCCACGCAAAAAACGCAAATCTTCGACTCTTTCCTTCGGGGAACCGACATTTTTACGTTGACGCTCAATGGGTTTGAGTATGGGTTGAGCCATGATCACTTTGCTCCCACTTGTTGATATGCCACTCGAGCATCCAAAACAGCTTGCACGATCGGCACGTATCCGGTGCAACGGCACAAATTACCGGATAAGACTTCGCGAATTCGATCCTCGTCACAATGAGGCTCTTTGGTCAGCAAAGCGTGCGCAGTGGTGATGAAGCCTGGTGTACAAAACCCGCACTGCAATGCATTGTGCTTTCGAAACGATGCCTGAAGTGCAGATAATTCATCGTCATTGGAGAGCCCCTCAACGGTCACCACGGAATGTCCATTGGCTTGCACGGCAAGCATCAAACAGGACCGAACTGCCTCACCATTGACCAACACAGTGCATGCACCACATACTCCGTGCTCACAGGCCACATGGGTGCCGGTGAGGTCCATGTCATGCCGAATACAGTCGGCCAAATTGAGCCTGGAGGGGACGTCGGCTTCGAATACTTTGCCGTTGACTGTCATCTTTACTTGCATCTCGGGTACTCACTCAATCTTTAAATGTGGTGCAAAGCTTGCGCAAAGGATTTGGAAATCATCTCTAACATCAATGCGCGTCGGTATTTTTCGCTGGCGTGGATATCACCTTGAAATGACATGGCGCCTAGACACTCCAAGGTCACGTCTTGAATCAATGTTTCACTCAAAATTTGACCATTCAACTTGGCTTCGGCCGACACCAATCGCATGGGCTTTTCGCCAGTGCCTATGAGTCCGAGATGAACATTGCTCGCCACACCAGCCGCGCTCAAATCAAACCAAACAGCAGCGCCTGCAAGCGCAAAATCACCTTTTCGCCTTGAAAACTCAGTAAAACCCCAGCGCCTATCATGTGGCCAAAAAGGCAATTCAATGGCTACGAGTATTTCATTGGCAGCGATCGAGGTTGACAACTGGCCCAGGAAAAAGTCAACAGCCTTGACACGCCGAAGACCTTGGGGTCCTTGCAAATGCAAGACCCCCTCCAATGCAACGGCCAAGCCGGGCATTTCAGCCGCCGGGTCCGCATGCGCGAGACTACCACCGACAGTGCCACGATTTCTGATTTGATAATGCGCCACATGATCAATGGCTGCACACAACAAGGGCTGTGCATCTCGAAGGCCTTGATGAAGCTCAATGTCAACCCAACGGACCCGAGCGCCCAAAGTTGTGCCACTCGGAGTGATGCTGACATGGCTCAGGCTGGGAATGGCCTGCAAATCGACCAGCAATTGCGGGCTAGCAAGTCTGTAGTTCAAAATCGGCATCAAACTTTGGCCACCAGAGATGATTTTGACTTCACCCTCGTGTTGATCAAGAATTTGAATGGCCTCCTCTAAAGTAGTTGGACTGATGTAGTTGAAGTCAGTGGATTTCATGAATTGGTTTTTTTATTTAATCGGATTTAATATTCGCCAACTTGATGATTCTTCCCCAGCGGCTCAACTCTTGCGTCATGTGCTTGGTCAATGCGTCTGGGGTACTGGCAACAACCTGAGCGTTGAGCTTGACCAATTTATCTCTCGCTTGACCGTCTTTCATGCCTTTGGCGATGGCGCCTTGCAACATACTCACAATTTCAGTTGGTGTCCCAGCAGGCGCATACACCGCATACCAAGCCGTGACATCGATACCAGGCACGCCCGACTCAATGAGCGTGGGCAGATCAACCCCAGGGACCCGCTGGGCAGTCTCTACCGCCAAGGCCTTGAGCTTTCCAGCAGCAAGCTGAGAGGCGACAGCGGTGTATTCAATTGACATGAACTGAATGTGCCCTGCCAACAAGTCCGCTAACGCTGGACCGGAACCCTTGTAAGGCGCATGAACCAAATCGAGTCCCGCTTCAAGCTTGATCAATTCTCCAGCCAAGTGGTGTGGTGAGCCGTTTCCAGCGGAACCAAATGCAAGACCGGGATGAGATTTCGCGTAAGCAATGAATTCGACAAAACTGTTGACTGGCAACTGAGGATTGACCACAAAAATGTGTGGAATGGTGGCCACCAATGACACTGGGGCAAAATCTTTGACCGGATCGTAGGGGAGTTTTTGCAATACTGGATTGATCCCATGCGTGGTGGTGGCTCCCAAAAGGAGTGTGTAACCATCGGGAGATTGTTTGGCGACAAATTCAGATCCGATGGCACCCGCAGCACCCGCACGATTTTCAACCACGACAGGTTGGCCGAGTTGCTCAGAGATCACTTCACCCGTGGTTCTCGCGACCACATCCAAGGCCCCACCCGGGGCAAAAGGGGCGATGAGCTTGATCGGTCTATTCGGGAACTTCACTGCGTCGGCAGCAAAACCAGTGCCGACGAACACCAGACCCAACAAGGAGAAAACGCTTGAAAAGCACAAATTTTTGAAGTCGGATTGCATAGAAATCACCTCGTTTGGATAGTGTCAAAGTTGTTGCAATGCAAGGGCATGATAGCGAGTATCAATATACCTCTGCACTTTCTGGGGAATTGCCTTTTTCTCAAAAGCAGCTCTAATGGCCAAAACATTGGCAAAACCATCGATGTCGATTTGCGCATCCACCATAAAGCCGCCAATCGCAGATGTGGCCATCTCCACCGATCCGATGGCAACATCACGCTCCAACTTCAATTGCATTTGGAGCAGATCAGTCACGGCCGCTTTATTGGCCACATCCAAAACCCATCGAAGTCCTTTGACATAAGCCTTGATGTAAGCGATCAAAGTCTCTTCGTTTTGTTGAGCCCACCCCCTCATCACAAAACCCGCCGTTGAAAGATAGGGGCCCAATATGTCGACCAAATCACCGAGATGCACGAGTCCAGATTTGAGCGCTTGCAAACGAAATGGCAGGTTAAGAATTGCCCCCGCATAGGACTTGTTTTCAAGCAAAGCTTTAAGACGGAAAGGCGTGGCCCCTATTGATAACGCTTCATAGTCCTTGGCATCCAACTCCATGGCGTGCAAAGAAAGTATTTTGTACAAGGCCAGGGCAAATGCAGTATTGGGCGCATCCACCAACACTGTCTTGCCCCTCAAATCATCGATGCTGTTGATGTCTGCTTGCACGAACAACCCATTGAAACCATTGTCCCCTCCCATGAAGACAGCCACATCGGCGTTGGCTGTGTCCACCATGGCAACCGCATTGTCGACAGCGGTGTGTGCAATATCGTACAAACCGTCTTTCAAGCCGTCTCGCAAAGTCCAAGAGTTAGGCGTGAAGGTGAGGTCAATCGTCAGGTTTTCATCTCGGAAATAGCCCTGTGCTTGAGCCGCGAAGATGGGTAAATTTTGCACACCTTCAAAAACAATGACTTTCAAGTTTTTCATGTTCAGTATCTATTTGGATGTTTTGGGCTGATGAACTTTTAACGCAGACTTCTTCTTGGCTTGAACTTCCAGTCCCTTATCTACAAGCAAGTAACGCACCACCATGTCAGCACAATGCTCCAATCGATTTTTAAGCCGCTTGGGCGTCATCAAGCGTTTACTGAAAATCGCGTCAAAGGTATGTTGGTGACTCACATAATGAGCCGACAAGGATGTGATCGAGATGTACAACTCAATGGGGTCAACACCCGAGCGAAAGATGCCCTGTTCAACGCCAATTTGTAAAACGGTCGTGATGGCCTTGATGAGCGGGTTGTAGAGTTGGGCAATAACGCCAGAGGCTTTGATGTGACGGCCTTTACAGATATTTTCACTCTGCAATAAGCGCAAAAACTCGGGATGACGCCCCCAATTCAAACCGGTGGCAAACACCAGTTTCTTCATGGCATCTATTGGAGCGAGACCCTCAATACTGGATTCCTCTCGACTGGCCATGATGGCCGAGTAGGTTTGGATGAGAACCTCGGTGAACAATCCTTCTTTGCTTTTGAAGTAGTAGTAAATGACATTTTTCTGCAATCCCGACAATAGGGCTATATCGTCAACTCGAGCGCCGTCGTAGCCTTTCTCTGCAAATTCAGTAGTCGCAGCACTCAGTATCTTAGAGCGCGTAATTTGAGAACTATCCCGCGCCTTTTTAACCAGACTTGCCTTGGATTGCATCTTCAAAAATCGCCCAGTTAATTGAGGTGATCCGCTCGGCGCGCGAACAATGAAGCATCTGAATAACCCATGGTCTCTGGCTTGGCACGACCCAGCATCACCTGAAAATAAACCGGGGCCAAACTGTCGTTCACGTAGCCATGAATCACGCCCGGTGGGCACGCCAAGCATTCCCATTTACCCAGTCGAGTTTTGAGATGGTTACCCGCCTCATCTTCCACAAATACAGTCAAAAAGCCATCCAAAACAAAAAATATCTCTTCCACTTCATGGGTATGAGCGGCGTTGCCCTGGCCTGGCTCCACATACATGATGGAGAGCGTAAAACCACGGGGCGGGATCACAGAGTTGTCGTTGTGCTTACCAGAACCACCAGCACCAATGAAACGATGCTGAGCTCTCTTGAATCCCTCGATTTTTGCGTCCTCAAAAGCATTCCAATCCGGTGTTTTGTCTTTGAAGCGACCAACGTGATCATTCAATACTTTTTCCAAAGGGACACCGACCAACTCTGGTGGCATTGGGTGGCGAGATGTGGCCATGACTACTCCAAAAAAAATTAACGATTCAATAATTTAGCATTTATTTACTAACTGGTCAATCAAATTATCCATGCAAATCATCGTGCACTAGATTGATACAAACCCGCGTAAATAGCACCAAAAAAAATCAATCGGCGCAGTTTTGGTGCGCAACGATTTTGTCGCGTCAATTGATTGACAGTTTCCATGAGCACATGCACAATCCGCGGAACTTAAAAAATTGAGAGGTCCATCTTGAATTGGTCAAAATTATCTTCACAGAAAAAATCTTGTAGCCTCCCATCTGTATGTGCAGTGCTTTTAGTAACGCTCGCAAGCACATTTGTTTATGCACAGAACTGGCCCTCAAAACCCGTCAAAATTGTGGTGACATTGTCAGCAGGTTCGACCTCGGACATTTTGGCAAGAATTGTGGGCGACCAATTGACCAAGTCTATAGGACAACCTTTCGTGGTTGAAAATCGCCCTGGTGCAGGTGGCAATGTCGCTGGTGAGTACACGTCCCATCAGGCACCCGACGGATACACCGTCATGCTCGCCTCCATCAGCTCGCACGGCATCAACCCGGCCCTTTACGCCAAGATGCCTTATGACGCATTGCACGATTTCACCCCCATCATTGCCATTGCGTCTAGCCCCAATGTGTTGGTCGCCTCCAATGAGACCCCGGTAGCCACCGTGAAGGAGCTGATCACGTGGATTAAAAGTAAACCCACCGATACCATCAATTACTCTTCGGCAGGTAACGGTACCTCCATGCACCTCTCGGGAGAGCTCTTAAACTCAATGGCTGGATTTAAAACACTTCACGTTCCCTTCAAAGGCTCCCCGGAAGCCATTAATTCCGTGATGAAAAATGAAGTGAGCTTCATGTTCCCCAATGCTCCAAACGCCATTCCATTGGCCAAAGGCGGAAAAATCAAAATGTTGGCGGTGACCTCGGCCAAACGTTTGTCTTGGTTGCCTGACCTTCCGACTGTTGCGGAGAGCGGATTGCCGGGATTTGAAGTCACTGCCTGGTTTGGCTTTGTTGGCCCTCAAGGCATTCCCAGTGCAATCGTTACCAAGTTGAATTCAGAGGTACAAAAGGTTCTTCAACTTCCCGCCGTCAACGAAGCTTTGGTGGATCAAGGGTTTGAACCCATGGGTGGTTCTGCTGCAGATTTTTCACTCTTCATGAAGTCTGAAATTGACAAATGGTCCAAGGTCATCAAACAATCTTCAATTCCAAAGTTGTAAAAAATGTCAAGCTCTCGTCTAGAACCATTCATTGACGGAAATTTTGTCAAAACCAATGATCTTACCACCGATCTATATTCGCCAGTGACACTCAAGCCCTATGCGCAAATGGTGGAGCCCAGTGCGCAATTGGTTTCTCTTGCAGTACAAAGCGCTCAAGCGGCATTTTTATACAACCGCAGATCTACTCTGGCGCAACGTGTCGATTGGCTCAATGCTGCAGCAAAAGGCCTTGAGCTGGCTTTGCCAGAATTGATCGATGCATTGATTCACGACATTGGCAAGCCCAAGAAAGCTTCTAGCTTTGAGGCCAACCGCTCAGCTGCTTTTCTCAAAGCCACGGCCGCAGAAGCCTTGACGCTGCGTGGAGAGACCATCCCAGTGGATGCCACTCCAAACGGAGCTGGCAAAATGGGATTCACCAAAAGACATCCCTACGGCGTGATTGCTGGCATCACACCCTTCAATGCACCCATCAATTTACTGGTGCAAAAAGTCGCTCCAGCCATCATTGCTGGCAATGCCATTGTCGTCAAACCTCACCCTGCAGCACAAAGAATTTCACTCAGAGTTGCTGAAATTTTCTATAAAGCTGGTGTTCCCAAGGGTTTGTTCAATGTGCTCACAGGGGACAAATTCCCTGCGCAGGAATTGGTGGCCAACCCATTGGTCATGGCGGTCACATTCACGGGTGGAACCATTGCGGGTGATGCGCTGGCGAGAGCTGCAGGCGCCAAAAAATTCTTGGCAGAACTGGGCTCCAACGCCGCCAACATCGTGCTCGCGGACGCAAACATCAAAGATGCGGCTAAAAAAATCGCCTCTGCCTCATTCGAAGCCAGTGGCCAGCAATGCATTTCTGCTCAAAGGATTATTGTTGAAGCCTCAGTTTTTGAAGAATTTTTAGCGGACTTTGTTGCCGCTGCCCAATCTTTGAAAGTGGGTGACCCCTATGAGGACGCCACCGATGTAGGGCCCATGGTTTCTGCTGGTACTGCAGACCGGGTCATGAAAATGATACAGGACGCCAAAGACCGGCACCTCCAAATCGCTCTTGAACCCACACGTCATGATTGCGTCGTGAGTCCTGGCATCGTTGTCAACCCCACACCTGAATCCTCCATCTGGAGAGACGAGGTGTTTGGACCACTCGTGTGTGTGAGTGTGGCAAAGGATGCCGATGAGGCTCTAAAAATGGCCAATGACTCAGAGTTCGGGCTTCAAGGTGCACTGTTCACACAAAGCTTGAAAATGGCCATGAAATTTTCTGATGAATTTGAAGTTGGATCGCTTTGGGTCAATGAAGCGAGTCGATTTCGTCTTGACATGTACCCATTTGGCGGATCAAAGAGATCTGGTTTCGGACGTGAAGGGATTCGCTACGCCATTGAAGAGTTGTCTCAAGTTCGTTTCACCGGTATCAGCTTCTAAGCCCATTCAAACCATTCGAGTTTTTACATGTCAACATTGCCAGTGATACCCGCTAGTCTCATCGCGAGAATGAAAACCATCGGACCTCATTGGGGGGACAACGTCGCAAACAATGTGCGCGAAATGGTTGCCGCCTATTCAGAGATATTGGCAACCAGTCCACGAGAAGGCTTGGTGCGTCACAATGAAATTGCTTACGCAAGTGACAAAAGAAATGTCCTTGACATCTTTTGCCCCATGAACGCCAATTCCGCGCCCGTCCTCGTTTTCGCGCATGGCGGTGCCTTTGTCGATGGCTCAAAAGACCGTTCCAGTGAAATTTATGCCAACGTACTGCGCTGCTTTAATCGACATGGCTTTGTGGGCGTGAACCTAGAGTATCGTTTGGCACCGGAATTCAAATTCCCCAGCGCCACTGATGATTTGGCCAATGCAATGCAGTGGATAGACCAAAACATTCATCGGTATGGGGGCGACAAGCATAAAATTTTCATCATGGGTCACTCTGCTGGCGCGGCTCACTCGAGCGATTATGTTTATCGATTAAACCCAGCGTCCCCCCATCCATTGAATGTATTGGGGCACATCATTGTGAGCGGCCGAGTGAGAATTGAAAACCGAACAGACAATCCGAATGCAAGAAAAGTGGAAGCCTATTATGGTGTTGATCAAACATTGTTTGACCAATGCTCGGCCATTCAACATGTCCACAAAAATAGCGTGCCCACCATGTTTGCCATTGCGCAATATGAGAATCCTTTGATTGACATGCATTGCCTTGAATTGGCCAGCCATATTGCTCAACTTCATGGAAAGTCACCACGACTGGCTTGGCTAGAAGGTCATAATCACACCTCAATCATTGCAAGCTTGGATACCGCCGATGAAAGACTTGCGTCTACTATTTTGAGTTTTCTACAAGAACAACTGGGCTAGAGGTCTTGCTCATTCATGTTCTATCAAATCAACACCCTCTCTTTTGACTGCCAAGTTTGGCTGACACCTCCAAGGGAATCAATGTGTTAAATGCAGTGATCATTGGTTTTGGTGGGATAGGACAAGAAGTCTGCAAGAGACTGCATGAACACAAAGAGATCAACATCACCCATGTGGTGGTGCGTGATGAAAAATGCTTGTCGACACAACAATACCTTGACACTCACTTGCCTGGCACCCTAGCGGTGACCAACATACCCATTGGAACAAAACTGCTGATCGAGTGCGCCGGACATCAAGCCATCCACGCCTATGTTTTACCGGCATTGCTCACCGGCATTGAATGCGCCATTGTCTCCACTGGTGCTTTGGCCGAGCCCCTCTTGCCCGAAAAGCTCATTGCCAATGCCGAGGCTGGCCACACTCAGGTTCATTTACTCTCAGGTGCTATTGGCGCCATCGATGCGCTGTCGAGTGCCAAGTTTGCAGGGTTGAGTGAAGTGACCTACACCGGTCGCAAACCCCCCCTCGGATGGAAGGGAACACCTGCCGAGAATTTACTGGACCTGGCCAACCTGGGTCGCGCAAGCACATTCTTCGAAGGCTCTGCTCGCGACGCATCCACCCTCTACCCTAAAAATGCCAATGTGGCCGCCACCATTTCCTTGGCAGGTTTGGGTTTTGACAAAACCCGGGTCAAACTGATTGCAGACCCAAGCACCAACGACAACGTCCATCACCTCAGTGCAAAAGGGGAATTTGGTGAGTTCGAACTGACCATGCGTGGCATTCCATTGCCAAGCAACCCCAAGACTTCAACATTGACTGTTTTATCGGTCATTCGCTTTTTAGCCAACAAAGCCAATGCTTTGGTGATTTGATGCAAGCCCATCGTGATATTGGCTCATTGCTCCCTATCAGTATTTATCTTGATTGTTTTATTCCACGAATCTCTTATAACTAGACCATATCTCAAAGATTTGTTAAAAGGATGAACTGATGTCAGCACAAAATAACAAACCCAAATTGCACAAAGTGACCGCCGAAAACGCCATGCAAGCGCTGGGCGAGTGGCCCATTCAAAAGTTTCATGTCTCTCACTTGGCCACGTCGGAGTTCAAAGGCGAGGGATTGCGCCCCTACATTGTTTACCGCGATTTAGGAGCCAAAGAGGCAACGGGTGGCTTGGTCGATGCCCATGTGAACGCCCGAGGTCGTCCGTTCGAACAAGCCGCTGTGAGCAAAAGACACTACCATGACGTCAAGTTCCAGATGGTCTATGTGCTCAAGGGATGGAACCGAGTCGAGTTTGAAGGCCAAGGCGAGTTCATGATGGAGGCTGGAAGTTGTTGGATTCAACCCGCCGGAATCAAGCACACTGTGCTTGAGTATTCAGATGATCTAGAGGTTTTGGAGATCATCATCCCAGGCACGTTCGATACCGTGGAAGTGAACGAACCGCCAGGATTTGATTGATCAAGGCTGGGTTTTCATCTTGGTGTCAAATTCGGCAGCGGCTTTGCTCATGGCGCTCAGCAAATAACTGCCATCACTGCCACCCGTGAATATTTTGGCGCCCAAGCCTCGCAGTTGATCCACGAGTTGTACACCTGCTTCACCCACCACAAAATGCTTCCCTGCCTTTTGCGCGGCCTGGGCCGACATGAG
>CAIPFK010000034.1 GCA_903864315.1 uncultured Burkholderiales bacterium | reverse complement strand
GCGGCGGTCAATACCGTCACGCGGCCATCTTGCTGAATCCTGACCGTGGCGCCTTCAAAGGGACCGAGTCCCGTGCCTTCGACAAAATTGGCAAATCCGATGCCAATGTAACGCCCCGCTTGCCGAGCTGCCGCTTGGCGAGTGGGAAAGTTTTCATAATCGGCCAACTCAAGCGCCAAGACTTGACACTGGGGATAGTCCCCCGTGTCGTAGACCATGGGTTTACCGTCGCGATAAATGAATCCATTGTTGTAGGGCATCTGCTCGGGCTGGACGAAATTGATTTCTCGAATCCGCGCGCGATCCATCCCCAAGGTGTGTGCAACTTTGTCCATGATGCGCTCCATGGCAAACACCGCCTGGGGTCGTCCTGCACCACGCACAGGCGAGGTCGCATTCTTGTTGGTGTACACCACCCGCAAATCAACATCGATGCAAGGAATCACATAGGGGCCTGGGGTGGTCGTGACACCAATGTAGGGCATGATGATGCCCCAAGGCAAGTAGGCGCCATTGTCATGGGTCATGATGAGCTTCAAGCCCAAAATTTTTCCCTCCGCAGTGAGTGCCAACTCCATGTCCCACCACTGATCGCGTTCTTGCGTGGCGGTGTAGAAATGCTCGCGGCGGTCTTCGATCCATTTGACAGCTTGCCCGAGGTCGTGCGCGGCATGAGCGACCAAAGCTTCTTCGGGATAGAACATCACTTTGGGCCCAAAGCCTCCCCCCACATCGTTGATGATCACGCGCAGTTTCTCAGGGTGCCACGCCAAGACATCGATCAGATTTTTTTTCTCCAAATGCGGTGTCTGACCCGAGGACCAGACACACAAGTCGCCCGTGGCAGGATCAAAACGTGCTGCATACCCGCGTGTCTCCATGGGGTGGGCGGAGCCGCGGTTGATCCAAAACGTGTCGCGCACCCGGTGGGCGGCTTTTGCAAAAGCGTCCCCAATATCACCGAACCCCATCTTCACGTTGGCCGCCATATTGGAGACGATGTCGCTGTGGATGGTGGGAGACGAAGCTTGGAGAGCATGCAAACAATCGGCCACAGCGGGCAAGACCTCGTACTCCACCACGATCGCGTCGCAGGCATCTTCGGCCAAGCAACGCTCACTCGCCACCACAAACGCCACGGGGTCTCCCACGCACAAAACCTCTCGAGACGCGAGAACTTCTTGCGTCATGACTTGCTTGATGGCAGGGTTGGGCACCAAAACAGGCAATCGTTTTTTGGCACTCTCAGGCAAATCATCATAAAGATAGATCTTGACCACGCCAGGCATGAGCCGGGCTGCACTGATGTCGATGGCATGGATTTTTGCGTGCGCGTGCGGACTTCTGAGCACACCCGCGTGAAGGACTCCCTCGAGCTTTAAGTCGTCCACGTATTGGCCCAAGCCTTGCAGCAGTGCATCATCTTCGGTTCTTTGAACAGGAGAGCCAATGTACTGATGGGGACGCATCTTGTCAGACAAGGAGCTTGGCGGCGCATACGCTTCAAAGGTGCGGGTCACACTCATCGCGTGCCCCCCCCGGTGAGCGTGGAGGGTTGAGCATGGGCTTGCTCACCCAAAGCGCGCAAGCGCTTTGCCGCCAAAAGGCCGGCGTTGATGATGGGCTGGTAGCCCGTGCAACGGCACAAATTGCCAGTGATGGCCTGCCTCACCTCATCCTCAGTGGGGTTCAAGTTTTCAGCGAGCAATTCCGTGAGCGTGGTGAGCATGCCAGGTGTGCAAAACCCGCATTGCAGTGCATGCGACTCCTTGAAGGATTGCTGCAACACCGAGAGGGTCTGATCCGCATTGGCCAAGCCCTCGACCGTGGTGACCTCACATTGATGGGCTTGAACCGCCAACATCAAACACGCCCTCGCAGTTTGGTGATTGACCAAAACTGTGCAAGCACCACACACGCCGTGCTCACAGCCGACGTGGGTGCCGGTGAGTTTGAGGTCTTGGCGCAAAAAATCCGCCAAGGACTTTCGGGTGCTGACGCTGCAGTCATGGGGCTTGCCATTGACGGTTAAATGAATTTGAATGTCTTCTTGCATATCAGTTCTCGCTCGATAAGTACTCGCTTGGGCTCCATGCGAAATCAATGCACCATCAATGCACGCTTGAGGGCAATCCCCAGCGCACGGGCCGTGAGCGTTTGGGCCAAATGGCGTCGATAGGTCGATGAGTTATAGGAGTCGTGCATGATCTCCTCGATGGCCTCAATGTGCTGATGCACTTGAGGGAACATTCGATCGTCTCCCCGTTGGCCCAGCAATGAAGTCTCGAGCGCGCTCAACCGAAGGGGAGCCGCCGCCACGCCACACAAACTGATGCTCAATCGTTCAATTTTTTGGCTCGCATCCAAAGCCACCAAGACCGCCACACCCACGATGGCATAGTCACCGTGGCGTCTGGCGTATTCTAAAAAGGACCACCCGTGATTCTGAGCCCAAGGCTTGAGCGTGACGCGCGTCATGATCTCATCGCTCATAAGAGCGGGCGTCATGTACATTTGCGTCCAATCATGGATGGAGATGGTTCTTTGGCCTTTGAGGCTTTGGACCTCGATCTCGCCGTCCAATGCGCTGGTGAAACACGGCTGCTCGGAGGCAGGATCCAAGTGACACAAAGAGCCACCCAAGGTGCCGCGATTTCGAATCTGTCGATGGCTCACTTGGTCGTAGGCCTCAGGGACCAATGGACAAAGCTTGGCCACCAAGGCTGAGCGATGAATATCGTGTTGGCGCGTCATGGCGCCGATCTCCAGTCGACCTGGGACTTCATGAATCCCAGTGAGCTCACTCACCTGGTTCATATCGATGACGTGGTCGGGCATGACAAAGCGAAAATTCATCATGGGCATCAAGGACTGTCCACCCGCAAGAATTTTGTAATTCTGCAGTGTGGCAACCATCTCGAGCGCTTCATGCAACTGGGTCGGACGATGGTATTGAAAACGAGCTGGTTTCATGGTTCAAAATAATCGATTGGACTTCAAGCCCAGTTTGGCGCCAAAGCAGCGCAAAACGCCGCGATGCTCAGCTGGCAGAGGACATCACACTGGCGAGCAAGTTCGAGGCGTAGCGCGCTGCCGATTCGTGGTCTAGGCTTGGTGCCAGGAGCAAATACTCTTTGACGGCACACAAGGCCTCACGGGGTCGGGTGCACAATTTTTGCAAATAAGCCTGAACCTCTTGGTCAAATTGTGCGTCTGGATAGACCGCACTCACCATCCCCAAGGACTGGGCCTGCGCTGCGCTGATCTCGTCACTTGAATAAATCAAATGGGCCAAGGCCTTGGGCGAGACCGTGTGCATCACGGCTGAGATGGCCAAGGTGGGTGGAATGTTGCTGCGCATCTCGGGCAAAGAAAACCGCGCTTGATCAGAGGCCAACGTCAAATCGCACAGCACCGCCACAGCGCACCCCAATCCATGCGCCACACCACGGATAGAGGACACAATGGGAATGGGCGAGCGACGAATGGTTGCATACAAGCTCAAAATCGGATCGGTCACTTGAGAGCGAATCTCCAGCGCCGATTTGTGCGCTGGCGCCACGCCCGGGGACGCCGGCGGCACCAAGCGGCCATTGGAGAAATCACGGCCTTGACCGCTGAGGTGAATCACCTTGATGTCGGCTCTTGAGCCCAGGGCCGTGAAATGCCCCATCAGCTCATGAATCATTGCCATGTCAAGCTTGTTGCCGTCTTGTGGGCGATTGATCACGATGTGAGCAACTTGCTCTTTGATATCCAGGGTGATGTGACTCAAGGGGTGTTCCAATTCAAATGGGCTGGCAGGACGAGCCCCACCAACAATGCCTCGGCTTGGGAACAATAGAGCCCCAAGTCAAGATTCAAGGGCAAGCTCTATTGTCCACGATTGCACATTGATTTTGAAAAAGAAACCCCAAAACCCCCGTCTTTTTGATCAACCGGGTGAGGTGCGACGCCCTCGAATCGCAATGACAAGCCAAACGAGCAGCAACAGCACCGGAATGAGGCCAATGTTCACGACCTTGACCCAGAACTGAAGCGATTCACTCTCAAGGCGTAAATTTTTGCGCAGGCCTCGCAACTCCAAGCGAGCTGCACTTTCTGTTTTGCGGAACTCATCAATTTGCGCTTGTTGCTCTTTGGACAAAATCGCTGCATTTTCACCTGGGAGCTTGTCTTTTTGCAGGGCTTTCAACGATTCTTGGGTCTTTTGTAAACTCTCCTCCAATTCTTTGATTTTGCCAACATACGCTTGCTGGGCCACCATCTCCATGTCATGGATCACGGTCAAAGGACGCGATGAACTCTGACGCGTTCTGAGCGACACCAGTGCAGCATCTCCCGCATATTGGTCCACCAAGGCCTGTAAAAATCCCAAATTGCCGTTGCTGGGGTAGACAATCTTTTGGCCAAAGATTTCTTGAATTTCCACCGCCGCTTCATTGCTGATGAAGTCGGTGTCTGCGATCAAGACCACTGAATTGGCCGCGCTGGTTTGCGCCAAGTGCACTGGCGCGGGGACTTCTGCTTTTGAGTCTGCACCCGCATCCCCTGAGGGCTTGGCCACGTCCTTGGGGTTGCCCTTGGCCGCTTTGGCAAGAGGCTTGCCATCCTTGCCCAACTTCTCGCTCTCCTTGGGATCTTTGGGGGGAACGGGCGCGCCTTCAGTGAATGCGCTCTTGAATTGACCTTCAACACGAAGCGCAACCGGGTACTCAACCCCCGAGGCTTTGAAGCCACCCAACGCCTTGTTGCCTCGCTCCATCAACTGTGCCGACTCGATGAGAGAGGAGGTTTTAGAGCTGTGAATGAGCACCTCGTGCTTCAAACCAGGCACGGCCTCTAAATTAAAGCTGCCCGCAAAAGGGAACAATGTCGCTCCAAGTCTGGCCGTGGCGATGTCGTTTTGGTTATAAGCCTGGTCATTGAAAGAGAGCAAGGTGGGCAAGCCCTGGGCCCCAGAGCCTGACATGTATTGCAAATCGGCCAACACCTTGCCGGTGTCCAAACTCACACCCCAGCCCTTCATGAGCCGCTCCAAATTGGAGCTCGTGCCCCCAGGCTGCATGCCGCCTTGACCCGGGATCAAATCAAAATACGCATAGGGGTCAAGCATGGCGATGAGTTTGCCGCCTCGCATGACAAATTGGTCCACCGCATATTGCGTTTGCTCACTGAGATCTTTGGGGTGCAGGACCATCAAAATCTTGATCGCTGGGTCAATTTCTTTGACATCCCCTGCAACGTTCACCACTTTGTAGTCGCGCTCGAGCTCGCTCACAAAGACTTGTTTTTGTGAGGGCGGTATGCCCATCATGGGCATGCCTCTGGAGCCAAAAACAGGCTCCGAACTGAGTATGCCCACCTGAGTTTTGTCACCCTCTTTGGTGCGCGAGATGGCCCGCACAATGTCGTACTCCAACAGTCGCTCACGCTCCATGGTGATGGCCGCAATCACCGATTTGTGCTCGCCGCGAGAGGCCACCAGCCCCAAGTAAAAATGGTCCCCGTTTTGCAACGCTTGAGAGCCGATGCCCGCTGCAGTGGCCGCATCTTCCACCGGGGTGTCTGGCTGTGGATCCTCATTTTCGATGATGAGCTTTCCGCCTCCTGCCGCCTTGAATTCCGCCAGCAAGTCCTCCACGCGAGAAGCAAATCCTTTGAGCGCCAAAGGCATGTTTTCATCGCTTTTAGAAAAATAAAATTTGATTTTGACCGGCTCGTCCAGATTCTTAAGAATCTCGCGGGTCCCCGCCGACAAGGTGTAGACCTGATCTTGGGTCAAGTCCAGGCGAGAATAAATGTAGGCACTCCCCCAGTTGAGGGCCACCACGGCCACCAAGGCGATGACCAGGGCGATGTAGATATTTTTAATCGGTTTAAACATTCTTGGACCTCAACGCGCACGCACTTGACGAACGACCAGACTGGTGATGAACAAATAAAAAGCCGCGGTGGATACAAAGTAGACAATGTCTCTTGTATCGAGTACGCCACGCTGAAAACTGTCGAAATGGGAGAGATAAGAAAAGTTGGCAACTTTCTCGATGTTCTCAGGGCTGATCCAACGGCTGAGCAAATTGGTGATGGGGGCAAAACCCAGCAGTGTCGTGCCCAGACAAAGCATCACTGAAAAAATAAATGCAATGACCTGATTGCGTGTCATGGAAGACGCAAGACAAGAAACCGCCAAATAGGTTCCTGCCAATAAAAAGCACCCCACATAACCCGACACAATGACGCCGTTGTCGGGTTGACCCAACCAGTTGACCGTCAAGATCATGGGAAAACTCAGTGAAATGGCCACCATGAGAAAAACCCATGACGCCAAAAATTTACCCATAATGGCTTGCCACACAGTGACAGGCAAGGTGAGCAGCAATTCAATGGTGCCCAGGCGACGCTCTTCGGACCAAAGCCGCATTCCCACTGCTGGCACCAAAAAGATCAAGAGCCACGGCATCCAGTTGAAAAAGGACGACAAAGAGGCCTCGTTCATGTTGAAAAATCCACCCAACGTGAATGTAAAAATACCGGAGAGAATCAAGTACGCAATTAAAAACACAAACGCCAAGGGCGAACCCAAGTAGACCTTGAGTTCACGTTTGGTGATCGCCAAGGTGGTATTGAAGTAACTCATGCGTGGATCTCCGAATTGGACTGGGCGTTTGACGCCGTCAGGGGGTTGGCGGTATCGGCCTGGGTCACCGATCTGAAGAAATCATCCATGCGACCGCTTGGCGTTCTTGCCTTGAATTCTTTGGGAGTGCCATTGGCGACGATGACTCCTGCATTGATCACGATCGCGCGAGAGCAAACGGCCTCCACTTCCTCCAAAACGTGGGTGGAAAACACAATGGCCTTGGAGCGACCCATTTGCGTGATCAACTCCCGGATCTCAAACTTTTGATTGGGATCCAAGCCATCGGTGGGTTCATCCAAGACCAACACTTGTGGATCATGGATCAAAGCCTGGGCCAAACCGGTGCGCTGTCTAAACCCCTTGGACAAGGTCTCGATGGCTTGGTGCCATACACGGTCCAAGTGACACTGCTCACACACCCGCTCGAGGGCCTGGCGCTGGGTCACACCGCTCAAGCCTCGGATTTCAGCGATGAACTTTAAAAAGTCCCCCACCTTCATCTCTTCATAAAGAGCGGCCGACTCGGGCAAATAACCAATGGTTTCCTTGGCCTGCAAGGCCTGCGTGGCCACATCAAAGCCACACACCTCCACGCGCCCTGCACTGGGCTCCAAAAACCCCGTGATGATGCGCATGGTGGTGGATTTACCCGCCCCATTGGGGCCCAGAAAGCCCAACACTTCGCCGGGAGCAACTTCAAACGAGACGTCGCTCAAGACTTGTTTGTCTCCAAACGTTTTGAATAAATTGTCAACTTTGATCATGGATATATCCTTAGGCGCTGAATTATGAGGCGCCCATTGAAGAAAAAATCAATTTTGGGTTGAAATTGAGGATGAAAGCGGCAATTTCAAGATGTCTGTGGAAAACCCTTAGAACGGCCTATCCAAGCTTGCGTGGGGCAGCACCTCAAGCACAAGACTACAGTGCATAGAGACTGACACCCTTTGTTTTTGATTTGCGCGAATGGTAGCGTAATTTCTGGCCCAATTCTTTGTAAAGGGGTAAACAAGGGTAAAAATCCATTGTTCAACTCTTTCCTAAGGCTCCCTTGCCCACGTCACGATGATTTTCACGACCCGACCATCGATATTGGGATGTGGCTGAGGAGGGCTCTCCAAGTGGAGCAAGTCACCTTCAAATCGATAGGCGCGAATTTGCTCGGTACCCACCCAAGATTGGTTCCATGCGGCCTCCACTTTGGTGATCACTTGGTGGTTCTCAACCCGATAGCGACCTGTGTAAGAAATCATTGTCTTCAAGGCCTGGGCTCTTTCTGCGTCGGTGCTGGGAATACCACGACCTTCGGCGGTGACCAAGGCCAACCATCGCCCTGAGGCCGTGGCGATCTGATAGCCCACGGGGTGAAGACCTAAAACAGGCGTTCTCTGATGGGTCACCGCATCTTCATAGACCACAGAGACCAGCCTCCAGTTGCCCACGATGCGAGACTCATCCTGAGCCTGAGCTGCACCCCAAAACATGGTCACCACCACCAATGACAATTTGATCCATCTCACCATTTCATTCTCCCAAGTTTGATTAAGCCGCTATTGCACAATCCCCTTCAAAGCAGACCCGCGTAGGAGCCACCATCGAGCTGGAGGTTTTGGCCAGAAATAAAGCCCGCCTGTGCAGAGCATAAAAATGCACAGGCATCGGCAAATTCACCAGGCAAACCAAAACGTTTGGCCGCCACTGTTTGAACAATCTCGGCTCTCGCGGCTTCATAGCTGATGCTCTTATTTTTGGCAATGCGTTGGGCCATGAAATCTTGTCGCGGCGTATCGATTCGTTCGGGCAATAAATTGTTGATGGTCACATTGTCGGCCACCGCATCGAGAGAAACCGATTTACAAAACGCGGTGAGCCCAGTGCGGGCTGTCGTGGAGAGCGCCATGTGGGGTCTTGGGCTTTTGACCATGGCTGACGTGATGTTGACAATTCGACCAAAACCCCGCTCGCGCATGCCCGGCAAAAAAGCTCGGATGAGCAAAATCGGAGCCAACATATTGCTCTCCAATGCCGACAACCAAGCCGCATGATCCCAGTCTTTGAGCACACCTGGGGGCGGACCGGCATTGTTGTTGACCAATATATCAACTGGCTCACAGACTTGAAAGAGGCGCGCTCTGCCTTCGTCTTGAGTGATGTCGGCCACCACGGTTTGAACACTCACCCCAGTGGCTTGCAAGATGTGCGCTCGGGCTTGGTCCAAGCGAGCCTGATCTCGTCCATTGATGTACACATTGGCACCTTCTCTGGCCAGTGCGCTGGCACAGGCCATCCCCAAACCTTGCGAAGATGCGCAAACCAGGGCCACTCGACCTTTGATTCCTCAATCCATCAAAACACCTCTCGCATTATTTTTGTGTGGAAATTTTGGCGGACTTGATGACATTGGCCCATTGCACGCTCTCCAGAGTCATCATTTTGGTGAACTCTTGGGAGCCGTAGACCACCGGATCAAAACTCATCTCGCGCATGCGTTTTTGGTAGGCGGGGTCTTTGCTCAACAGTGCCAACTCGTGCTCCCAAAAGGCAATGATCTCTGGGGGTGTTTTGGCGGTAAAGAACGCGCCATACCAGTTCATGATGTCCAAATTACTGAGGCCACTCTCAGCCAAAGTGGGCAAGTCTGGATAGGCCTCCAAGCGACTCGACTCCAGAGTTGCCAAGGCACGCAACTTGCCAGACTTGATGTGCTCCTTGACCGATTCCACGGATTGCACCAAAAATTGGACATCGCCACCCAATAAGCCCATCACGGCCGGGGCACTGCCTTGGTAGGGCACGTGAGTGAGTTCAACGCCCGCCTTGGCAAAGATGATCTCCGAGATCAGGTGAAACGCATGCCCCAAACCAGGAGAGCCGTAAAAATATTTGCCAGGATTTTTTTTGACCAAGGCAAAAAATTCAACCAAATTGTTCGCAGGTACTTTGGCATTGACCACGATCACCGCAGGATTGCGCCCCATGAGAGAGGCTGGCACCAAATCCTTGGTGGGGTCATAAGCAGGCTTGGGATCAAACTGCTGGGCAATGGTGATGGGCGTGGGAGGCGCAAACAGCAAGGTGTAGCCATCTGCTGGGGCTTTGACGACATGGTTGGTGCCGATTTGCCCAGACGCACCGGGCATGTTTTCCACCACAATTTGTTGTCCCCATTTTTGCGAGAGCATGAGGGCCACCAACCGCCCGACCGTGTCAGGTCCACCCGTGGCAGGAAAGGGCACGATCATGCGGATGTTGCGAACAGGATATTTGTTGCTCTGGGCCCAAAGGGGGCTTGAGCTCAGCGCACCAGCACCGGTGGCCAAGAGCCATGTTCTGCGATTCAAACGATCTAGTGACATCTTCTTATCCTTTGTAGAGTTGGACCGATAAAAGTGAACCCAGTCAGCGCCATCCATCAATCTTTTGTTGATGGGGGAGCTGGCTTTTGAATTTCATGGTGATCGTGGGAATGATCATGTGAGTGATCGTGTGGATGATCGTGTGGATGATCGTGTGAGTGATCAAGGACACGAGAACGGTCATCTGGATGATGGTCGACACGTTGACCGGCCACACCAGGCTTGAGCGACGCATCATGATCGCGCAAATAATGCAATCGCAATAGGTCCTTGCCGTAGTCACCTCCATTGGGGGTTCTCACCAACGTGTGAATATGAAATTTGGCGGGCAACGTGTTGGTGAGAAAAACACCAGAGTGGTGATCAAACTCGGCCATGATCACCGGACTTTGAACCCGATAGTAAAACGTATCGTGCTCATGGGTACCGCCAATCCAAGAAAAATAGGTCTCATGAAGGTGGTCTTGAACCTCTTGCATGCGCGCCTTGTTGGGTCCCTCGGGCAAGGGTTCAATGAAAGACTGCACCAAATCCAATAGCCGACTTTGTTGGTTTGCATTGAACTCTCGCGCCGCAATCCCTTCATAAGCAATGATGCGGTTGTCTTGCATTGCGCCACCCAAATGCAATTGATCCGCTTTATGACGCCGCCCCTCAGGCAAGTCTGCACCGACACCATCGTGGTAAATGATGGCTTTCTGGCGCTGACTTGAATTCAATGCCGTGATCAAGGACAAGCCCTTTTGTTCTTCATCCTCAAACATTTTGAGGCCTGCATGTTCTCCCTCATCAATGGTGTTGGGCTCGGCCCCCATGAAGGTGGGCGAGAGCACCATTTGGTCTTTGATCACCAAACAATTGAGCGCCAAATGGTGTCCACTGATTTGCCAACCCCAGGGCTCACTGAGTGAGGGCTCGCCAAACAAGGTGAAGTTATAGCTCCATTCCCCAAGGACCCGTGTGTTGTGGGTGAGTGTTCCCAAGAAATGATTGATGCGCATCGTGTTGCGGGTTTTTTCAAAACCCTTGGGCGACAAACTGCACTCCATGAGTCTTAATATTGACTCGCGCGCAGCCAAGTCCAACTCTTCAAGTCGCAAACCATAGCGATAGATGTACATCTCTGTATTGTTCCAACGCCGCCATTCACGCGCGTGAAGCGGCAAACTGACCAAGCGCCTTTGCTCAACATTGAAGACAGCGAGCATCGCCAAAGCTGCACGATGCATCTCTTGCACGGGTGCTTGCTGGGACTGGCGCCGAAAGAGATCAGGGATCACATGACCATTGGTGGTCACCCCCACAAACTCTTGGGCATACAGCGCATCCCAGGGATCAAACAACAAGGCCTTTGGATAGGGATTGGCGAGACCGGCATCACCATGTTGATACGCATCACGGCCTTGAAACGCCGCCACCCTGGGATACTCCAAAGTCGGTACAAAGGGGCGAAAATCTTTGGGGTCTATCATGAATTCATCCCCATGGAGCGAGGAATGGCTGTGGGTGTTGAGGGAAAAACCAAGGGAAAAGCATCTGATGGAGTTGAGTGCTCACCCCGAACGAGCGACCACAAACGATTGGCCAGGGCCAAGGTGTTGACTTCCCTTGGTTCACCATGCCACGCCACGTGCTGATCGGGCCGTATCAAAATCAGCGTAGAAGTGTAGTGGTCTTTGAACGAAGACTGTGGCATCTCTGTCATTGGCGGCGCCGTCTCTGGCATCAAATCTTCCATCGATAACGTCATCAGTGGCAAACCCAATTGGCGGGCTTGCTCCTCAAGGAACTTGGCCACGTCTGGTTGACCTTGATTGATCAATGTGAAACCTGAGCCAAAGCGATCAAAGCAAGAGACCCCAGGTGACAACCACACATGGGGTGCTCTAGCCCCAGCGCGCAAGACCGTGGACACAGTGTCCCAATGATCCGGCGGGGGTGGTGAAGAATCTTTCATGACAACAGTGGAGGACTCGTAGCGCTCACCCAACTGCAAACCAACCGTCAGGTACTGCGCCGCGTCTTCTTTGAGGATCTGTGCACCCAAGAGGCTCCTGGACTCAAGCGCTTCTTTCGTGTCTTCCTCAAAATCGCGGGGCACTTGCCAGCCGTCCATCACGGCGGCACACTGCACACCAAATGCGGCATTGCGAAGCCCCATCGGACGGCGTTCAATCTCAAAACTCTCAACAAGCCCAGCACCGGCCCATCCTTTGATCGCTGCGTCCAACTTCCAACACAAATTCATCACGTCACCAATGCCGGTGTTCATGCCCATGCCACCCAGTGGCGTGAACAAATGGGCTGCGTCGCCGACCAAAAACACATTGCCCCGTTGGTACCGATCCGCCACCAAGGCCAATCCACCTCGCCAAGGGCCGCCCGAGAGAATTTCAAAATCCAGATCAGGGTGGTTTGACATGGCATCATCATTGGAGAGCAAGGAGCGCACCACCTCTCGGGCATCCAGCGCCCGCCAATCGACCCCCGGGGGTACTTGGTAATGCAACACCCAACGCTCTTGTCCGTCTTGGGCAAACATCAAGCCGCGCATCTTGGGGTTGATGATCCAATTGGAGTGAGCAGGAACGCGTGCACTTCTCTCTTGCAAGTGAGGCGCGCGGATGTAATACGACAACATGGTGCCCCCCATGAAAGAGCGCTCAAGACTGCCATCTTCTCCTTGCAATTGCGCACCAATGGCTTTTCGCACCAAACTGTTAGCGCCATCCGCTCCGATCAAAAAGCGCGCATGAACCCTGTACGTTTGACCCTCTGGGTTTTGGATCAAAGCCTGAATGGGGCGATGGTGGCCATCCCCCAAGTCTTCAAAGCTTACCAAACGGTGGCCAAAACGAATGCCCGAACCCATGAGAGATTGGGCATGGTGGCAAAGCTCTTTTTCCAAGGTGATTTGGGAAATATGGTTGGGCAACTCGGGTGTGGGCCAATTGGAGACGGGTCTGGGCATGCGGGCAAACTCTTCACCGCAAAACCGCGTCACGTAAGCAGAGGCTCTTTGAACGTGGGCAGGCAGTCCGGCTTGGCGCAATGACTCATGAATGCCGAGTCGCCGAAAATGCTCCATCGACCTCGAGTTGGTGGTGTTGCATTTGGGGTGTTGTGCAGTGGTGGGTTGATCGGTCACCACCAAGGTCTGCACTTGCCTAAACCCGAGCTCAATGGCCGCACTGAGTCCCACCGGGCCAGCACCCACGATCAAGACCTCGGTCGTATGCTCTTGCAGCGTCTGCGCCTGAGTTGCTGGTGTTTGCATTGTCTGTTTTTGCGTTGTAGCCATCGCTTTGCCCACGACCCTTTCAGGTTGAAATCAATCACTGGACTCTAGCCCATACGACCTCTTCGGTCTAGGGGTAAAACCCCGCCACCTCCATCGAACCAGGGTATTGTTCAAGACTGGATGACCCTCTGAGATTCGGCCATTGAAGGCGAGGAGCTTCAACCCCTTGTCCAGTTCTTTTACAATAGAGGATTCCCTTTTTTGATTCAAGGACAATTGCTTTATGAACAAAGAGATGGCCCAAGTCCTCACACAATCTGGCCCCAACACCCCCATGGGCAATTTACTCAGGCGTTACTGGGTTCCAGTCGTGTCCAGTCAAGAAGTAGCACTGCCTGATGGCCCCCAGGTCAAGACCCAAATCATGGGAGAGCACTTGGTGGTGTTCAGGGACACCCAAGGTGAGGTGGGCGTGGTGAGTGAATTTTGCTCCCACCGAGGCGTCTCCTTGTTCTTTGCCCGCAACGAGGAAGGCGGTCTTCGCTGTGCTTACCATGGCTTGAAGTTTGATCGCCATGGCAAATGCATTGAAGTGCCCTCTGCGCCTGAGATGTGCGCAAAAATGAACATCAAAGCCTACCCCTGCGTTGAGAGAGCTGGTTTGGTCTGGGCGTACATGGGCCCAGCAGAGTTCCAACCCGAGCCGCCAGAACTCGAGTGGAGCACCCTGCCCGAAAGCCATGTGTTCATCTCCAAGCGCGAACAAGAATGCAATTTCCTCCAAGCCATGGAAGGCGGCATTGATACCGCTCACGTCTCTTATGTCCACCGCTTTGAAGTCGACCGCGACCCCATGCATGTCGGCACCGAGGCGCTCAAATACATCAAGGCCGACGGCAATGTGATCTTCACCATTGAAAAAACAGACTTTGGCTTGACCCTTTTTGGGCGGCGAAATGCCGATGAGGACCACTACTACTGGCGCATCACGCAGTTCATCTTCCCGTGGTACACCTTGATCCCGCCCTTTGGCCACCACGCCCTGGGAGGGCATTTGTGGGTTCCCAAGGACGACCACCATTGCTGGGCTTGGAGCATCAATTTTCACCATGACAAGCCACTGTCCCCCCAGGAGGTCCAAGACATGGGTGCGGGCAAAGGCATACACGTGGAGTACGAGGCACCGGGCAGCTTCAGGCCCAAACAAAACATGGACAACCAATACTTGATCGACCGTGTGGCGCAAAAAAACAAGGACACCTTCAGCGGTGTCTTTGGGATCTCCATGCAAGACGCGTCCTTGCAAGAGAGCATGGGGCCGATCCAAAACCACGACGAAGAAAAACTCCTGCCCACCGACCGCGCCATCGTCATGGCCAGACGCATGCTCTACGAAGCCGCCTTGAATCTCCAAGACAACCCACACGCGTTGCCGGCCCTCCAACCCAAGAGCCACCATGTGCGTGCTGCCGGCGTGATTTTGCCCAAAAGCGTGGATCCCTTGACTTGGTCCAAAGAGAATTTGGCCGGTGGTTTGGATCGACCGCTTTATACGATCTGATCGCCATTTGATCTGGCGCTGATGGAAATTTTGATGCAAGCCGCTCCTGCGCTCACCCTTTACTACGATGGATCATGTCCATTGTGCCAAGCTGAGATCGAGTATTTGAGGCACAAAGACGACAAGGGCGCGCTCGCTTTCATCGACATCACCCAAGCCGGAATCGATATTGAGCGCAGTGGCCTCTCATGCGAACGCGCCATGCAATTGATGCAAGGCCGACTCCTGAGTGGTGAGGTGATCGAAGGCGTCCCCGTGTTTGCAGCGGCTTACCGATTGGTGGGATTGACAGCCTTGGCTTGGATCTTGAGTCGACCCGCTTGGCAAGGCCTCTTGGGTTTCGTTTATGCGGCCTTTGCCAAGCGTCGCCATCGCTTTTCTCGTTGGTTGGGGCCTCTTGCGCTCAAGATCAGCAGATACCTCACAAGGCGCAGTTCAACACTTGATCATCGCCACTAAAAAACGCTTTCAACCAGCTGTTCAGCGCCATGCGCTCCACTCAAAGCGCTCCACTCAAAGCGCTTTAAGTGGCAATCAAAAAGTCTCTCGAGATCCCCATCCCCAAATCGTTGACGCGGTCTAGAAACTGGGTCAAAAATGCGTGCAATCCATTGGCCAATATCTCTGAAATCACTCCGTACTGCAACTCGGCCCTGAGTTTGCCCGCTCTCCTGATGGTCTCCACCGATTGCTCATTGGCCAAGACCTCCAAGTTGGAGACGACTTCGTTCATGCTGGCGTGCACCGAGCGAGGCATGTCCGAGCGCAAGATCAGCAACTCGGCCACGCGCTCTGGGCTGATCACGTCACGGTAGACTTTGCGATAGATCTCAAAACCCGAGACGCTTCGAAGAATCGCGCTCCAGTGGTAAAAGTCATATTCTTGGTCTTTGGCATTGGCTGCGCCAAAGAAATCACTTTGCACGGCGTGGAACTTCACATCCACGAGCCTGGCGGTGTTGTCGGCTCGCTCAAGAAAGGTACCGAGTCGCATGAAGCGAAGGGACTCATCAATCAGCATGGTGCCCACCGTGACACCTCTGGAGAGGTGGGAGCGGTATTTGACCCACTCAAAAAACTGTCCCGGATCGCGCTCAAAGTCTCCCGCCTTCAATCGGCGGTTGAGTTCCAACCACGTTTGGTTTTGTGTCTCCCACACTTCAGTCGTGAGTGTGCCGCGAACAGCCCTTGCATTTTCTCGCGCCCCTTTGAGGCAGGAGATGATGGAAGATGGGTTGCTCTCATCTTTGACCATGAACTCCATCACACGTGAGGGCAGCACTTCGCCATGGATATTTTGATAGGCATGGGTCAACTCGCTGATCGACAAGAGTCCTTGCCAGCCCACTTGCGCCACGGCAGTGGACTGGGGCAACAGTGAAGTCTGGTAATTCACATCGAGCATGCGGGCGGTGTTTTCTGCACGCTCGGTGTAACGAGACATCCAGTAAAGGTGATCGGCGGTGCGAGAAAGCATAGGTCTAGTACTCCAAAATCCAAGTGTCTTTGGTGCCACCACCTTGGGAGGAGTTGACCACCAAAGAGCCTTCTTGCAAGGCCACACGCGTCAAACCACCTGGCACCATTTGAACAGTCTTCCCGCTCAAGACAAACGGCCTCAAATCGATGTGCCTTGGCGCAACGCCAGACTCCACATAGGTGGGGCAAGAGGACAGGCTCAGGGTGGGTTGCGCGATGTAGCGCTGCGGGTCGCTGATGAGTGCGGCTCGGAACTGCTCAATCTCCGCCTTGGACGCAGTCGGGCCCACCAGCATGCCATACCCACCCGCACCGTGGACCTCTTTGACCACCAATTCGGGCAAATGATCCAAGGTGTACTTCAAGTCCTCACTTTCGCGGCAAATGTAGGTCGGTACATTGTGAAGAATGGGCTTCTCTCCCAAATAGAACTCAATCATTTTGGGGACAAAGGGATAAATGGACTTGTCATCTGCAATGCCTGTCCCCACCGCATTGCAAATGTTGACGTGACCTTGTCGGTAAGCTTGCATGAGACCGGGACACCCCAACGTGGACTGGGGTCTAAAGACGGCGGGGTCCAAAAAGTCATCGTCCACACGTCGATAAATCACATCCACGCGCCTGGGGCCTTGGGTCGTGCGCATGTAGACAAAATCATCTTTGACGAATAGATCTTTGCCCTCCACGAGCTCAACGCCCATTTGCTGCGCCAAAAAAGCATGTTCAAAATAGGCTGAATTGAACATCCCAGGAGTCAAGACCACCACCGTTGGCTCAGAAGATGACGCGGGAGAGCAGTTTCTAAGGGTCTCCAAAAGCAAATCGGGATAATGGGCCACCGGGGCCACGGGATGCAAGCGAAAGAGTTCAGGAAAGAGGCGCATCATCATTTTGCGGTCCTCTAGCATATAACTCACCCCTGAAGGCACTCTCAAATTGTCCTCCAAGACGTAATATTCTCCTTCGCCTTGTTCGTTGGCAGCGCGCACAATGTCAATTCCACTGATGTGGGAGTAGACCTGATGGGGAACGTTCACACCGACCATTTGCGCTCTGAACTGGGCGTTGTCGAGTACTTGATCTTTTGGAATCAGGCCCGCCTTCAAGATCTCTTGGTCATGGTAAACATCGTGGATGAATCGGTTCAAAGCTTGTACGCGTTGCACCAAGCCTTTTTCCAATGAGTGCCATTCGTGACTGGGAATGATGCGAGGAATCAAATCAAAGGGGATCAACCGCTCAGTGCCATCCCCCTCGGCGTCTTTCTCTCCATAGACCGCAAAGGTGATCCCGACACGGCGAAAAACCATCTCCGCCTCGGCTCGGCGCACTTTCATTTGCTCTTGTGTTTGCTTGGACAACCAACCTTGGTACGTCTCGTAGTGCGCTCTGAGTTGCCCCACATCTGCACTGCCTTGACCGCCAGGCAAGCGAGCATACATTTCATCAAATGGTTTCATCGAACTGACTCCTTGACGATATTTAGCAAGTAGCTTGCCATAAACAGATGCATTTTGCCGAAATTAATTGCACCACAGTAGTGCAAAACAGAAACAAACCTTAGATTGTGAAGACGAGAATCTATTTTTCACCATTTTGGTGCAAAATCACATTTCATTTGCCCATGAATGCCAATTCAAGTCGAACTACACTGGCTTGTCTTTTGCTAAAGAGTCAAGACCATGACCATTCACGTTGCCCTCAACCACATCAGTCACTACCAATATGACCGTTGGGTCAAATTGGGCCCGCAAATTGTGCGGCTTCGTCCAGCGCCCCACAGTCGCAACAAAATCATCTCCTACTCTTTAAAAGTCGAGCCGGATGTGCATTTTGTCAATTGGCAGCAAGACCCCTATGCCAATTACCAAGCCCGATTGGTGTTTCCTGAACCCACCCAGGTCTTCAAAATCACCGTCGACTTGGTCGTTGAAATGGCGGTTTTCAATCCATTTGATTTCTTCTTAGAGCCTCGCGCTGAAAATTACCCCATCTCTTACAGCAAAGAGCTTGGCGCCGAGCTCACCCCCTATTTGGCCTGTGACCCCCTCACCCCACTGGTCACGCAGTACATCAAGGACATTGACCACACACCTTGCAGAACGATTGATTTTTTGGTCAAACTCAATCAACAAGTTCACCATTCGGTGCGCTATTTGATCCGGCTCGAACCTGGCGTGCAAACACCCGAAGAAACCTTGACCTTGGGCTCAGGGTCCTGCCGAGATTCGGCTTGGCTGCTTGTTCAACTGCTCAGACGCTGCGGCATGGCTGCACGGTTTGTCTCTGGCTATTTGATTCAACTCAAAGCAGACGTCAAATCCATTGATGGCCCAAGCGGTACAGCGGTTGACTTCACCGACTTGCATGCGTGGTGCGAGGTCTATTTGCCAGGAGCTGGTTGGGTGGGCCTGGATGCCACCTCGGGACTCTTGACGGGCGAGGGGCACATCCCGCTCGCTTGCACACCACAACCTTCGGGTGCCTCCCCCATTGAGGGCTTGGTTGATGAGGCAGAGGTCGAGTTTGAGCACCACATGGGTGTGACGCGCATTTTAGAGACACCGCGCGTGACGCTGCCGTATCAAGACAAGCAGTGGCATGAGATCTTGGCCTTGGGCGAGCGCGTTGATGAGCAACTGCAACGCGAGGACACCCGCCTCACGATGGGTGGTGAACCTACTTTTGTGGCCACCAGCGACCGAGACGCGCCCGAGTGGAATACAGACGCACTGGGCCCGACCAAACGCAAATTCGCCACCGCCTTGGTCCACAAGCTTCGGGATGAGTATGGGCAAGGGGGATTTTTGCATTTTGGTCAAGGAAAATGGTATCCCGGTGAGCAACTGCCAAGATGGGCACTGAGCATTTGTTGGCGTGCCGATGGTGTTGCCAGTTGGACCAACCCGACCTTGTTTGCCGATGAGTCTGAGCCGAGTTTTTATACGTCCCAGGATGCAAAGGGGTTTTTGCACGATCTCACCACTGAACTTGGACTGCCCACGGGCCACGTACAAACCGGCTACGAGGACACGTTTTATTACCTGTGGCGAGAAAGAAGATTGCCTGTCAACGTCGACCCCTTTGACTCGCGTTTGGACGATGAGATGGAGCGCGCAAGACTGCTGCGGGTATTTGAACAAAAGCTGGGCAGTGAAATAGGCTACTTGTTGCCCATCCAGATCAACCCCAACCACAAAGCCCACACCGCTGCCCCGAGATGGCTCTCGAGTCCGTGGTTCATGCGCGAAGAGCGTTTGTACCTCATCCCAGGTGACTCCCCCATGGGTTACCGCTTGCCCCTCGATTCTTTGCCTTGGGTCAAAACCGAAGACTACCCCTTTCACCACGAGATCGACCCGTTTGCCACGCGCGCGCCGCTCACTAGCCCTGAGGTGAAGTTCCAATCCCCCACGGGGCAAACCGCTGACAGCGCTGAAAGTGCTTGGGCAATTGCTCTTCAAAGCATCCAAACCAAATTGCACCAATGGATGCCCTTTTGGTTTGCCTCCAATACACAAGCGTTGGAAGCCTTGAGCACGCCAAGCGACGCTGTTGCACCAGCGCAGGACGTGCACACCAGTGCGCCAACCCGGCATGAGTCATCCCCTTCGATTGTGCGCACAGCGCTGTGCGTGGAGGCCCGCGACCCCAGACGCGCCAACGGCCCCAAAGGCGAGAGCGTCGGGGAAAAATACGGTGTCCTTTATGTCTTCATGCCACCCTTGGCTGAACTCGAGGATTATTTGGCCTTGTTGCGCGCCATTGAAAAAACAGCTCAAAAACGCGGTGTCAAAATCGTCCTTGAAGGTTACCCTCCTCCCAGAGATCCACGCCTCAAAATCCTCCAAGTCACCCCGGACCCTGGCGTGATTGAGGTCAACATCCATCCCGCCCATTCTTGGCGCGAATTGGTGAGCAATACTGAATTTCTATACGATGCTGCCCACTGGTGCGGTCTGTCGGCTGAGAAATTCATGACCGATGGCAAACACGCGGGCACGGGAGGAGGCAACCACGTTGTGCTGGGCGGGGCCACGCCGGCGGACAGTCCTTTTTTGCGTCGCCCAGAACTCCTGGCATCGCTGATTTTATTTTGGCACAACCATCCGTCATTGAGTTACCTCTTCAGTGGGCTCTTCATTGGCCCCACCTCCCAGGCACCCCGCGTGGACGAGGCCCGCAACGACCAGGTCTATGAGCTTGAAATTGCGATCAAAGAAATTTATCGCCAGCGTCAATTGCAAAAACAAGCCATGCCCCCATGGACCGTGGACAGAACCCTGCGAAATATCTTGATCGATGTCACCGGCAACACCCACCGCTCCGAGTTTTGCATTGACAAGATGTACTCACCCGACAGCGCCACAGGTCGCTTGGGACTGCTCGAGCTCAGAGCGTTTGAGATGCCCCCACATGCCCGCATGAGCGTTGTGCAACAACTCCTCATCCGAGCCTTGGTGGCGCGCTTTTGGAATGAGCCCTATCTGGCCCCCGTCACCCGCTGGGGCACCGAGTTGCATGACCGGTTTTTGTTGCCAAGCTTCATCCGTCAAGACTTTCAAGATGTCTTGCAAGACATGCGGCATGCAGGTTATGCATTTGACCCGGCTTGGTTTGAACCGCATTTTGAGTTCCGCTTCCCCACCATCGGTGAAGTGGTGCATGCAGGCATGGTGATGACACTTAGAAATGCGCTGGAGCCGTGGCACGTCATGGGCGAGGAAGGATCTTCAGGCGGCACAGCGCGCTATGTGGACTCCTCCTTGGAGAGAATTGAAGTGCACATCAAAGGCTTCAACCCCTCTCGCTACACCCTCACGGTCAACCAACGCCCCTTGCCCATGCACCCCAGTGGAGTGAGCACCGAGTATGTGGCCGGTGTGCGCTTCAAAGCATGGTCACCACCTTCCTCCTTGCACCCGACCATTGGTGCTCACGCGCCCTTGACGTTTGACTTGTATGACACCTGGTCCAAACGCGCCGTCGCCGGTGCCCAGTACTGCGTGGCCCACCCAGGCGGCTTGAACTACACGAACTACCCTGTCAATGCCTATGAAGCTCAAAGCAGACGAGTCTCTCGCTTTTTACCAATGGGGCATACGCCAGGAACTTGGAATGTGCCCAGTGCATCGATAGAGCTGCCTGTGAACCAAGAGTTTCCACTGACCTTGGATTTGAGGCGGGTGTAAGCTTTGTACTGCATGCGCCCGAGGTCTTCACTTGCCCCAACACACCCAACTGCACCCTTGGTGTGGTGCGGCCAGATGCCCTTGGGCCATGAGACAATGAAGAGATGCTAGACACCTCTTTCCCATCCTCAGATTCGACGCCTAGCCCGATGAATTCAAGTCCGAGCGACTTGGATCAGTTTTTAGCGTACTCGACCCGCGACTTGGTGCGAGAGCATTCGCCCCACTACCAAGAGTTGTTGGCACACTCGACGCTCCCGACTCAATCGCCAACGGGTGCTGAGCCCAACAAAAACGCCGGTGCATCGTCTCAATTGGCACCCCATTGGAGAGCATTTTTTGATCACTTGGACACGCGCGATGTCCAATCGTTGAATCAAAAACAAAAGGAGTTGGAACGCCAAATCAAAGACAACGGCGTGACCTACAACGTCTACACCGATCAGCATGGCCCGCAGCGACCGTGGTCATTGGATTTGTTTCCTTTCCTCATCAATGAGGAGAGTTGGCAAACCCTGGAGAGCGCCGTCACCCAACAAGTCAAACTCTTGCAACTGGTCATGGAGGACATTTATGGTGAGCAACGCTTGACCAAGTCTGGCCTATTGCCTCCAGCGTTGGTCAACGGTCATCCGGGATTTTTGCGCAGCATGCAAGGCGTCAAGCCTTTGGGTGGTCAACACTTGCACATTGTGGCTTTTGATGTGGCCAGGTCTCCAAGTGGCCAGTGGCGACTGCTCTCCCAACGCGCTCAAGCCCCATCGGGCCTGGGTTATTTGCTAGAAAACAGAAGCATCATCTCGCGATTGTTTCCCCGGGCCATGTCCGCTTTGGGGGTGCAAGGCCTACACCAGACCTACCGCAGCATGATGGACCACCTCAAAGAGGCGTCAGGTCACGGCCCACAATCGCACATTGCCTTGCTCACACCTGGACCTTACAACGAGACCTATTTCGAGCACGCTTACCTTGCCCGGTTTTTAGGTGCGACTTTGGTTCAAGGTCGGGACTTGACCGTGAGGAATCAGCATCTGTACCTGAACACCTTGCGGGGACTCGAGCCCGTGCATGGCTTGATCAAAAGATTGGACGACGAATTTTTGGATCCTTTGGAGTTGCGTGAAGACTCGACCCTGGGAGTTCCTGGGCTCATGCAAGTCATTCGTGCAGGCAACGTCCTCGTGGCCAATGCGCCAGGAGCAGGCGTTTTGGAGTCTCCGGCACTGCTCGGATTTTTACCGGCCATTTGTCAATCCTTGCTGGGTGAGCCCTTGAAGTTATCGAGTCTTTCAACCTGGTGGTGTGGCGAAAAAGCCGCCTTTGAAAGTGTGACGACTCAACTCAACGACTGCGTGATCAAACCCACCTATCCCTACCAAGCTCAACGCCCCACCCGGCCTTACACGGTCTTGGGTCGGCACTTGAGTGAAACCGATTTGGAGCATTTGAGACAAGACATTCGCGCCCAACCCGACCAGTACACGGCCCAAAAATACCTGCCCTTGTCGCAACTGCCAACCTGGGATCAGCACCAAATCAGTTCACGCTCTTGCATTTTGCGAGTGTTTGCGATCCGCCAACCCAACGATCAGTGGAGCATTTTGCCGGGCGGCTTGGCAAGGCTTGCCACCCAAGGCGCGCAAGTTGCGTCCATGCAGCGTGGCGGCAGCAGTGCCGACGTTTGGGTTCAGGGAAAAAATCAGAGCAGTCCTGCTTCGTCAGCGCCCATGAACACGGAGCTGGACCTCAGCGTCAAAAAACGAATCGTGACCTCGCGTGCCGCCGAGAACCTTTACTGGCTCGGACGCTACAGCGAGAGGAGTGAAAATATTTTGCGCCAAGTCAGGCTCACCTTGGAGGGCCTCAATGCAGAGCAGCAGTTCTCTGGCCTATGGCGTCACTGGATCTCGCGCTTGGCGTATCAACAAGGTCTGATTGATATCGACATGAGTGCCTCGCCAGAGCTCTTGGGTGAGCCCAGACGTTTTGAGCGGCGTTTGATCGCCTGCCTTGAGGCCTTGAGCAGCGTCACGAGTTTGGGCTTTAATCTGCGGGCCTTGCAATTGGCCGCATCGGCTGTTCGAGAGAGGCTCTCCTTGGACCACTGGCTTCTCATTGAGCGCACACAAGAAGAGTTCTCCGCGAGTGCCAGGCGCTGGTCCGAGAGCGACCACTACCCGCTCACCGAAGTCATCCGTGTCTTGGGCAACACCCACAACCACTTGGCCGCCATCACGGGAGCCCAAACCGATCGGATGGTGAGGGATGACGGCTGGCGACTGCTCAGCATTGGGCGCCATGTGGAGCGACTGAGCTATCTATCGCAAGTGTTGGATGGGGCGTTGAGCGTTGGTGGATTGGCGCATTTGGAAAACGATGACACGTGCTTTTTAACCCTCTTGAATCTCTTTGACAGCACCATCACCTTTCAAGCACAACACCAGCAAAGCAGAAGCTTAAAGGCGCTCTTTGATTTGATTGTTTTGGATGGCGACAACCCCCGCTCTTTGGCCTGGGTTGCTCAAACGCTGAGGGGTCGCTTGGCCAAGTTGGCAGGATGTGGGCCGCTTGAGATCGATGCCTTGGCGTCCATGGTCCCCAAGCCCGAGACTTGGGTCAATACATCCAACCCTGCGGAGCACTCGGGCCAAGACTTGAACGCATTGGCCAACAACTTGCGGGCGGGCATGGGAGAAATTTTTAAAGTCTCTCACGCGATTGGAGAAAAATATTTCACCCACACCTTGAACGCCACCCAGACTCAAACGCAATACCAAGCTGTCCGCTCCCAGGCCCACCCCATGGCACCAGTTGAGCGGTCAAGCCTTGCTCTCGGGAGCCAGCGTTGAGACTCAAAGTCACCCACACAAGTCTTTACCGCTATCAACCCGCAGTGGAGACGGCGCAGCATTTTTTACACTTGAAGCCCCGAGACATGCCTTGTCAACGTCTGGAGAGCCATCATTTGAGCATCGCGCCTGAGCCCACCGAGCTCTTCGAGTCCATGGATTTTTATCAAAATTCAACCCACTACCTGGCCCTTCTCACGCAACACGCGCAATTGAGCATCACTTCCGAGAGTGTGCTGAGCACCTGGTCTTATGGTCAACCCCAGAGCCCATACACGCAGCTGAATTTGCGCTGGGACAACACCGCTGAGGCCTCTCCAGTTCAAAGCCAATCTCAAACGCAGATTCAATCCCCAATGCCCATGCAAATGCAAGGCTTTGGTCGCAACACCTTTGACACCACAGTCATGGGGTCACCCGACAAAAACGAACAATTGAATGCTTGGTCACCCCCGGGCCAAATGCAATCGAGCGCCCTCTCACCACCGAGTGCCATCATGGCGGGCAGTTGGTCTACGCTTGAGACGCCGCCTCTCATCAAGCATTGGTTTGAGGCCAGTGCGCAAGTCGCTCGCGAGCACTATGAATACAACGCGGGCAAGCACTTTGATGAGGCCAGCGATTTTTTGTTTGATTCACCGCACATCCCAAGACTTGAGGTCTTTGCCCAATACGCTCGGCGCGCATTGGGGTCACACACCTCGCTGCTCGCTGGGCTCACCCACTTGATGGAGTTGATCCACCAAGAGTTT
>CAIPFK010000033.1 GCA_903864315.1 uncultured Burkholderiales bacterium | reverse complement strand
GTCAATAATGTACTGCCTTTGATAAAGCGCTGAGGGAGTGATTTCACTGATTCAGTTGATCAATTGTCCATTTAAAAATAATGTCAGGACATCGAAAAACTAGCCCCTAGGTCAACCACTGTATTTTGGGCTAGACCGACATCGACGCAGAGAAAGCGATTGGATTATCGCTGGTGATATGTTCTCTGACCCCATCCCACTATCAAAAAAACGGTCCTGGATGAATCAACTGAGCCTAGATCGACTCAAGAATAGGCCCATTCAAATCAGTTGTCCAGTGTGAAACAGATTGAGTTTAAGATGGACCACTGTCTGTGATTTGAGGAATTGCACAAAAATGGCCAAATCTTATTCACTGTGTGTGCTTTGTTTGATGCTGTGTGCTTGTGCCGGCTTTAACAATGGCTTTGGCCCAGGCGAGTCACAGGCTTACGATGAAGTCCCTCCTCTAGAGTACATCGTGGATGCACCGCTTTATTACGATGACCATCCCGGCGTTGTTTTTTACCCGCTCTACATCGATGCCCCAGGGACCTGTTACTGCGTGATGCCCATGCATTATTTTGAGGGTGCTTGGTACGGAGTGGGAGGTAGAGAGATTTACCGCGGGCGTTTTGAGTTTCATCGACCTCCACCCCCCTTGCTTGCGCAATGGAGGGCAACAGGAGGGGTCTTTGATGGCCGAAATCCGGTTATTGGATCTTGGGTGTGGAGCAATGGGCGCATGAGATCTGCGCCACCCGTCAACTCAATTCACGGGGTGGTGCCGCCATTCAATATGAACGACAACCGATTCATCAATCGACAAAACAATGGCTTTATTCATAATGACGAAAGACCAAGGCCTCATCTTGGCGATGGTCGGCAGCCATTGGGCGGTAAAAATCCACCCATTACAGGACTGCCTCCAAATGTCAATTTACAAGGACCCAACCCGCGCCAAGAAATTCCGCGCGCATTGCCTGAGCAGCGCCGCGAGCCATCCCCTCAACCACAGCGGGACACAAAGCCGCAGCCTGACAAAAACAAAGATTGCAGAAGACCGAATTGTTGAATGTTTATACAGGGCTGCATTCGCGGTTGTGGTCAGTCACCAACATTAGTCCAAGCGCAATGGAATAAAAATTTAATTGAAAACCTGGTTTGATCTTGATGGAGTCTCTCCAATTCAAGTCCAATTGGCCAAAATAAAAAAAACTCGGATCAAGCTCGTCCAGTCAAGATTCCACTCCTCACTTGGCAAAGGAGATGCCATAGCCCCAGGCTTGTAAACGCTCTGGGATTGCATTGAAAGCCATACTGACACGCAAGTCCCCCTGATTCAATGGAACGGCATGCAATAAATAACTGGGGAATAAAACCATATCACCCGCATCAGGTTCAGGAGAAATCCATTTCTCAGCGTTGAAGGGTCCCGTTTCGGCGTCTTTGTGCGTGTTGGTAAAAACAAAACCACGGTCCCCAAAACCTCGAAAGAAGACGGTGCGTGAAGCCGGGTCCGTGGGCGACAAATACAGAATTCCGGAAATGAATGAATTGGAGTGGTTGTGCATGGCTTGCCCACCACCCGGTTTCATGAAATTCATCCACATTTCTTTGATGCTCCAGTTTAATTTTTCTCCAAATAGCAAGTGTCCCATGTCCACCAATTTGGCGTTGATTCGTCTGGTCACCTCGGCAAAAAACGCATCATCGTCAGGAAAAAATATTTGCGTGTGCGTCAAGTCCTTGGAATGGTGGTTGACCTGGGTTGCTGATGCTTTGGGGTGTTCAATGAGTTGCTGGCATTCAGCGGAACTCAAAACCTGTCTGCAAAACATCAAAGGAGTGGGAAATAACTCAAAGATTTCATTTTGGGGGTCGTCCATGGAAGCTTCCTATGCAATGATGTTTAAGAGACGACTGACAGTCCAAAACATTGAAAAACCACCGATCAGGTACACAATGGAATCTCGAAGCTTGTAGTCAACGGGCCGCCATTTGCGCCAGAGATGGTACATGAGCCAGGTGATGGAAATGACAAACAACTGCCCAATTTCAACACCCACATTGAAGGTGAGTAACGCAATCAAGCTGTTGTGGGCGGGCAAGCCAATTTCTTTGAGAGCACCCGCAAACCCCATTCCATGCAGCAAGCCGAATGAAAACGCAACCAATTCGGGTCTTCGATGCGTCATTGAATCGGTCTTTTTCAAAACCTCATAACACACCAGCATGATCGAGAGCGCTATGACCGCCTCAACGGGAGGGGATCTGAGTGAGAAGATATCGAAAGCACTCAGTGCCAAGGTGAGGCTGTGGGCGATGGTGAAGAAGGTGATCGTGGCAATCAATCGTTTCTTGTAACCCACCAACAGCAGCAAACTGATCACAAAGCACAAATGATCCCACCCAGTCAAAATATGCTCGATGCCCAAACCGGTGTAGGCCTTGGCAATTTCTATGCCTTCACGTTCGTCATTGGCTTTGCCAAACAAGTAAATGCGAGGCTGGGCTGAGGTGATCGTATAGACCCGGCTTCCTCCGTCATGCCATTTGATGTTGAACATCAACGCCGAATACGAATTTCCCAAACCTTCGACCTCAAGGGTGCCCTTCATGCCTTGCTCGCTTGCGCACTGCACCACTTGTTCGTTGCTCGCACACCCTTGTGGCCAATGCACAATGAAAACTTCGTCCAGTGGCCTGTCTTTGGGGGGCGTTGCCCAGGCCCATTGAAAGGCCCCTGGCCTGTACTCATAGAGATTCATCTCCGCCAAACTGAGTTCATGCGCACGCCCCAAGGCCGACAAAAAACATAAAAGCAAGAGCAAGAGAAATTTAGGCGACCTCATTGTTTGGCCCCTTGGTCAATGATTTTGTATTTTTTGCCAAGTTCTCTAATCGCCTTGGTGGAGAGTTCGGCCGCAGTTTGATTTTTCCAGTCGGTATACACTTTGGTTTTGAGGGGCTCAAAACTGGCTTTGTCGCCTGGCTTCACGCCAATGAGCCTCACCACTCTCGTTCCCATTTTGCTCTCGAGTGAAACCCATTCTTTTAAAGTCAATTTTTCCAATGCGTTGGTGAACTCTTCTCCGTACCCATCGACGATGGTGAATCGTGGTCTGTCCTTGAAAATCTCCAAACTGCTGTCAATGCTGCTGTGACCCTTGCCGTTGAGTGCATTTATAAAATTCGTCAAGTCGTCCTTGGACGGTTTGCCAGAAACCACGGCTTCCTCAAAATTGATCAATGCCGGTGAATCGTATTGATCCTCATGAGCCGTGAACCATTTTTGCAAATCATTGTCGTTAAGTTTGGGTAGAGTGATTTCTGCCTGGGTGACGCTGAGTGTTTTGAAAATCACCCGCTCACGGATGGAACTGTCCCCCTTGTCTAGGCCCAACGCCAAGCCTTCACGGTAGAGGACTTCATTGTCAACCCAGCGGTCGATCAATATCTTCATGTCCACCGGGGTTGGCTCGCGCTTTAAAGAGTTGATATAAATTTGTTTGATATCCTCTCGAATTTCTGGCGTGATCACGATGGCTTTGGGATCATTTTTGGTCAAAGAAATCAAATAATCCCCCAGAAATATCAACACCGCAATGGCCGTGAAAATAAGAAGGGGCTCCTCTATAAATCGACTCCAAAGTTTCTTCAATAGACCGACGGAGGAATCGTTGTTGGATGTGTTTTGCATAGGGTGGCTTGATCGCAGTGTTCGTGGTTGAAACGTGAGTGTTGTTCAGACTTGATTTTGTTGAGGCGAATGGT
>CAIPFK010000032.1 GCA_903864315.1 uncultured Burkholderiales bacterium | reverse complement strand
TTGAAGAAAAAAATCAAAATAACAACAAGGTATTGGTTGAGCATAATCATAAATTGCATAAAGCCATTTACCATGGCGCTCATAATCAATTTTTGCTCAAGAGCATCAATGCCGTGAACGATTCTATGTGGCTGTTGGGGCCGAGTTTGATGGCTGATTCCAAAAGATCCCAAAATGCGTTCGAACAGCACAAGTCAATAGTCGATTCAATTAAATCCAGAAATTCAAGCGAGGCTGAGCGGCAAGCAAAAATTCATATCAATGCTGCAAAAGAAGAAAGAATTCGTACTTTATTCAATCGTCAATCGTGATCGGAATTAACCATGGCTCAGACATTTGCTGAAAAATTATTTAGTCGAAAAAATTTAACAGGTGATTTGGCCTACGCTGGAGATGTGGTTGAAGCCAAGATTGACGGTGCCATGCTTCATTATCACGCCAATGAGCCTCTTTATGACATGGCTATCCAAGCGGGATTTAAGAATGGGATGCCCAGCGTTTGGGATCCGGAGAAAATTTATGTATTGCTTGACCACCATCAGCCTACACTTTCTTTAAAACAGGCGGATGAAAATGCTTTGATTCGCAAAGAAGTTGAACGATTGGGAATTCAACATTTCCATGATTCCGAGCCCGGAATTGCCCATCAAATGATGCTCGATTATGCCTATATGCGTCCGGGGGAATTGATTGTGGGCAATGACTCGCATACGATCAGTTATGGGGCCATCAACGTGGGGGGGAATGGGATTACTCGTGCAGACATGTTCTATGCCCTTTTGTACGGTGAGTTATGGTTTCAAGTGCCGGAGTCAATCAAAATCATACTCAATGGGAAAAATCCAAATTATCCGATTGCAAAAGACATTATTTTGTATCTCGCAGGTCAGTATGGGGATGATTTTGCCAATAGCATGTCCATTGAATATTCTGGGAGTTTGTCATCGCAGTTGAGTTTAGACAGTCGCATGTGCCTATCGGCCCATGGAGTTGAGGTTGGTGCAAAGCTGGCCACTTTTGAATTTGACAACAAGGTTCAAGAATACTTGAATGGCAAAACTGATGTTCCCTACGATCCTATAGGTGCCGATTCTTTGGCAGTTTATTCGAAAGAAATTACAGTGAATGTCGATGAGATGCCATTTGTGATCGCAAAGCCGCATCAATTTGGAAATATCGCGCCAATTGATGAAACGGCGGGTATCAAGATCAATCAGGCTCAAATTGGTTCTTGTGCCAATGGGCGCTATGAGGATATTGAAATTGCAGCCAGGGTATTGAAGGGTCGCAAGGTTGCAAAGGGAGTTCGTTTTTTGATTTCTCCAGCATCTCAAACCATTTACCTGCAGTGCCTGAAAAATGGGTTGATCGAAACATTGATTGAATCGGGTGCTCAAGTCATCACCCCTGGATGTGGTATTTGTCAACCAAAAATTGGCTTTATCTCAGATAAAGAAGTTTGTATTTCATCGACCACCAGAAACTTCAAGGGCCGAAAGGGTAGCCTTAATGCTGATATCTATTTGGCCGGGCCCATGTCAGTCGCTTATGCCGCACTGTGCGGTGAGATCAGAAATCCAAAGGAGATCTTGAATGACATTTGATTTGACTAAACCGATCGAGGGCAAGGTGTGGAAGTTTGGGAATTCGATTGAAACCGATGCGATCAGTCCATACTATCACTATCCCACGATGGATGAAATGAAGCTTCACACCATGGAGGCCTACCGACCCGAGTTTGCCAAGGACGTGAAATTTGGTGATATTTTGGTGGCTGGAACGAACTTTGGATGTGGCTCTAGTCGACCCGGCTTGGTGTTGAGAGAGGTTGGCATTGCAGCGATTGTGGTTGAATCTGTTTCACGTTTATTCCTGCGCAATAGTATTGCTCGTGCTATTCCAATATTCATGGCGCCAGGCATTACGAATCTGATTGGTGATGGTGATATTTTGCGAGTGGATTATTTGGATGAAAGTGTGATCAACGTCAAATCGAAAGAGAAAATTAAAATTAGAAAATTTCCTCACATGATTGAAAAAATATTTGAAATTGGAGGATTGCCCGAGTTTGCCTATGCAAGATACCAGAAAGAACACCCTGGTGCCAATGTTTAATCATTCCAGAAAATAAGATGAATACCTATTTTAAAGCGTGCGCAATCGTATTACTTTTATTTTTGCAAATTGCAGGTGCTGCAGATTTTCCGAATAAAAATATCCGAATCATTGTTGGCCAGGCATCTGGAGGTGCGACCGATATCATTGCTCGCTTGGTTTCTTCTCAGATGTCAAAAGAATTGAATCAGACTGTTGTTGTCGACAACAGAACCGGTGCGGCGGGCTCCATTGCTGCGTCCTACACAGTCAACAGTCCACCTGATGGCCATACGCTGCTCTTGGTCTCGAGCAGTTATGCCATTAACCCCAGTTTAATGAAACTGAATTTTGATCCTGTGAAAGACTTGATACCCATCAGTCATTTGGCGATTGCACCCTTTATTTTGGTCGTTGATTCAAGATTGCCCATTAAAAATGTGATGGATTTATTGAACTTGGCCAAGCAAGGCAAAGAGCCAATGACCTATGCATCCGGTGGTACCGATAGTTCCGGTCACTTGGCGGGCATATTACTTTCTAGTTTAACCAACATCAAAATGACCCATATTCCATACAGAGGCGCTTCTCCCGCACTCATGGACGTCATGTCGGGGCATGTGAATTTCATGTTTGCAAGCGTTCTATCGGCCGTGCCTCAAATTAAACAAGGAACGCTCAAGGCCATTGCCGTCTCCACCGATCAAAGATCCATTGCGCTACCGGATTTGCCCACGGTGTCTGAATCGGGTGTGCCAGAATATTCTTCAAGCACATGGTATGGTCTTTTGGCGCCCAAGGGAACGCCGTCGGACATTGTGGACAAATTATCCATCACTGCACACAATGCGATCACTGCTGCTGACGTTCGACAGCAAATTGCTTCTGATGGCGCTGTGGCGATCGGCAGCAATGCCAAGACTTTTCAAACATTTTTAAATGCTGAACTCAAACGTTTTGAGCGACTTGCGGAAATATCTCACGCAAAAGGCAATTAGGTTCAAGCGGACGGTTGAATTCATCAATTCAATCGTAGATCCAATCCTCTAGATCTCAATGGCCGCTGATGGTTTTTATCAGTGATTCTGGGTCATCTATTTGATGGCCGCGCCAGCAAACGTGTCCATCGGGTCGAACCATCACCCAAGGATAGGCATAAACATTGGCGACCGCGGGTGTATCGATTTGAACCACAACGAGCGGGACTCCAAGCTTGGAGGCTGCTTCCTCTAGGGATGAGCCGATAGATGAATGATTTTGTTCAAATCTTAAAAGAACAAATCCATTTCCAAAGAGATCCAAGGTCGAGCGTCCATCGGGGAGCCAGGCATGGGGTGCACGACCTCCTGGCCTTGAAGATGGAAGGTATTGGATGTAATCGTCAGGCAAGGCGGCCGATCCGTCGGGTACACAAAGATCGGAGCCTTCATAGACATAGCCCATTTGCAGACCCCAGGACTCCCAGTCTGCTTTGGTGGCTTCTTTGAGTCGAGCGCCGATCTCAGCCCTCAATTGGGCGGCTTCTTGAGTGTCCTCTTGCAAATTGCCGCAGTTTTTCGCAGAAAGCCATGCGTTCCAATTGTGGGTGGAGAACTTGGCATTTCGAATGGCCACGGGTCGCCGCTCGGCCTCGTAGCTGTCAAGCAACCGCGGCCCGCCCCAGCCCTTGATCGTCGCGTCAAGTTTCCAGCCCATATCAAAGGCATCCCCCATCCCAGTGTTCATCCCCATGCCGCCTGTGGGTGACATGGTGTGGGCAGCATCGCCAGCGAGAATGACGCGTTGATGGCGATAGGACGCTGCGATCAACTCACTGCGGCGCCAAGGCAGAATGGACAACACCTCAAAGTCAACATCGTCTCTTCCCAGTCCTTTTCGGATCCATTGGGCGGCATCGAAGGTTTTCAAGTCGAGTTTTTCCTCCGTCCCCAATATGGTCATGCGCCAAAGGTCGGTGCCATTGATCACTGTCCAGTTTCCCCAAGTCCCGTCCGATCCGACAAAGATGTAGCGTTCGGCTTGCCCCTTGTCAATGAGGTCCAAGAGTCCGGGCAAGCGAACCAAGATGCTGATGGAGTAGCTGAGCTTGGCGTTGCCTTGCATGTCAATGCCAAGCGAATTTCTCACAGCACTGCCAATGCCGTCGCATGCCACCAAGTATTGCGCGCGAACCGTGAATTTTTCTTGGCTCTCCAGATCGGTCACTTGGCTCAAAACATGGTCGTCAAATTGTTCAAAACTCTCCAACTTGCAGCGCAGTTTTAAGTTGACACAGTCTTGCCTCTCCACCGCCGATTGCATGATGGGGTTGAGCCAAATTTGTGGGCAACGTTGTTTCTTATCGGTGGACCAGGCGGGTATGGGCATGCCATCCAGACTTGGGTAATCTTCCTTGTCGAGCACATGGCCAAAAAGGCTGGTGCAAAACACCATGGAGAGCTTGTAGTCTCTTGGAAACCCACCATTTCGAACCGATTCGTCGATTCCCCAGCGCCGGAAAATCTCCATGGTTCTCACCGCCATCAATCCTATTTTGGGTTGAACAATGACCCCATCGGTCATCTCAAGCACCATGCACTCCGTGCCCCGTGTTCCCAGGTCCAAGGCCAATCCCAGGCCAACAGGCCCAGCACCCACAATGAGAATGGGGGTTTGAAGGGTGGAGGTCATTCTTTTCTTACTTTCTCACAATTGATTGACATTGATGCCAAGGGGTTTGATCACGCTTTTCCAGCGAAGACCCTCGCGTTCAACAGCCGCATGGAATTGTTCAGGCGTTTCACTGATGGCATCGTAGCCATAGCTTGTGAAAGCGGTGCGTATATTGTCCGTCGCCGCTGCTTTTCGAAACGCATCGTTGAGTTTTTCCAAGACATTGGGGGGCAGTCCTGCAGGTGCTGCCAAGCCAAACCATTCGGTGATCTCAAAGTCACTGATGCCCGCCTCTGCAAAGGTTGGAATCGTGGTTGCCATGGGGTGGCGTTTGCCACTGGCAATCGCGATTGCTTTGAGTTTCCCGTCTTTCACATATTGCGCAACATGTCCGAGTCCAATGAACATCATTTGTATTTGGCCGTTCATCACGTCAATCAAGGCTGGACCATTGCCTTTGTAGGGGACATGAACAATGTCAATGCCGGCTCGCGACTTCAAGTACTCGCCCGTCAAGTGGATGACGGTTCCCACGCCTGCGGAGGCGAAATTGAGCTGGCCAGGATGAGATTTGGCGTAAGCGATGAGTTCAGGCAAGTTTTTTGCAGGGACTGACGTGTTCACGACCAGTGTCAATGGGCCTGTGGCGGCTCGACTGATCAGTTGGAACGATTTGAGCGGATCGTAAGGAATATTGGGAATCAGTTGGGGGGCAACGCCCAAGGTGGTGGTGTTGGCCCACAGCAGTGTGTAGCCGTCTGCCACTGAAGTTGCGACCGCGGCCGTGCTTTGTATTCCACCAGAGCTGGGCTTGTTTTGAACAATCACGGATTGGCCCAGTTGTTGGCCCAAAGCCGCAGCAAACACGCGAGCCGTTCCATCGGTTCCGCCTCCAGCAGCAAAAGGCACGACCAAGGTCAAGGGGCGATTGGGGTAGGGATCACTTTGTGCCTGAGACGAGAGTGGGCTCATCAAAAAGCCCAAGCTCCATACGAGCGAGAAAAAGTGGACCAAGAAAAAGCTGAATTTGAAGCGAGGAGGGTGCATGGACTTCATCAATTAATGGGTGGAGTGTCAACGGTTGAGGGTGTTCATCAGGCCCGGATTCGCCCGATCCAGCCACCATACAAAGACTCGCCTGGGCCTGGGGGCGGGAGGCTCGCACCGAGCTTTAATTGTTTCATCAAGTACCAAGCCAGGCATAAATTGGAGGACAGCACGGGTTTGCCCGAGCGGGCACTGATTTCACCAATGGAGCGAAGCGTGGGCACTCCTGTGCCCGTCAAGATGATTGCATCGGCATGCGCCCAGTTCAGGTCCTTGACGCTGTCGAGGACCATGTCGGTCCTCACACGATACACATGGCGAGTGTCGGTGGTGTCGAGTGAGACGGTTTTGGTGTCCGTGAGCTCAAAACCGGCTTTCTCCCAATACACCTGACTGGCCTCAACGGCCCATGGTGGATACGGGGCAAAGAGGGCCACTTTGCGGGCACCCAAGTGGGTGAGCGCAGCACGGATGGCTTGGGCTGCGGTGAAGATGGGATAGCCGAATTTTTCTGAAAACTCACCAATTCTTCTCTCCTCCTCGTCTTTGCCAATGATGTAAGAGGTGGCCGTGCAGGCATACCCCACCGCATCGAGTGGAGCGGTGTCGTAATCGTCCAGGGTCGATGCCAAATTGTCCAGGTATTGCACAAGGCGATTGCGTGAGTCGACTCGACTGCCTTGGAGCCTGGAGATGAGCATGCTCACCCCATCGGGCATCAAGGCCGCCATCTCAGGCTCCACAGTCGTGTTGGCTTGGGGAACGACAATGCCCAAAGTGGCCAGTGAACCGTATTCTCGATCAAACATCCAGGTACCTTTGCTCAGAGGATGACTTGTGGTCAGATTGAAGGGGTGTTGCCAATCTCTTGCAAACGAACAGAGCACAGGAATCGTGAAATTTTTTGAAGAATATTCCCGAACCTTCTGACTTGAAGTCTCAAGTACTCAAAGTTTGGTCTGCCCA
>CAIPFK010000031.1 GCA_903864315.1 uncultured Burkholderiales bacterium | reverse complement strand
TGGGCTCCAAGTTCCGACACATGGTCAGAGTGAGTGTCACGCTCAAAGACGGCACGGTTCTCAAAGACACGGTCGAGTACCCCAGAGGCAGTGAGCGCAATTTTGCCAGCGAAGCCGATGTGGTGAAAAAATTCGAGCGCTTGGCCGCTGAATCTTTGCCCAAAGATCAGATCGAGCGTTTGAGAGACAGCGTGCTCAATGTCGAGTCACTGAGCGATGCAGCTCAGATTGTGGACTTGATGCGCGTTGCTCAGTGAATGAAGAGCCTTGCCCATGACATGGTTCAAGCCCAGAACAATATCGCGATGAGTTCAACCTCCACTCCAGCACCCATTCCAACAGCAAGCCAGACCTTGTGTGAGTTTGTTCACCGATTGGAGCTCAAGGACATTCCTGCCGATGTCATCGAGCGCGCCAAGCATTGCATGGTCGATACCTTGGGTGTGAGTGCCTTTGGCGCACAGTTTCCTTGGAGCCAAGCGGTCTTGCGCTTTGCCAAAGCCTATGGCCAGTCTGGAGGAGGAAGTGCGCAAGAGGGGCAAACCCAAGCGAGATCGCAACTCTTGGGGTTGGCACACACTCGGCTTCAGGCGCCGCAAGCGGCATTGGTCAATGGTGCGTTTGCGCATGCGTTTGAGATGGACAGTTTGAGAAAGCCCGGCGCTGGTGTTCACCCCGGTGCAACGCTACTGCCCGCAGCACTCGCTCTTGCGCAAGAGGTGGGGGCCAGTGGAGAGACGTTGCTCAAGGCCTTTGTGGCGGCCACCGAGGTGATGTTCAGGATTGGTGCAGCCTCCTTGCATTCGAGTGAGAAATTGGGCTTTCATGCGCCAGGTTTGACGGGGCCCTACGGCGCGGCGATTGCATCAGGCGTGGTGCTCGGACTCAACGCCCAAGAGCTCACCAATGCCTTGGGAATCGCTGGCTCTTTGTCGGGTGGTTTGCTCGCTTTCACCAAATCAAAACAAGGTGCCGAGGTCAAGCGACTGCATTTGGGTCGCGCAGGGGAGAGTGGTGTGATGGCGGCACGCCTGGCCAAGGAAGGCTTTGAAGGGCCAGAGACCATTCTTGAGGGGCGGTTTGGTTTTTTGACCAGTTTTTGTGCTCAAAGCGACGCCGCGCTCTTGACCCACGGGTTGGGCGAGGTCTGGGAGACTCGCAAGATATGTATCAAAGCCTATCCTTGTCATGTGACGGCGCACCCCGCCATTGATACGCTCAGCGAGTTGATGCGCTTGGGAAATTTCACGGCTCAAGACATCGCGCACTGTCAGCTTGAAGTGGGTGAAAAAATACTCAGTCACCACGATATTCGGGCCCCCCAAGATATCAAACAAGGGCAATACAGTGTTCCGTTTTGCGTGGCAGTTGCCATGCACAAAGATCCAAGCGACGCGTCCGTGTTCAATGATGATTTGGTGAAGGACCCCAAGGTATTGGGCTCATGTCAGTCCATCTCCATGATGGCCTTTGGCGACGCAGTCAAACGAAATGCCTGGGCCTCACGGGTGACCTTGACACTTCACAGTGGCGCGGTTTGGTCCAAAGAAGCGGATACATTTTGGGGTGCACCCGAGCGCGCGCTCAGTGAGGCCCAAGTAGAAAATCGGTTTTTAAAAAACACAGCCCACTTGAACAGTGCCGCTCAAGCGCAAGTTTGGCTGCAAGCGTTCTTGAATTTGGAAAAGACCCCGAATTTTTTGAATTTGGGAGACTTGGCCTAACGACGGGCAGAGGCTTTTTTGCGCTC
>CAIPFK010000030.1 GCA_903864315.1 uncultured Burkholderiales bacterium | reverse complement strand
TCCTTGACTGGAAAATCCAAGGCGTTCATGCCTGGTTTTATTGGGCCCGTGACAAGGGGTTCTTCAAAGATCAGGGCTTGGATGTGGACATTGACCAAGGCAGCGGCTCAGCCGCCACGGTCATGAAAGTCATGTCCGGTGGCTACCAAGCTGGTTTTGGGGACATGAATGCCATCATTCAAAACGCCTCTGTCAAACCCGGTGAGGCACCCGTCATGGTGTACATGATGTACAACAAAGCACCTTTTGCGCTCATCAGCAAAACCTCCAGTGGCATCAAGTCGATCAAAGATCTTGAGGGCAAGACCCTGGGGTCTCCGGCCGGAGCCGCAGCCCTGGCGCTTTTCCCAGCACTGGCCAAGAAAAACAACCTGGATGAAAAGAAGATCACTTGGATCAACATGGCGCCAAGTCTTCAAGAGCAAATGATGCTGCAAGGGCAAGTGGACGCGTCGGCGGTGTTTTCTGCGACGAGCTACATGAATTTGGTGGCGCAAAACATCGATCCTGACAAAGATATTCACTGGATTTTTTACAACGATTTTGGCTTGGACTTGTACTCCAATGGCGTCATGGTCTCGGCCAAATTGCTCAAAGACAATCCCAAAGCAGTGTCGGGTTTGGTGCGGGCCATCAACAGCGCCTTCAAGGACTGCGTGAGCCATGTGCAAGCGTGTGTGGACAACTTGGGGGTCAATGAGCCACTGATCAACAAAGAGATTGAAAAGCGCCGCATGATCTATGTGCTCAAGAGCTCCATTCTGAGTCCTGAGAGTGCTGAAATTGGCTTGGGGGATGTGAAGGACACGAGAATGAGCAACGCCATCGCTCAAATTGGTCAAAGCTATGATTTGCAGCGCTTGCCCACTGTCTCCGAGGTGTTCAACCGCTCGGCCCTTCCCCCCAAAGAAGAGCGGGTGTTCAACCCAAAATTAAATTGAGTTCACCCAAGAAGCCGCATTTTCTTGGCTGAGCCAGGCCGCCCCCCGAACCCCTGATGAGTCGCCATGCGCGGCTTTCAAGATGGGGGTGTGGCTGCCTGGATAAAAAGAGTAACTGGCAAGCTTTTCTTGAAGGGGTGCATAAATTTCATCCACCAAACTCATGCCACCTCCCAAGACAATGCAGTCGGGGTCCACAATATTGACCACGCCTGACAGACCCCTGGCCAAGCGATCGATGTAGCGCGCCAAACTGAGCTGTGCACTTGAGTGGCCCATGCGCGCAGCTTCAACAATCTGCGGGGCTTTGAGTGACTCGCCACTCACCTTGAAGTGATCCTCCTCAAACCCCGTGCCACTGACAAAGCGTTCCATGCAACTGGCTTTGCCGCACCAACACGGGGGGCGATCTCGCTCCTCTTGATCGGCCCAGGGCAGAGGGGTGTGCCCCCATTCACCACCCAAACGGTTCGCGCCACTCCAAATGCGTTGCTCGTGCACAATACCGCCACCACACCCCGTGCCGATGATGACGCCAAAGACCATGGCGCGTCCTTGCCCAGCACCGTCCATTGCCTCGCTCAGCGCAAAGCAGTTGGCGTCGTTTTGCACCTGCACTTGGCAAGCCAATCGGCCACTGAGGTCTTGCGCCATGGCCTTGCCATTGAGGACCAACGAGTTGGAGCCTCGCACGCGTTGGCTCTTCGCGTCCAGTGATCCCGGTAGCCCCACCCCGACAACCCGAGGCCAAGGTATTTGGAGGGCTTGGGTGCATTGCGTGACCAAGGTGTGGATGACCTCCAAGGTCGCCTCATAGTCGCCTTGGGGGGTGGGCAGTCGTTCGCGGTAGACCATTGCAGGCCGAGCAGGGGGGGGCGAGGTGTGCAGGGCACAGATTTCAATCTTGGTGCCCCCCACGTCCAGCCCCAAGAGCACATGGCTGCCAGGGCTTGCAGTGGTGCCAGTTGGGGGCAATCGAGTGCTTGGGATGGTCATGGGGTGAAGTTTAAAAGCACGGGAGAGCTTTGTCATAGAATTGGGCAACTATTTTCAAGACCATTCCCAAAGGAACCAAGACATGAATATGCCAGCAGCCAACCGTCCCGGCAAAGTCCCCTATCGCCGCATCGCCACCGAAGAGGCATTTGCGCCCCAAGAAATGCTCGATATTTACAACAAAATCTTGGCCAAAGGGGATGTGGACATTGGCTTTAAAAACCTGATGGGCTTTTACATGAGCTCACCCAGCGAGCGTGCCCAGCACATCATGCGCGGCCTCCTCGACTTGGACCAAGTCCGCATTCAGCACATGGATGACACTGGCGTTGACGTGCAAGTCATTGCCCTCACGTCTCCTGGCGTGCAAATCATGGACAAAGAAACAGCGGTGGCCTTCACCCCCACGGCCAACGATATCTTGGCCGAAGCCGTTCGCCGCCACCCCACGCGTTTTGTCGGAATGATTGCCGTGGCCCCCCAGGACCCGAGCGCTGCAGCCAAAGAAATTGAGCGTGGTGTCAATAAGCTGGGAATGAACTCGGTCGTGATCAATTCACACACCCATGGTGAGTATTTGTCAGACCCCAAGTTTTGGGAGATCTTTGAAGCCGCCGAAGCGCACGACACCCCCATTTACTTGCACCCCAATGCCTTGCCCAAGAACATGATCATGCCCTTCCTAGAAGCGGGGTTGGATGGCGCCATTTATGGCTTTGGCGTGGAGACCGGCCTGCACGCCTTGAGGATCATGACCTCAGGCGCTTTGGACCGTTTCCCCAAACTTCAAATCATCATTGGTCACATGGGCGAGGCCTTGCCGTTTTGGGCCTACCGTTTGGACTACATGCACGCAGCCACGGTCAAATCCAAACGCTACGACTCCATGAAACCCGTTGGCAAAAAGCCCAGCGAGTATTTGAAATCCAATTTCATCATCACCAATTCGGGTGTCGCCTGGGAGCCCGCCATCAAGTTCACCCAAGACTTCATCGGTGTGGACCGTGTCATGTACGCCATGGACTATCCATACCAGTTTGCAGTCGAGGAAGTGCACACTTTGGACGCCATGAAAATGGCCGACGCCGACAAGATGGCATTCTTCCAAACCAATGCAGAGCGTGTCTTTAAGATTCCCCACTTGAAGGCTTGATGCACAAGATCAAGTGTGAATCCCCGCTTTGAAGACCGACTCCTCACCATTGAAGGCTTGAGACATGACCAAAGAGAGCGACAAAGACATCGTTGACACCTTGTATTCGAGCTATGAATTGATCCTCAAAATCAAGGATCAATTCATCGCATTCGATGAATTCAGGCCTCAAATGCATGACTCAACGGCTCATCTCGCGCTCGGCCCCAAAGCCACCAAGCAGGAGACGGAAAAGGCCGATGAGGCCGCCCAAGCGCAACTCGCCGCCTATGAAGAGCACCTCCTCAGTTGGCAAAAAAAGCATGCAACGTTGAGCCATGAGCTCGATGCCTTGGGCAAGAAAGTGGAGCACTTGGTCTTGTCACTCACGCGTCACCACACCAGTGCGGCGGATTTGTTGCAAGAGATGGAGAACATCCGCACCTACAAAATCCTGTCGGGGGAGGCGTATTTGTTGGGTGCGATCATGCCCTTGAAGCCCAAAAAATAAGCCTAAAAAATAAGCCCAATCAAGAAGCTTGGCCAAGTCAGCATGAATTGATCGGTCACATCCATTCATGCGCTGCTCTTTGGGTTGCGCCGCGGTGCCTATCAATGCTCTGTGTGCCCTCTAGGCTCTCGATCGCCTCAGGACTCCAAGCTGTGCAGTAAATTTTCTGCGTTGAGGGGCATGTTGTAAATGCGCGCCGAAATCGCTTGACTCACCGCATTGGCCAAGGCCCCCGCAGTGGGCCCAATGGAGCACTCGCCCGCACCTGAGCTCGGGGAATGCAGTGGATCAATGAGGCTCACCGTCATGCGCGGAGTCTCTCCAAACCGGGCGATCCGATAGTGTTCCCAGTCTTTGGAGAGCACACCTTCGAGCCCCAACTGCGCTTGCTCGAGCAGCGTGAGGCTCATGGCTTGTACCGCGCCGCCTTCGATTTGATTCTTGGCGCCATCACCGTGAACCACGTGGCCTACATCGGCGCAGATGAAGAGGGATTTCACCTGGACACTCTCGCTCACCAGCACCTGGGCCACCACGGCACAATAGGCGCCGGAGTTTTTGTATTTCGCAAAGCCCAAACCCCAGCCTTGTGGGTATTGTTCGTCTTTGCCGTCTTTGCCGTCCTTGCGGTCTTCGTTGTGTTGAGCACGGCGTTCAAACCAGTTGGACAAGCGTGCCACTTCTTTCAAGACCGCGAGTGCACGTGGGTCGCTTAAATGGTTCAACCTGAAGGTGAGGGGGTCGATGTGCAAGCTTTGCGCGAGCATATCCATGACCGACTCCAATGCAAAGACATTGACATGTCCCCCAAGGCTTCTGAGCGCCGACACCCGAAACGGGGTGCTCAGCACGCGGTGGTTGTGCACGGCCCACTGAGGAATGTTGTACAAAGGAAGGGCGTTGCGCTCGGCGCCCCCCCCGCTTTGCAAGGGGGCGTTGATCGCCACCAACACCGGAGCGGCATGGCTGTTTTGATTGACTTGCCACGCGCCCAAGAGAGCTGGGGTGCTCTCGCGCCCAGGCCGTGTCCCATGGCCTTGGCTCCAGATGTTGGTCTCCCAAGTGAGCAGTTGACCACTTGGAGAGGCTGTGGCGGTGATCTCTACGGACATGGCTGAACTCATGGGTGAGAGACCCAATTCGTCACTGCGCCGCCACTGCACGCGCACCCAGCGCTCGGGGATGAATCTTGCAAGCCATGCCGCATCAAAGGCCACATCGTCTGCACCGTTGTGTCCGTAGCAGCCTGCACCGGCGTGGTGCTGCACCTCAACATCTTGCTCGGCAAGGCCAAAGGCCAGTCCCAGGTCTCGCCGCAAGTTGTAGATGCCTTGCGAGTGAGAGATCACCTCGAGCCGGCGTGGGTCATCCTCCCCTGGCCAGCGAGCCCAAGCCGTTGACAGTCCAATGGAGGCGTGCTGGACATAAGGCCGAGTGAAGGACGCTTTCACACTCACCGCTTGGAGATGTGGCGCTTGTCCCTCTTGTCCCTCTAGTGGGGCGGAACTGGAGGTGCTGATGGGTGAATACGCTGTCACGCCGTCTTGCGTGATGGTCTGACTCGACAAGGGCTGTGCTCGAAGCCATGAAGCGATGCCATGGTTGTTTTGCAGTTCGCTGGGAATGGCGCTCTTGGATTCGTCCCACAAGGTGTGCAAGTCCAAATACGAGTTGCACCGAGACAAGGCCTGTTCACTGTTGGCCAATACTCCCACCAACGCCCCGTCGTGCACGACTCGCTCAACGCCTGTGATTTGAAGGGCGAAATGTTCAAACTGCTCCAAGCGCTCAGCCAGGAGTTGGCCCCTCAAGGTTCTCGGGTGTAGCACCAAACCCCAGAGCATCTGCGGCTTGACCACGTCTTGAATGTAGACGAACTGTCCCATGACCTTTTGTGCCAAGTCACTTCTTTGGTGCAGTTCAGGGTCTGTGTTGCTGCGATGCGCATTGGAGGCGGTATGGGCGTGCAAAGGCTCTAAGGAGACGGTTTCATTCAAGACGGTGTCAGTCATGAAAGAGACCAAGGGTGCAAGTTGCTCACCCGATTGGAGCATGCCGCCCTGGCACAGGACAGTTTCTATCGCAACCCCGTGTTCTAGTGCAAAGGCAGTGATGCAACGCTTGCGCACATGGGCACACACTTGGCGCACCGTCGCACCTGAGTCTTGAATGGACAAGGAGCCCGACGTCACGGCTTCGTCGGGCGAGCGTGCCGTGCTGGCGGCCAAGACATTCACCTGGGCCTCGTGCAGACTCAGATTCCATTGCTCACAGGCAATGCACATGATGGCGTGCAAGATGCCTTGGCCGATTTCCACTTTGCCGGTGTGGATCTGGATCTCACCTGAGGGGGAGAGGTCCACCCAATCGCGCACTCGAGGGGATTTTTTGAGGTTGGCCAACACCGAGGGGCTGAGCGCCATGGCGATGTTGCTGCTCTTGAGCGTGTTGCTCATGGCGTGCCACTCGTGTCATGGACCGTGCAATGACACCCTTGACCACTCGCCATCAGAACGGCTTGGATGACCCGCTCGTGCACGCCGCAGCGACACAAGTTCGCCTGCAAGGCCACTTCAATCTCAGAGACCGTGGGCTTGGCGTTGCGCTTTAAAAGTGCCGCCGATTGCATGATGAGACCGCTTGTGCAAAAACCACACTGCGCAGCTTGGTGATGGATGAATGCCGCTTGCAATGGGTGGGGCTCATGGGCCTGACCCAGGCCTTCCAGCGTGGTGATGCGCGCGCCTTGCATCTCGCTCATCCAGGTCTCGCAGGCCAAGATGGCCTCTTCGCCATTGAGCACCGTGCAGGCCCCACATTGGCCTTGAGCACACCCCAATCGAGTCGCTTTGAGACCCAGTTCATGGCGCAGCACATCCAAGAGGCTGCGCTCGTGCCCGTCTGGGTCTTTGGCCGAGGACAGTGTCACCCCTTGGCCGTTGAGGGTGAAGTGCAAGGGCGTGTTCATCGGTAGTGTGAAGTGGTCAGTGAGCGCACCGTTTGAGCGTGCAGGGTCGCCAAAAAAGTGAGATCCACCGCAATTTGAAAATCAGTCAACCTAATCGGCTTTGATGCCAGCGGATTTGACCACAGCGGCCCATTTGTTGACATCGGCGGCCAAAAATTTGTCAAACTCACTTGGCGTCATGGTCATGGGGTAGGCGCCTTGCGTAGCCCACAGGTCCTTGACATCGGGCTTGTTGATGATTTTTGTAAACACTTGGTTGAGCTTATTCACAATCTCGCTGGGGGTGCCTTTGGGCGCCATGACGCCAAGCCAAATGGTGGCTTCAAATTTGGGAACACCAGACTCGGCGATGGTGGGCACATTGGGCATGATGGCTGAGCGGGTGTGACCGCTCGTGGCAATGGCGCGCACTTTGTTGTTCTTGACAAATTCAGCCATGGTGGTGATCGCATCAAACATCATGTTGACCTGACCGCCAATCAAGTCGGTTCTGGCGCCCGAGCTGCCCTTGTAAGGGATGTGCACCATGTTGACACCCGCCAACGCATTGAAGAGTTCTCCGGCCATGTGGTAGGGCGTTCCCGTGCCAGACGAGGCGAAGTTCAATTCACCCGGCTTGGACTTGGCCAGTTTGATGAGTTCGGCCAAGTTGTTCACGGGCAGCGACGGATGAACCACCAACACCAAGTCGGAGTAGTTGATGGGGGCAATGCCGACAAAGTCTTTGGTGAGCACAAAGGGTTTGTTGGGAATCAAGGACTCATTGACGGTTTGGGTGTTGGACATCATGAGGAGGGTGTAGCCATCCGCAGCGGACTTGGCCACATAGTCGGTGCCGATGATGGAGCCCGCGCCTGGGCGATCTTCCACGATGAAAGTCTGCCCCAATTCCTCTTGCAACTTTCCAGTCAGAAAGCGCGAGTAGTTGTCTGCCACACCCCCAGAGGCAAAGGGCACCACGATTTTGACGGGTTTGGTGGGGTAGTTCGTCGTTTGGGCGCTCACCAAGCAGGGGGTGATCAAGAAAGCGGCGAGGCTGAGTCTGGCGAGTGATAGGAATTGGAACATAGGAGAGATCTTCAAAAAAAGGGAGAGGTGGGAAAAGTGAAAACGATGAAAACGATGAAAAAGGGAATGGTTCAAATAAGGAATGGCTCAATAGGAAATGGACATAGCCTAGGAGACATCAATTCTAGAGGTCAAAAAATGCGCCCTTGGTGAGCCCCAAGGCTTGAGCCAACTCGCTGCCCGAGACTTTTTGTCCATTGGGGGCTTTGCCTTTTAAGATTTCGAGTTGTCCGCCTTGACACGCCACCCAAAGGGCGGTGTCGGTCACGTGGGTGACTTCACCAGGTTTACCGCTCACACTGCCAAAGGTGGGACTCAAGTGTTTTCGCGTGTCAAAAATTTGGACCTTCTCGCCTTTGTACAAGCACCAAGCACCAGGAGCGGGGTTGGCAGCTCGAATCAAATTGTAAATCTGTTGGATGTGCAAGCCCCAATGCAACTGCGCGGCTTGCGCATTGAACCACCCTTCGTAGTTGGCGTGGGACTCGTCTTGGATGTGCTCTTGGTGCTTGCCCGCTTTGACCAAATCGGCCGCTTCCATGAGCGCTTGCAAACCCAAGGGGAACAAATGATCGAAATAGACTTGTCCAAGCGTGTCATCGGGTCCAATGCGAACCGTTTTTTGCAAAATCACCGCCCCTTCATCCAATCCATCGCTGGGTCTAAAAATGGTGAGTCCGGTCTCGCTTTCTCCTTGCGCTATGGCCCAGTTGATGGCGCTTGGTCCACGGTATTTGGGCAACAAGGAGGGGTGGTACTGGATGGTGCCCAGCCTGGGCGTCATCACCAATTTTTGGGTGACAAATTGAAGCACATACGCCATCACACATATTTCAGCGCCACTGTCCTTCATCAATTCAATCGCATCTGCGCCTCTCAAATTGGGCAACTGAATGGGGGTGATGCCGCGAGACAAGGCTCCAGCCTTCAACGCGTCGGGTTTGCTGGACTTGGGGTTGTCGGGCGCACAAAACACCGCCACCACCTCGTCTCCACGGTCTAAAAAAGCCTCCAATGCAGCGCGACCGAAATCAGCGCTGCCGATCAATGCAATTTTCATGGGGTCACCCTAACTCAGTAGCAAAGAAATGCCGGGCCGGCTGCAACTCACAGCGAGCCCGTTGTCGGGGTCTTGCACCCCAAGGCCTTTCATTTTAGTGAGCTTGTTTGTCCCGTAGGATATTTCATCCTAGGGTAATCACTAGGTCTGATCAGGTGGGGAGTCAAATGAGCAAGGGCCGAGTCAACTTTTGTTTATACTGAAAGTGTGGAATGAGTAGATTTCAATGAGTTGAGCTAGACCCACATGCATTGAGATTCTTAGGCAAGGGTGGAGAGCGGCCAAGCTCAATTCCCTACTCTTTTTTGTTTGTCGTTTGATCCAGTTGGAGACCCTGATTCATGAGCCAAGAGAGCAACACACCTCAGAGCGTTCCGCTCAAAACCATTGATGGGTTTCATTTGGTCATTGAAGCCTTGAAGCTCAACGGCATTGACACGATCTATGGCCTACCGGGCATCCCCATCACCGACTTGACCCGATTGTCGCAAGCAGCAGGCATGCGCGTGATCTCGTTTCGCCACGAGCAGCACGCGGGCAATGCAGCCGCAGCGGCTGGTTTTTTAACGCAAAAACCAGGCATTTGCTTGACCGTGTCTGCACCCGGATTTCTCAATGGCCTCACGGCCTTGTCCAACGCCACGGTGAATTGCTTTCCCATGATTTTGATCAGCGGCTCGAGTGAGCGCGAGATCGTTGATTTGGCACAAGGCGACTACGAAGAGATGGATCAACTCGCCATTGCCAAGCCTTTGTGCAAGGCGGCCTTTCGCGTCTTGCACGCCCAAGACATCGGTGTGGGGGTTGCCCGTGCCATTCGCGCAGCCCTCTCTGGTCGCCCGGGAGGGGTTTACTTGGACTTCCCCGCCAAGTTGTTTTCTCAAGTGATGGAGCACTCCTCAGGACTTGCTTCGCTCATCCATGTGGTTGACCCAGCGCCCAAGCAAATCCCAGGGGCTGATGCCATCGATCGTGCGTTGAAGTTGCTCAAAAACGCCAAACGCCCCTTGATTATTTTGGGCAAAGGGGCGGCCTACGCCCAGGCCGATGAGGCCATTCGCGCCTTGGTGGAAAAATCGGGCGTGCCATACTTGCCCATGTCCATGGCCAAGGGCTTGTTGGAAGACACCCATGCATTGTCGGCGGCGGCCGCGCGCTCACATGTTTTGGCCCAAGCCGATGTGGTGATGCTCATTGGCGCGAGACTCAACTGGCTGCTCTCCCATGGCAAGGGCAAGACTTGGGGCGAGCCCCATCAAAAGCAATTCATTCAAATTGACATCGAGCCCAAAGAAATCGACAGCAATGTTGCCATCGCGGCTCCCGTCATCGGTGACATAGGCTCTTGTGTGCAAGCGATGGTGCAAGCGATGGGACCCCATTGGACGCCTGCGCCCAAAGACTGGGTGCAAGGCATTGCTGAGCGGAAACATAAAAATTTGAACAAAATGGCCGAGACCTTGGCCCTTGATCCGAGTCCCATGAATTTTCACAGTGCGCTCTCAGTGGTGCGCTCGATCATTGCCAAACACCCCGACATCACCTTGGTCAACGAAGGCGCCAATACCCTGGACTTCACCCGCAGCATTGTGGATATGTATGAGCCCAGAAAGCGCTTGGACGTGGGGACTTGGGGAATCATGGGAATCGGCATGGGCTTTGCCATCGCAGCCGCTGTCACCACCCAAAAACCGGTACTGGCAATTGAAGGCGACAGTGCATTTGGGTTCAGTGGCATGGAGGTCGAGACCATTTGTCGTTACCACTTGCCCGTTTGCGTGGTGGTCTTCAACAACAATGGGGTTTATGGCGGCATGGATGTCAATCAAAGTGGTGGAAGCGATGTCGCACCCACTGTCTTTGTCAAAGGCGCACGCTATGACCTCATGATGCAGGCCTTTGGCGGTGTGGGGGTGCATGCCACCACACCCAGTGAATTGCGAGCAGGCATTGAGGCTGCACTTGCTTGTGGAAAACCCACCTTGATCAATGCAGTGATTGATGAGACAGCAGGCACTGAGAGCGGACGCATCACCAAACTCAATCCCAAAATTGCGGCCAGCGCCGCCTAAATCTCTATTTGGATTTCAAACTTTTTTTAGGAGCCTCTTCATGAGCAAAGCACTCGATGGCGTGAAAATTTTAGACTTCACCCATGTTCAGTCTGGTCCCACTTGCACCCAACTCTTGGCGTGGTTTGGCGCCGATGTGATCAAGGTGGAAAAAGCCGGGGAGGGCGATGCCACCCGCGGACAGTTGCGAGACATCCCAGATGTGGACAGTTTGTACTTCACCATGCTCAACCACAACAAGCGCTCCATCACCTTGGATACCAAAAACCCCAAAGGCAAAGCGGTGCTAGAGACCTTGATCAAAGAGTGCGATGTGCTCGTGGAAAACTTTGCGCCAGGCGCCTTGGACCGCATGGGTTTTACCTGGGAGCGCATTAACGCTTTGAACCCGCGCATGATCGTGGCCTCTGTCAAGGGATTTGGACCCGGCCCTTACGAGGATTGCAAGGTTTATGAAAACGTTGCCCAGTGTGCCGGTGGTGCTGCCTCGACCACAGGTTTTGATGATGGCCCTCCCATTGTGACGGGTGCACAAATTGGTGACTCAGGCACGGGTCTGCATTTGGCGCTCGGTATTGTGGCCGCGCTCTATCAACGCAACACCACGGGACGCGGTCAGCGCGTGATGGCCGCCATGCAAGACGCGGTGATCAACCTGTGCCGGGTGAAGTTGCGAGACCAGCAGCGCCTCGATCGCACCCAAGTGCTCAAAGAGTATCCCCAGTTTCCAGACGGTGAATTCAAAGAAGCGGTTCCAAGAGCAGGCAATGCCTCCGGGGGGGGGCAGCCAGGATGGATTTTGAAGTGCAAGGGCTATGAAAGTGACCCCAACGCTTATATTTACTTCATCACCCAAGCTCCTGTTTGGGCCTCGATTTGCAAGGTGATTGGCCAAGAGGATTGGATCACCGATCCCAAGTTTGCCGCGCCAGCGGCGAGACTCACGCACTTGAAACAGATCTTTGATCGCATTGAGCAGTGGACAATGACCAAAACCAAGTTCGAAGCGATGGAGATTTTGAATCAATTCGATATCCCTTGCGGGCCGATTTTATCAATGAAAGAAATTGCCGAGGAGCCCTCTTTGAGAGCCACCGGCACCATCGTTGAAGTGGACCACCCCAAGCGCGGCAAGTACTTGAGTGTGGGCAACCCCATTAAACTCTCTGACAGCATCACCGAAGTCACGCGCTCACCACTCCTAGGAGAGCACACCGACGAAGTCTTGGTCCAACTGGGTTACTCGAAAGCGGCCATTGACGAACTCAGGGCCGAGAAAATCATCTGATCGCATTTTTGAAATCGCGATGAAGGCAATCCTGTGTCACCCAGGCGTTGAAAAATATGCTATGGTGAAGATGTTTGAAAAATAGGTTGAAATTCAACATTGAAACCAATGTTGCATATAAAAAAACATAAAGAAAAAAAGCCAAGGAATGGGTGATAAATATTTTTTAGAAATAAAAAAGGATTTTTAAAAATAATTCCTTGACTTGCGACAATTGAACATAAAAATCACCATTATTAACAATTTAAATATTGAATCACATTCCAGGAATATCATGATGAAAAAGCAAGGCTCTGTTTTAACGCTACTTCTGATCGTGGCATTGAATATTTTTCCAACAGTGTGGGCCCAAGAAAAAACTTTGGTAATCGCAATGAATTCAACTCCCAAGGGGGTGGATCCAGACATTTGGGTTCCTGGTCAAATTGAAGCAACGGTGAATTTGTACGAGGGCTTGACAAGCTATGGCACTCGAGTTGGATCAAATGGTAAATTGGAAGTGGACCCAGGTAAGATTCAACCCCATTTGGCAGAAAGTTGGACAGTATCTCCTGACGGGAAAAAATATCTATTCAAGCTCAAACATGGAATTCGCAGCCCGTTTGGCAATGAGTTAACGGCGCAAGATATTGTTTGGACGTATGAGAAATCTGCGCTACAAAAGCGCACAGGTCAATTCATGGCTTCTGTGGGCAGAATAGAAAAAGTAGAGGCCGCGTCAAAATACGAGGTGAGATTTCAGTTGAGTGATGCCAATAGAATTTTTCTGGGTGCTTTGACGCTTCACTTGCCAGCAATTTTTGATTCAGTTGAAGCAAAAAAACATGCAACACCCGATGATCCTTATGCCACAAAATGGTTGTCGTTGAATTCGGCCGGATTTGGTCCGTATCATTTGCAGTCACTTCAATCTGGCCAGCAGGCCGTGTTTGTTGTGAATCCCAATTACTTCTTTAAAAAACCGTATTACTCAAAAATTATCTGGCGAGAGGTGCCCTCTCCAGCAACACGCGTTGCTCTGGTAAGAACGGGGCAAGTTCAATATGCCGAACAAATTCCTTTCCAGCAATTGACTGTCTTGCGCACTGATCCTGCCGTGAAGGTCGAAAGCGTTCCTGGATTTGGAGGAGCAACAGTCAGGATGAATCCACGCTATCCACCCTTTGACAAGGTCAAGGTTCGACAAGCTGTAGCTTATGCAACGGATTACGCCGCGATTGGTGAGGCTGTGTTTTTAGGGCAAGGCACTCGATCACGCTCGATGCTCAACTCCCCTATTGCGGGTGCAGTCAACGCATACAAGTATGAGACTGACTATAACAAAGCAAAGCAACTCCTCACCGAAGCGGGTTATCCCAATGGGGTTGATGTGACCTTGGAATACAGCACCAATTGGTGGTGGGAAGAGCCGTTGGTGCTGCAAATGCAAGCCTCTTTGGCCAAGGCCGGTATTCGTGTAACGCCTAAAAAAATACCATCGACTGAGATGTTGGCAAGAAGAACCATCAACGTCTGGACTGTTCCCTTCTTGACACATTTAACATCAAGTTTTGTGCCTGATCCATCCTACAACATGTTTCTGACTGCACACTGCAAGGGCTCATCCAATGTGAATGCAAATTGTGATGCCGCCATGGATAAACTCATTGATGCATCAGCCATTGAACGCGAGGAAAAAAGGTGGTTGTCACTGATTGAACAAGCGCAAAACTTGCAGGCCGATTCGGCAACCTTTATTGAAACTTTCCTGCCCGGCACGCATGAGGTTTTTGCATCTTGTATGAAGGGCTATCTCTGGAAGCCTCATAATCGTTTGGTCTGGAAGGACTTGAATTGCAGTTCATGAGTGCCACGCGAAGAAGTCGGATTATTCGGTTTTTATTGGTCAGGCTTGTCGTCTCAATTCCCGTGATATTGGGGATTGTCTTTTTGACTTTCATGTTGATTCGAATTGGTGGCCAAGATCCAGTGGCGATGATTGCTGGACCGGTCGCTGATTCAGCCATGCTCAGTGCTATTCGTACCCAGCTTCAACTTGATCAACCCCTTCTCAAGCAGTTTTTCAATTATGTACTGCTTGTAGTCCAAGGCGACCTAGGCGTTTCTTGGCAGGGGGGCATACCTGTTTTATCTGAGATCAAGCAATTATTCCCTTCTACCCTTGAGCTTGTCTTTTTGTCAGTCGGCCTTGCTGCTTTAATTGGCGTGCCCATAGGAATGCGATCGGCATTCAAACCCAATGGATGGTTCGATCAATTGACCAGGTTTGGTTCACTTGCAGGCTTTTCAATGCCCACTTATTGGTTGGGGTTGATGGCCATCTTCGTTTTCTTCTACCTCTTGAGATGGGCGCCTGCACCGATGGGCCGCCTTGGCGTAGATGTGGTCACACCAGCAGTTGTCACTGGCAGTGTGTTGATTGATTGCCTTTTAGAGGGCAACTGGAATGCGCTTGGCTCGGCATTGTCGCACTTGGCCTTGCCCGTCATGTGTTTTGCTTTGCTAGCTGCGGCCCCCATCATTAAGCAAACCAGAGCAATCATGATTGAGATCGCGGGCAGTGACTATGTGAGATATGCACGAGCCAATGGTTTTTCCAAAAAAACGATTGAAAATATTGCACTCAGAAATGCTGCGGGGCCTCTTTTGACTTTTTTGGGTTCAGAGTTGACCTCACTGCTGGCGGCTGCAGCTTTGATCGAATACATTTTTTCTCTCAGTGGTCTGGGTCAATGGGGATTGAATGCAATTTTGCTTGGCGACTTCGCTGTTGTCCAGGGATATGTTTTGACACTGGCGTTGTGCTCGATGTTGATTTTTATGGTGATTGATCTCATGGTACTGTTGCTTGAGCCACGCAACTGAATTGCATTATGTTCACTAAAAAGGATTCGTCTGCTGTCGTCAAATTTGTGAATTATTCCTTGGGCATCTCAAGGAGAAGTCCAACGTTTGCGGTGGGTTTTTCCATTGTCGGCTTGTTTTTGTTGTTGGCATTGCTGGCTGACTTTATTGCACCGCATTCTCCAACCCAATCTTTTTCCTACAATGTCTTAAATCCTCCCGGTGGTCGATTCCTCTTTGGTTCAGATGGAAACGGAATGGATGTCTTTTCCAGAGTGTTGCATGGTTGCAGATATGCCTTTGGGATTTCAATTCCTGCTGGTCTTATCATGATATCAATTGGCGTGCCCCTGGGTCTGGTTGCTGGATACAGAGGCGGTTTTATCGATGAGGTTTTACTGAGAATACTTGATGTATTGCGCTCATTTCCAACAATCATCTTGGCGTTGGCCGTTGTGGCGGCCATGGGGCAAAGCCTCACGAGCATGGTTCTGGTGATCGGTGTGCTCGATAGCCCCATATTTGCAAGGGTTGTCCGGGCAGAAGTCTTGGCACTCAGGTCTTCAACGTTTGTCATGGCAGCAATAGCGATGGGAAATCCCGCGTGGAGGGTCATGTTTGTACACATCCTTCCAAACGCCATATTGGGGGCAACGGCACAATTACCGATGAGGATGGCTTGGGCCGTCAGAATTAGTGCAACCTTGGCATTCATAGGGGTGGGCATTCAAGCTCCTACTCCGGAATGGGGAGCAATGATTCGACAAGGAGCTGAGTACGTCATCACTGGTGAATGGTGGGTCGCATTATTTCCCGGTGTCGCATTGATGTTGTTGGTGTTGGGATTTAATCTGCTGGGCGATGGACTCAGCGATATTTTGGATCCAAGGCGCAGGAGCGTTGGTAAATGAGCTTAATTTCAATCGAGAATTTGCACGTTCACTTTATATCCAGAGGTATCGATAATCAATTGATAACGGCCAAGGCCTTGAACGGCGTGTCTTTCAGTCTTGAAGCCGGTCAGGTCATGGGAATTGTTGGCGAGACAGGTGCTGGCAAATCACTGACTGCAAACTCAATTCTGGGCTTACTTAGACCGCCTGCGAAAATTGTCAAAGGGCGAATCCTTTTCAATGGTGAAGATATTCGGGTCCATGATCACGAGACTTCTTCCGTCAGGGGTAAGCAGATTACCCTGATTCCGCAGTCGCCAAAAACATCGCTAGACCCAACAACTCGAATTGGGGATCAACTCATTCGAATGCAAGTTGAGCATGGTACGGCTAGCGGTTCAGATGCTTATGCACGCGCATTGAACATGCTGGAACAAGTTCAAATTCCTGATCCAACGAGAAGAATGAGTGCATGGCCACACGAATTATCGGGCGGTATGGCGCAACGAGTTTTGATTGCTGCGAGTTTGATCAATTCACCGAAGTTGGTCATTGCGGATGAACCAACGACTGGATTGGATTTAACGGTGCAAGCAGAAATATTGGATACGTTGAGAAAACTTGTTACTGCAAATAACATGAGTTCAATAATCATCACCCATGATTTGGGAATAGTTGCACATTATTGTGATCGCATGGCAGTGATGTTCGCGGGATCAGTTGTAGAAGAAGGCGATGTTGTATCAGTATTTAAAAAACCACTTCATCCGTATACGCAAAGTTTGATAGCATCTACTCCAAAACAAATTGCTAAAAACGGGTACAAGCGAATTACTACAGGTCCACCAGATTTATACAATCTCGGAAATGGGTGCTCATATAAAGACAGGTGCCACAAAGCTCAACCAATATGTGAGACCGCGCCTCAATGGGTGAGCGTAGACTCCGGCCATCAAACATGGTGTCATTTTCCTGGGCATTCTTTAAATGCATAAACCTCTGATTGAAATTTGTGAGCTGACTAAAACCTTTCCCTCTGCAGGTTTTGATAAAGTGCTTGCGGTTGACAATGTGAGTTTGAAAATTAATACTGGGGAGTCTGTTGGGTTGGTGGGAGAAAGTGGATCTGGTAAATCCACAATAGGCTTGCTGATCTCAAAGTTGATTCCAGTCAGTTCAGGTCGGATATGTTTTGAAGGGCAAGACATCACCCATTTGCCTGAAAGAAAGATGCGAGCATTGCGCTCGGATATTCAAATTGTTTTTCAGGACCCCTGGGGTTCCATCAATCCTAGGTTTCCAATCGGGCGCACCATCAGTGAGCCACTCCTATTGCACACAGCATTGAACAGTGCTGAGCGTGAGAAAGAAATAAAGATTTTGGCAGATAGAGTTCAATTGCCAAAATCCACACTGGAGAGGTACCCCCATGAGTTATCGGGTGGTCAACTTCAAAGAGTGTCCATCGCTAGAGCAATTGCTTCTAAGCCTAGATTTCTCATCATGGATGAGCCCACAAGTTCGCTTGATTTGTCTGTTCGCGCTGGCATTCTTGAATTGTTGAATGACATTCGACGCGATACAGGATTGACTCTTTTACTGATCAGCCATGATTTGGATACGGTTGAGTTGATGACCGAGCGATTGGTTGTCTTGTATCTTGGTAGAGTGGTGGAGCAAGGTAGAACAAGTGATGTTCTTTTGAATCCCGTGCACCCATATACGCAAACACTCATATCCTCGAATTTGCCGCCAGATCCAAGTGTCATCCTGAAAAGACTCAAAGCCACCGGCGAAATTCCAAGTCCCTTGAACTTACCTAAAGGGTGTTTGTTTGGATCGCGTTGTCCTTTGTTTAAAGCAGATTGCGCAATCAATTCGCCAGCATTTGCTGAGTTGGGCCACTCAGTAGATATGAGTGCAAAACATTTGGCTGCTTGTAATAGAGTTCAAGACTCTAGCTATAAGATACTCTAAAAATTATCGTCAATCAATCATCACCATCACATGTCTAATCATTCAAATCAAAATCCTCAGCATTCTTATCCCTTTGATTCAAAGAAGACTCACCTTGGGTATGGAGTCATCGATATTGTTGTCAATATTTACACTCCAGAGTCGATAGCGGAAAATAGAATTCCAACTGATGAGAATTTCATGGAAAAAGTTAGGTTGGATTCTGCGTATAGCAATGGTTTGACAATGGAGCAATATCTTGAAAAAATGGATCGTGCCGGTATAGAGCGCTCTTTGCTTATTGCCACAAGGTGTGGTGATCTTCGAGTGCGCGGCTCGACTGAAATTCCTTATCACTGGGTTGCTGAAATTTGCAATAAATATCCAGACCGCTTTTCTGGGTTGGCTGGATTGGATCCAACCAGAGGTATTGCCGGGCTAAAAGAACTTGATCATGCCGTTCGGGAATATGGATTTGTGGGAGCCCATTTTTATCCTCATTGGTTTGACGAGGCCCCGGATAGTGCAGTTTGGTATCCTTATTATTCCAGGTGTGCGGAACTCGATATCCCTGTAATGATGCAAGTTGGTCATTGTTTGGTTTATCAAAAGGACAGGCGATTGCCCAATGTCGGTCGTCCAATGACGCTTGATCGAGTGGCAATGCATTTCCCGGAATTGAATCTCATCGGCATACACCTGGGGTATCCGTGGACAGATGAAATGATTTCTGTATGTTGGAAGCATCCCAATGTTTTCATGGCTGGTGATGCATATGCCCCCAAGCACTGGCCCCAGTCGGTCGTTCATTACGCAAATACGTATGGCCAGGATAAATTTTTATTCGGAACTGACTGGAAGGTGATCGATCCCGAGAGAGCCATGTCCGATATCATGAATTTGAATTTTCGTGAAGAATCTTTGAGGAAGATCTTGCGTGATAACGCAATGAAACTGTTTAAATTAAAATGAACAATCCTTTATCTAGCGAGGTCATTGACGAGCTCATAGATGTCTTGGGAAAAGATAATCTCTTGATGGATCAACTATCACGAGAACTTGCTTCATCCGATATATTTCTTTGGCCTGAAGCCGTCTTGGCGCAGGCAGTTCTCAGGCCTGAAACAACTGAGCAGTTGTCAAAAGCGCTTGTGATCTTATCAAAATATAAAATCCCAATTGTTCCTCGAGGTGCGGGGCTTTCTTATACTGCTTCAGTCGTTCCTTTCGTGCCTGGTATTGTGATAGATTGCCGCAACTTTAATCAAATCGAAATCAACGCTGCGGATATGTATGCCGTGGTTGGGGCTGGAACGACATGGGAAGCACTTGCTGATGCCGTAAAGCCACTGGGTTTAAGAGCCGCGCAGATCAGTCCGATATCTGGCAGTCATAGCACCGTGGGAGGTACTGCTTCACAAAATATTCCTGGCGGGCTAGAGCATTTTATTGGTTTGACCGTGGCCTTGCCCGATGGATCAATCATTCAGACTGGTTCTGCTTCGCAAATAGGCAACAATTCATTTTCACGGTATTGTGGTCCTGATCTGACTGGATTATTTTTAGGTGATTGTGGCGCCTTTGGTGTAAAAGTATCTTTGGTTGTGCGTTTGACGGTAGATCGACCAGCTTGCTTCTCATCCTTTCAATTCAAAACTGCCTCGGACATGATGGACGCTTTGATCACATTGCGTCAGCGTGAATTGGTTTCTCGAGCCTTTTCAATGGATCAATTGAAGGCCAAATCCTCATCCAAGGTCGATGCTGAGGAGGCACTGAAAATTGTCAAGGCAGTAGCGTCTGATGCTTCCTCTATTTTAAATCGTGTAAAAAACCTCGCTCATCTGGCTCTGGGTAGAAATGAGCTCTTGAAATCAAATTGGTCTCTTCACTTGACCACAGAAGCCTTGACCACGGAGATCGCCAATGCTCAAATGGATTTGGCAAGAGAGGTTTGTATAAAAAATGGTCTAGAAATCGACAATTTTGTACCTAAAACCATGCGTGCAAAGCCGTATTCAATCAGAGGCATGGTTGGGCCTGATGGCGAGCGTTGGGTTCCAATTCATGGCGTCTTACCACTCTCCAAAGCAAACGAGTGCATGCAGGCCTTGCAAGCAGCCTTGAAAGATAAGCAGAGTATGTTGCAATCCGTGGGTGTCAGTTACTCTTGGATTATTTCGACCATAGGCGCTTATATAACAATTGAACCCATGTTTTATTGGATGGATCAATTGGACGAAATTCATATCACGAATTTATCACCTAGAAATCAGAACCGGTTCTCGGGCAGAAAGGTCAATCAACCTGCAAGAGATTTGGTTCGGGAAATGCGAGAACATTTGCGTCTCATCATGGGTGAATTCGGCGCAGTGCATACACAAATGGGGCGCTTTTACCCTTACCTCAATTTGCTGACCCCAGATTCAAAAGACTTTGTTGAGCGCATCAAAAAGGCGCTTGATCCCAATGGTCTGATGAATCCAGGGGTGTTGGGCTTAAGTTGATTGAAAATGTCAGAAAATAAAATCACCAAACATTTTGTAAGCATCAATAACAGGCGACTTCATTACCATCGATGTGGTTCTGGTCCTGTGTTGGTATTGCTGCACGCTTCTGCTTGTTCAGCAAAAGTGATGAGACCTCATATCCTTTATTTCAGTAGAGATTTCACTGTGATAGCGCCTGATACCCCCGGTTTTGGTTTGTCAGATCAGTTATCGATCGAAGAAGTGACCACTGAGGATCTAGCAGACGCACTGTTGGACGCAATCAATATTCTTGGTATCAAAAAAATATCCTTGTATGGCCGCCATACAGGTGCACAAATTGCTGTTGAGTTTGCGGCAAGGCACCCTGAGCACTGCGCGATGGTGTTGACAGATGGTTTTCCAATTTACTCGCTGGAGGAAAGAAAAAGGCGTTTGGAAAACTATCTGCCTCCAATTGTTCCTACCTTTGACGGGGCTCATTTGATATGGTTGTGGTTTCGTTATCGAGAGCAACATGTTTTTTGGCCTTGGAATGCTCAAAGCGATGATAAGCGTGCAGATGCAGATGTCCCTGATTTGGATTTTTTACACCGTGGAGTTGTTGAAATGCTTGAGGCTGGGGATGGCTATCGAATAGGGTATGCAACAGCGTATCGCCATCGCGGTCTCGATGTGGTTGATGATCTCACGGTTCCAGTGTGTTTTGGTGGTAGGCCAGGCGATAGTCAAGGTCATACCCCAGACATGATGCCCAAAGGCACATGGATTCAGAAATTTGATCGGGATAAGAATGAGGCGATGAAACTCGAGAGAGATATTCTCCTGAGACATTTACCCCAAGGATTCGCTCCAGATGCACCTAGTTGTAAACCCATCACTGGTCGATCGACGACCAACTATATCAACCTCAATGGATCCCAAATACTGATCAGAACGTTTGGTGACTTCACTGCAAGCACCCCCTTGGTCATACTTCATCAGTTGCCTGGCTCATCGGCTCTTTATGAGTCTTTGATCTGCCGTCTTGGAAATTCAGTTCCAGTCATAACCTTTGATATGCCTGGCCATGGTGAATCTGAGGAGTTGCTGACGAATGTTCAAACGATTGATTCATGGTCAAACACATTGCTTTCGGTTCTGACCACGCTGAATGTCAATTCGTGCCACTTGTATGGTCACAATGGGGGTGGGGCAGTTGCTGCGCAATTTGCAATCGATCACCCAGATCGCGTTGCAGGTTTAATTTTTGACGCTCCAGTTTATTTGAATAAAAATAAATGCCAGGATTGGGTCGATCAGTGGCTTGATGGACTCGAGACGGTTGCCCCTAGTTGGGACGGCAGTCATCTTTTGCGTATTTGGCACATGAGAAGAGATATGGGTTTATGGTGGCCTTGGTTTGAAAAAAGTCACCAACATAAACGTGAGCATCTCAATATAGAACCAGAGACGATCAATTGCGAGGTTAGAGAATTCTTAAAGCAACCATACAACTTTTTGAGTTCATGGAGAGCAGTGATTCATTTTGAGATGATTGAGAAAATTTTGACCTTGAAGCAAAGAGCATTATTCATCTGCGCAAAGAACGATCTGTTCGAGCCATGCTTTAGAGAATTTTTAGATGTCGATTTAAGATTAACCGCTTTTGAGATTGATGTTGACAATAGCCATAAGGCGAGTCATATTGTTAATTTCATTCAAAATTCAAGAAGTGATTGATTGAAAAAATGTTGTGATCAACAACGAATGATTTTTATTTTAAAGGCTTGTTAAATGTCTACCGCAGTTAGAAATGGTGCATCGAAGTCAATTTTAATCTCTGATGGAATACGAGCTTCTGCGAGGCGTACTCCTCATAAAGTTGCCATCACTGAAGGACTAAGAACATTAACGTACCAACAACTTATTCATCGGATTGATCGAGTCTCTAACTTGGCCCACTTTGGGTTGAAGCTTCGCCATGGTGATCGTGTTGCTTTGTTTATGAAAAATAGACTTGAATACATGGAATTGGTTTGCGGACTCTCATCCGCTGGGATTGCTGTCGCAACAATTGGCCCGAACTCTTCAGTTCCTGAAGTTAAGTTTTTATGTGAAGATTCTGGTGCTCGAATACTTTTTGTCGATCAAGAGCTTTTAGAGGTGGCTTACGCCGCAAACACGGCTTGTCTAGAGCAAATTATTGTCGTTGGGGATGATTATGAATCATTGTTAAATCAGGCCTCAAGCAATGTGCTCGATGGCAATGTTTCTGAGCACGACATCTTTTCAATTCCCTATACCTCTGGTGCAACGGGACGCCCCAAGGGTGTATTGCTCTCGCATCGCGGACGTGTTCTTTCTTGCTATGCAATGGCTTCAGAGCATGGTGCATACGGCCCAGATGACAGGGCCGTGGCGACCACACCCATGTTCCATGGTGCTGGGTTCTTGATGGCGCTGGTGCCTATTTTTTTTGGTGGATCAGTCGAAATCCTTCCTAAATTTGATATTCACAATCTCATGTCAACAATTGAGAGGACGCGTGCGACCAGTGCATACATGGTTCCCACCCATTTTGCTTCATTGTTTTCTGGTGATTCTGGTGGTAAAAAATACAATACGTCCTCTTTAAAAGCGTTGATATCGGGAACTGCGCCTTTGGCTCAAAGCATGAAGAGCCAAATTATTGAGCAATTTGGCGAAGGTATTCTTTTTGAGCGGTATGGAACCACGGAGACGAATATTGTTTCAGCTCTCAGGCCTATCGACCAACTCAGAAAAATAGCATGTGTCGGTCAATGTTTGCCCGCAACCTATATTCAAGTTCTAAACGATGATGGTGAGCCCGCAGCTGCTGGTGTTGTGGGCGAATTGGCGGTGTCGTCTCCTTATTGCTTTTCTGGTTATCATAATTTGCCAGTAGAAACAACCAACTCCACAAATGGGGATTGGTTTATCACTGGAGATCTGGCAAGGGTGGACGAGGAAGGTTATCTCTATATCGTTGATCGTAAGAATGACATGATCATCACTGGTGGTGAGAATGTCTATCCTCGAGAGGTCGAAGAGGTTTTATTGATGCATCCGTCAATAAGTGAGTGTGCAGTTGTTGGGATTCCTCATCCTTACTGGGGCGAAGAAATTAACGCTTATGTGGTCCTCAAGTCCAATGCGCAAACAACAGTTCAAGAGTTGGATAACTTTTGTCGCCTGCATTTGTCGAAATATAAGACTCCTAAACATTTTAAATTCTCAAGTGATTTGCCTAGAAATAGCATGGGTAAAATATTAAGACGAAAATTGCGTGATTCATTCAATACATAAAATTAACTCTTGTTACGCCAGCATTTTTTTGAATTTATTGTTAATAAGAATATTTGTTGTGCGAATTGGATTTGGATGGTTTTCTTAGAAAAAAAAGCGCTTTGCACTGGGTGCACCGCGCTTTCAAAGAGATCCCCGCAGATCTCACTTCATGGTGATTACTATTATCAGGCCGAGAGGTTCAAGAGTGCGCCACTCGTGCCCACATTTTGAAGATTGGACGCCAAGTTTTGCAAAAAGCTCAATAACGAATTGGAGGAAGTTGAGCTGCCAGCGGTACTGGCCAGGTTGCTGAAACTTTGTTGCAATTGACTCACTGGTGCTGTGCTTGCGGCAGCACTTGATCCGGACATGGCTTGCGCAATACTGGACGTCGTGCTTGAGTCTGAGCCTGAGCTCAAGGGGTTGAGCGACGCGATGGGGTCGGTGCTGGTGGCCGAGCTCGTGGCGGTGCTTGAGAGTTGCGAGATCAAGGCTTGCAAATTGGCGCTCAATTGGTTGGTGTCGGCACTGCCGCCGCTCGAATAATGGTGGTGGTGTCCACCGCCACCGCCGCCTCGGTGGTGTTGCTGACCAGTTTGTGGATTGGCGCTTGGGTTGGTTGTGGTGGCCGTGGGTGCTGTACTGCCCGATGCCGAGGCCACCTGTGTGGGATCCGTGGACGCTGTGCGCGATGAGGCGCTGGTCGTTGTGCCATTGGTGGCAATTGCACCGGTGGCGCCAGTGCTGCCAGTCGACCCTACAGCCGTGTTGGCACTCAAGGGGCTTGATGCACCTTGGCTTTGCAAGGCGGCAAAGAGGTTTTGCATGAAAGCGGTGACACTTTGTGCAATCGCTGGATCGGTGGTGGCCGCAGGCGTGGCGCTTGCTGTGCTGGAGCTTGCTGCTGTGCTCGATGAGGACGACGCGTTGGTGCCGATTCCCGCTTGCGACAATGCGTTGACCAAGGCCGTGGCAAAAGTGGAGGCAAAGCCGTAAGTGCTGGCAGACGATGAACTGGCCCCTGCGCCATAGCCGCCTTCTCCACCCGCAGTCCGTGCTGCTTCAAAGGAACTCGCCACTTGTTGAGCCGCTGAGATGTTGCCACTTTTGAGCGCAGCGCCAATTTGACCCAAAGGCCCATTGGGGTTGATGTTGGGGTTGTTGGCGGTGATGGCTGAAAACGCAGTTTGCGCGCCGGCCAAGTCGCCACTTTGAAGTGCAGTCTTTAATGCACTCATGTTTTGGTGGCGTTGCTGCCAAGCGGATGATGATGATATGCCTGTGCTGCCTTGCATTGCCAAAG
>CAIPFK010000029.1 GCA_903864315.1 uncultured Burkholderiales bacterium | reverse complement strand
TAAGTAAGGTAAGTAAGGTAAGTATTCGTAAGTAAGTTGTCGTAAGTAATGTTTGTAATGTATGTCAGTAAGTCAGTAATGTATGTAAGTAATTTCAGTAAGTAATGTCAGTAAGTAATGTCAGTAATTCACGCAATGCAAGTAACTGCAGTAAGTAACGTAAGGAAGTAACGTAATTGAATAATGTGAGGGAGTAATGTAAGGAAATAACTTAAGTGCGTAAGTCATTCGATAACAAAGTAACTCAGTCACCTTGTAGCGCCATGAAGGACTGAAACGACTTCAAAAATAGGCCATCAGGTGCCGTGCTTGAGCCTCAGGCTGAGGGTGTGCCACGATGGCTCTCACGACCGCAATGGAGCCCACGCCACACGCTTGAACCGCTTTGAATTGGGACTCATCGATGCCGCCGATGCCCACCAAGGAGAACGGTTTCATGAGACTGGCGTAGGCCTTCAAGCGCCCAAGCCCCTGGGGCTTGGTTTTCATTTGCTTGAGGGTGGTGGGAAACACCGCACCCAAGGCCAAATAGCCGGGCGCGTGCTTGGCCGCATGGAGCATCTCGACATAACCATGGGTGCTCAAACCCAAAACGCACGGGCTTTGGCGGATTTTCTCCATCGGCGCCACTGCAAAGTCCTCTTGCCCCAGGTGCAGGCCATAGGCGCCTGCGTCCATGGCGACTTCCCAGTGGTCATTGATGAAGAGCCGAGTCTTGGACGACTCCGTGGCCCGCACAGCCGCTTTCACTTCTCGCTCGATGGCTTGGCGATCTTCAGACTTGAAACGCAACTGCACCGTGGGTAGGCCCACGTCCACCATCTTGTTGACCCACTGCGCGTCGGGCAGCACCGGGTACAAACCAAGGGCAGGCAATGGGTGGGAGGGTTGCGGCAAAGGCATCGTACTGAAGTCTTCCCAACGATCAGGCCAAGTCCTTGCATCAAAGTGGCCCAGTCTCGCGCATGACCTCATCCAAGCCTCGGAGATCAAGGTGGCTTCGTCGTCTTCAAAAAAAAGCGCCACAGCCGCCAGACGACAACTCTCCATCATTTGTCCCCAAAACGACTCGGGCTCTTGATGGGCGTGGTGCAGCAACTCGCTGGCGTGAGTTTTCTTTGCCGACAAACTTGCGAAATGGTGCTCAAAATCGTCTTGCCAGTTTTGTAGCAGGGTCTGCTCATCTTTGGGCAAATCCAACATCAACCCGTGGGCCATGGATACGCTTGCGGGCCCCGTGGTGCTGGCAGCACTCGCCGTGGCCTCTTGCCATCCGCTCAGACTCCAGCCAAAGGGCAACAGATCTTGGTGCAGATGCGCCAAGAGCCTGGCGTGGGCGGCCACATGGGGACTGGGGCAGGGCGACTTCGAAGAGGAGCTGGTGTGGATCATGAAGCGAGTGTAGGCGTTTTGAATTCAATCGAACCCACTTTTGAGCAGTTTGCCCGTGCAAAGAGGGGGCGGCCCAACGAAAGAAGGAGGGTGGTTTTCAGGGGGACTGGTGCCAAAACGGCGTTCCAAGCACCGGCGTGCTGGCTTGGGCCGCGGTTTGCGGCGTCATGGCCCCACTCAAGTGAGCCGAGCGCCCCGCCTTCACGGCCCCCGCAAACGCTTGGGCCATCTCCAAGGGGTCTTGCGAGAGCGCCACCGCCGTGTTGAGCAGCACCGCATCGAAGCCCCATTCCATCACTTGGCAAGCGTGGGAGGGCAGTCCAAGCCCCGCGTCCACAATCAAGGGCACTTGCAGTCTGTCTCTGAGCACTTTGAGGGCGTGTGGGTTGATGGGGCCCAGGCCCGTGCCGATGGGCGCGGCCCACGGCATCACCGCTTGGCAGCCCACGTCGATCAACTTCTGACACAGCACCAAGTCCTCGGTGCAGTAGGGCAGCACCTTGAAGCCGAGTTTGATGAGCTCTTGTGCGGCCGCGGGCAAATTCACCGTGTCGGGCTGCAGTGTGTAGTCGTCGCCGATGAGTTCGAGTTTGATCCAATCGGTCTCAAACACCTCTCGGGCCATTTGCGCGGTGGTGATCACTTCTTGCACGCGGTGGCAGCCCGCGGTGTTGGGCAAGAGCGGGGTGTTGAGTTCTTTGAGGAGTTCCCAAAACCCGTTGGCCCCCAGCGTTTGGGCGTTTTGTTGTGGCATTTGCCGGCGAAGTGACACGGTGAGAAAGGCGGGCTGGCTCGCGCGCACGCACTCCATGAGCACGGCTGGCGAGGGGTAGCGCGAGGTCCCAAGCATCAAGCGAGAGGCAAACGTTTGGCCATAGAGCACCAAGGGGTCGTGGCGCAATGGAGTGTCTTGGATGGGGGGGTGGACTTCAGGGGCGTTCATGTCTAGGTTGGCAGCATGGGTGGGCAAAGGCTATTCAAAGCATGGGCTCGTCATCGGCTCTAGCCACCGGTGATGGGGGCAATGAGCTCGATTTCATCGTTGTCATTGAGCCGTGTTGTGGCGTAGTCGGTTTTGGCGACAAACTGCAAATTGACCGCCGCGGCAAAGGGCGGTGTGATGCCAAAGCGCTCAATGGCCAGGCTCAAAGGGGCGTCTGGGGGGAGCTCAAAGGGGAGTTGATTGATCAAAACTTGCATGGCAAAAAATCAAGAGTTCACGCTGATGTGCAGGCCCACTTGTTGGGCCAAGCTGGTGTGTTGGGTCTGGATCCATTCTAGAGCGCAATCGACCATCAAGGGGGTGATCATGAAGCCGTGTCGATACAGCCCATTGATGCGCATGAAGTGTGGTTGGGTGACCTCGATGGCGGGCAAGTTGTCAGGCAAGGTGGGTCTGAGTTGGGTGTTCATCTCCAAAACCCGCGCTTCGGCAAAGCCTGGGTGCACGCTGTAGGCGGCCGAGAGGAGCTCCAAGGTCGAGCGCACGCTGCTCGGTGAGAGGTCTTCACTCTCGATTTCGGTGGCTCCAATGACAAAGACGCCGTTTTCTTTGGGCGCGATGTAGATCGGGTAGCGTGGGTGAATGAGGCGTGTTGGGCGACTGAGGCTCACCTCGGGCGCATGGACTCTCACCACCTCACCGCGAACACCACGCACGCGAGTCCACTCTTTTTTGGCACCGATTCCTCTGCAATCGATCACCCAGGTGGGCGCGTCAGGCCAAAAATGCGCGGGCTTCATGCCCCCGCTGCAGACTTGTGCATACAACGCTTCGGGGTTTTGAGGGCTCTGCCAGTGCACCTGCACGTGGCCTTGCGTCTGAAAATTGTAGAGGCCTGCTTCTTGGGCGCTCAAGAGCTCTCGGTTGTCGAGTTGGCCCTCTTGGGGCAAGTACAGCCCTCTCTCAAAGCGATTGGCAAGGCTGGGCTCGAGGACCCCAATTTCCGAGCCAGTGAGGCTTTGGGGCGCGGGCAAGCTCGGGAGCAGGGCTTGGTTTCTCTGCAAGAGACTGCTCAAGCGTTGCGCCTCCCCCGCATCGGCGGGGTGCCACACAATGAGGGTCCCTTGTCGTTGAAAAAACACGGTTTGTGGCAACAATTGCAATAGCGAAGGCCAGCGCTCCAAGCTGTACTGCCCCATGCGCACCACATTGAGCTCGGTGATGGCGGACTCGGCCAAGGGGGCCAGCATGGCCGCGGCCACCGGTGCCGCAGCGTTGGGGATGTCGGATTGGGTGGCCTCGAACAAGCTCACCCGATGTCCCTGATGGGCCAGCGCCAAGGTCAAGGTCCGACCCAAGAGGCCAGCACCGATCACCAAACAGTTGGATTTATTCATGGTGATTGATTGGGGGGTAAGGGGATGAGCAAAGAAGCAAAGAAGCTAAGAAAAGGTGAGGCAGATAGGGCGTGTGAGTCGACTGTGGTTTGGGCAAGCCTCGATTGGATCACCCCAACTGAGGCCCGTGCACGCTGCCGTGTCGAAAAGGCGTCTCCAAAACCCTGGGCTCAGGTGGGAGCCCAAGCCAGGGGCGATGGAGACACTAAAATCGTCCTTCACCTTGTGCTCTCAAGTGCACACGCCATTATAAAAGGGAAAGACTTTTGCAACACACTGCCAAATCCACTCAAAGCGACCACCATCCCCATTACCCCCGGGTGCTGAGCATCGCCGGCTCCGACAGCGGTGGGGGAGCGGGCATCCAAGCGGACCTCAAAACCTTCAGCGCGCTGGGCTGCTACGGCATGACCGCCATCACCGCGTTGACTGCGCAAAACACCCAAGGCGTTCAGGGCATTTATCCCGTGAGTGCGCAGTTTTTAAAGCAACAAATCCAATCGGTGGCCGAGGACATCGGCGTGGACGCGGTGAAGATTGGCATGCTGCACACCCCAGAGATCGTGGACGTGGTGTGCTGGGCCATTGAGCAGTATGGGTGGGTTCGGGTGGTGTTCGATCCCGTGATGGTCGCCACATCGGGCGACCGATTGATCAATGAGGAGACGGTGCAAGTGCTGGTGAAGCAATTGTTTCCCAAAGTCACCTTGATCACACCCAATTTGGACGAAGCCGAGGTGCTCTTGGGGCGCAAGATTTTGGGCATCGATGAATTGGACGACGCAGTGGCGGCACTCTTGAAGCTAGGCGCCAAGAGCGCTTTGCTCAAAGGCGGCCATTTGCCGGGTGAGCGAGTGGTGGATGTGTTGGCCACTCATGACAGCCTCAAGCTCACCGATTCTGACTCTGACGCAGGCATTCAATTTCAACATTTGGAGTCCGAGCGAATCCACAGTCGAAATGTGCATGGCACTGGATGCACCTTGTCGTCGGCCATTGCAGCGCATTTGGCCAGGGGAGACAACCTGCTCACATCGGTGTCACTGGCCAGGGGCTATATTTTGCAAGCCATTGAGGCGGGCACTCGGGTGAGCACTGGTAAGCCCGGCGGTCACGGACCCCTGAACCATGGCTTTGGACCTCGGCCCATGATGCTGATTTGAAAAAAACTGTGGATTCTGACCGACCTGGACCCATGGGGACCGCAGTCCAAGAGACGCAGGACATGC
>CAIPFK010000028.1 GCA_903864315.1 uncultured Burkholderiales bacterium | reverse complement strand
CTCGACGACCACCTCCTTGATCACCGCAGCGCTGAAGTGGTGCGTCAACGCACTCTCCAAGCCCAAGTGCCTGAACACCCCTTGATCGCCGGCTCCCGTGATGGCCACCCGCACACCCTCATGGGTTTGGCTCACCCACACACCCACCACCGAGTAGCGTGCCGCGGCCCCGCGGAATTTGGCGTAACCGCCAGCCACTGGAATCGGAAAGCGAACTTCAACGACCACCTCCCCTGGCTCAAGTGCCGTTTGAAAAAGCCCCACAAAATACTCCTCGGCGGACAAGCTTCTCTTGTTCGTGACAACCGTGGCGCCCAGCCCCATGAGCGCGGCTGGATAATCGGCGGCAGGATCATTGTTGGCCACAGACCCCCCAATGGTGCCGCGAAAGCGCACTTGCCGGTCTCCAATAGAGCCCGCCAATGCGGCCAGCGCGGGTATGGCGTTTTGCACAACCGGTGAGGAGGCCACACTCACGTGGCGAGTGGCCGCTCCAATCACGAGCACTGGGCCTTGGCGTTCAATGCCCGTCAGACAGGCGATGCGGGTGAGGTCAATCAGATGGGCTGGACTTGCCAAACCTTGCTTCATGGTGGGCACCAAGGTGTGGCCGCCTGACAAGAAGCTCGCGTTGTCCAAGCGCTCAAAGAGCTCACTCGCCTCCTCTAGCGTTTTTGCACGGTGAAATGTGGTGGGATACAAATCGATGTCCTCAATCAATGGTTCAATGGTAGGGATTAAAGTCGGGGTCGGGGTCGGGGTCGGGGTCGGTTTTTTGAGGGCAGATCACTCTGACTTTTTTTGGCTCAGATGCCTGGATGCCTTTATCCTCGCGCCCCCTTCATCACTTGGGATGCTTGCACAACGGCTTTGACAATGTTGTGGTAGCCCGTGCAACGGCACAAATTGCCCTCCATCTCAGACCTCACCACCTCGGGCGTCAAGACCTCGTCATGGTGTTCAATCAAATCGAGTGCCGACATCATCATCCCTGGCGTGCAGTAGCCGCACTGCAGCGCATGGCACTCGGTGAAGGCTTGCTGAATCGGGTGGAGTTGATCGCCACGGGCCAAGCTCTCCACAGTCTCCACGCTTGAGCCCTGAATTTGGTGCACCAAGGTGGTACATGATTTCACCGACGTGCCATCAAGCCTCACCACGCAGCAACCGCACTGAGACGTGTCGCACCCCACGTGGGTGCCGGTGAGACCGAGCTCTTCGCGTAGAAAAAAAGCCAGCAATGTGTTGTCTGGGACATCGCGCTCAATGGCTTGGCCGTTGACAGTGAGTGAAACCGTGCTCATGGGTTGAATTCCTTGATCCGTGGTGATGGGTTGGTGGGTTGGTTGGTGGTGCCCTGTCTATCGGGACTGAGATGCCTCTGGGCGATGGGGCAAAGTCTGGGCTTGGGCGGCATTCAAGGCGCTCCACACTTTGAGAGCCGTGGCCGGCATCTCAAAGGGCAGAGGGCCACAAATGGGTCGCAAGGCGTCTTCAATCGCACTCATGATCACTGCAAGCGCAGGAGTGGTGCCGCCTTCGCCGCCAGCCTTCACGCCAAAAGGGTTGGTCGGTGAGAGCACCTCAACGATTTGGGTTTGAAGAGCAGGCAAGTTGTCAAACCTTGGCATGCCGTAGTCCATGAGGGATGAGGCGATGGGCTGGCCCGATTGGGGATCCAAGAAACACTCCTCCCAAAGCGCTTGACCGACACCTTGGGCGATGCCGCCGTGTGTTTGTCCATGCACTATGAGTGGGTTGATGCAGCGCCCCACATCGTCCACGCTGCTGTAGCGCATGAGTGTCAGAGCACCCGTGTCGGGGTCAATCTCTATCTCACACACACAAGCCCCATTGGGAAAGACGGGGGTGTGCATTTCGTGATCGGTCCTCACCTGGAGGCTTCTCAAGGATGGATCAAGGTCCGAGGACTGCGCCAATGCGGCCAATTCAAACCACGACCATTGCTGAGCACCCAGGGGCCACTTGAGTATGCCCTCATCAAAGACCACCTCTGAAGGCTGGGCACCCACCAAGGCGTGCAAGAGGTCTTTGGCTTTGTCCACCAGTGCGTGCCTGGCATGGCTCAAGACCGTGCTGGCATGCCGCAATGAACGACCTGAATGCGTGCCTCCTCCAGCACTCACCCGATCGGTGTCGCCCGCGATGATGAAGACCCGCTCAAACGGCACGCCGAGCAAATCAGCCGCCACCTGCGCAAAACTCGTCTCATGGCCCTGCCCCGCCGACTGGGTGCCAATCACCACCTCGATGCGATCGGCCAGCACCATCACGTCCACCCGCTCTTTGGGAGTTCCAATGGAGGACTCGACATAATTGGCAAATCCCACCCCCCAGAGCTTGCCGCGGGCGCGAGCAGCGGCTTTTCTCGAAGCGCTGCCCGCCCAGTCACTGAGGGCCAAAATGCGGTCCATGTTGGCCGCGTACTCACCACTGTCGTACTCAAGACCCATCGCATTGGTGTAGGGCATTTGCGAGGCACGCACCAGGTTTTGACGGCGAAGGGCCAAGCGATCAAAGCCCAGCTCAGCGGCTGCTTTGTCGATGAGTCGCTCGATGGCATAGGTCACTTCGGGACGACCCGAGCTGCGATACGCCTGTGTTGCCATGGTGTTGCTGTAGACCGCACGAGCTCTCAAGCTGATAGAGGGGATGACGTAGTTGCCGGTGATGAGGCCCGAGCCCTTGGAGAGCGGCGAGAGCGAGACACAACAGTAGCCCGAATTGCTGATGTTGTCGGCCTTCAGTGCCAAGAATTGGCCCGTCTCGTCCAGGGCCAAACTCACGCTCGTCACCAAGTCCCGGCCTTGATAATCGCTCAAGAACGACTCGCTGCGATCAGCGCGAAATTTGACGGGACGGCCCACGCATTGGGAGGCCCACAAGACCAGGCCAAACTCCACATACACCCGGTTGCGAGAGCCAAAATTGCCCCCCACGTCCAAGGAGAGTACCCTCAAGTGCTGGGGCTCAATGCCAAGAACACTGGCGAGCTCTCGCTGTTGACGAACCGCCGAGCCCGAACCCGCATAGAGGGTGTAACGCTGGCTGAGCGGATCATAAAACCCCAAAGCGGCACGTGGCTCCATGGTGACCGCGGTCACGCGTTGGATGTGGGTCTTCAAACTCACCACATGAGCGGCCTTGGCAAACGCCGCGTCAACGCCCTCAGGGTCCCCGTAGGTCGAGTCCACCAAAACGTTGTCCTCCAACTCCTCCCAAACGGGTGGTGAGTGCGCCTGAGCGGCCAGCTCGGTGTCGATCACAAATGGCAGCACCTCATACTCCACCTCCACCGACAGGGACGCCAAAAATGCTTCCTCTCGCGTGGTGGCCACCACCATGGCCACGGCTTCGCCAACAAATCGCGCCTTGTCAGCGGGCAACAAATGATGGCGCCCAACAAACACGTCTGTGTTGCCACGGCCTCGAAGCTTGATGTCGTATTGCGTGGCGGGCACTGGGCTGTGGTTGATGGGCAAGAGCCCTGTGTCCAAGCAGTCTTGTCCAGTGAACACCCCCAGCACGCCTGGCATGGCCAAGGCACTGGATTTGTCGATGCGCACAATCTTGGCATGTGGGTGGGGGGATCTCACCATCCAGGCCCAGACCTGGCCCGGCATCGTTTGGTCATCGCTAAAGCGTCCCTCGCCTTTCATCAAGCGAATGTCTTCTTTTCTTTGCAGTGGCATGCCCACCGCTTTGAGCTTCAAATCGTTCATGCCGTGGCTGCATGGTAGTGGCTCAAATCAAGGTACTTGTCAATGTCGTTGAGCACCGTTTTGTCGCGACCGTACTTGCTGCGCAAATTCAGCACCACGTTCATGCCCTCGGGCAACACCGCCCCTTGGGGGGTCAAGCCTGAGCGCGGCGAGGTGAGGCTTTTCATGACAGCGGCCACCACGCCTGGTTTGATCTCTGGCATCTCGCGCATCAGCAACGCCTGCGCTTGACTGGAATTGTTCTCCTCCAGCGTCCAAGCCAAGCCCTCGAGATAGCCCTTGATGAAGGATTGGACAGCCACTGAGTGCTGTTGAGCCCATTGACGCTTGGCCGCCACGATTCCACCTTGGTACACGGGAAAGGACTCGGTGCTTTGTCTGAGCACATGAAAGCCCGCCGCCTTGGCAATGCTCGTGAAGGGCTCGATCGTGATCGTGCCCACGTGCTGACCGTCCTTGACGGACTGCCAGCGCTCGGGCGTCGCGCCCACGGGCACACGGCTATAGTCGTTCAGATGCAGTCCGAGTTGCTCGAGCATGTCATAGAGCACGAAGGCGAATCCCGTGCCCACGGCGTCAAGCGCCAAGCTCTTGCCTTTGATGTCCTGTGCGGTTTTGATCTCTGCGCTCATCACCGCGCTCAACTCCACTTGCGTGGCCCCCATCACCACACAAAAGTCACTGGCCCCTTCAAGCTGGGCCGCCCCTTGGCCCTCTTGGTAGGCCACGATGTTGTCAAAGGCGGTGAAGGCCAAATCGAACTCTCCAGCATGAAAGGCTTGAATTTGGTAGACCGAACTCGGTGTCGTGGTCAAGCTCACGTGCACACCATGCTTGTCAAAAAAGCCATGCTCAATGGCGGCAAAGACGGGCAAATTGGGAGCACCTGGAAAAGCAATGATCTTGATGGAAGCGGTCATCTGTAGTGTTCTTTATAAAGGATGGGATAAAAAAGCGAGTGGGTCTTTTGAGAGAAATCAGACCATTTCAAAGCTCACCATTGTCTCGTAATTATGTAAACAAATCCACGTCAATTACCCTGTGTCTTATTGCAAATCAAAAAACACTCGCAAGCACTGATGCGCGCGCAGTCAAGTTCTGCTAAATTGAAAAACCCCCAACCTTGGAGACCTCACTTGAAGACTTGTCGAACGGATGCTCGCCACCCCCCCAGCCCAGCGGCAAGAGTGTTGGCCCTGGTCGCCCTGTCTTGGAGGAGCGCAGGGCTGCTGCTCTTCGCCTTGGGGCTCTCGGGTCTTCAAGCCGTGCAGGCACAAACCTTGGGCCCAGCACCCTTGGTGGCCCCATCGTATCCAAAAGGACCGGTTCGAGTGATTTTGCCGTTTCCCGCTGGAGGAGGCGTGGATGCAGCGGGACGGATTTTGGCACAACGCTTGAGCGAGACCATGGGCCGGCCCTTTGTGATTGACAACAAGGG